>DATKWA010000208.1:0-7474 GCA_035529815.1 Occallatibacter sp. | reverse complement strand
CTCTTCGCCATGAATGGAATCACGGCAATGGCCAGCGAGAAGATGATGCTTGCGAAACCGATCAGGAACGATCCTTCGAGGCTGCCAAGGCCGCCTAAGAAACTGTTCTGGCTGAGCATCTGGCCTACCTGGCCCATCTGCACCGCACTTAACAGAGCGCCGAAGCCGCCATAGAGAATCGGCCAGGCATTCCAGATGAAGACGTTCTCGACATATGCCTTGGCGATGCGGTTGGTCGCTCCCAGCGGCATCAGCGAAATCACCAGCGGGCCAAAGATGTACAGGATGCTTCCATAGAGGATGTAGAAGAATCCGAAGATCACGATCACCAGCGGATAGAGAAGATAAGCAACCAGAATGAGAAGGGCGTCGATCAAGCCCGCGATTGAACCGGTGACGAGACCCCACATCTGCTGGAAACCAACCTGGCTGAACTGCGTCTGGATGTCGCTCCTCCAGTTATCCAGTAGGTTGAGCCCCCCTGAAGCACTGCCGATCCAATTGCCGGCGTTGGCGAAGCCCTGGTTGATCGTCGTGAAGACGGCGTGGTAGTTCATCACCACCAGAGCCGTCGCAACATACTTGATGAGGCTCGTTCCCAGTTCCCGCACATCGCCACCGTGGAGGGCGGACTGGTACACCTGCCAGAGGAATCCGACAACGAGAATGACGTAGCCCACGTTCTGCATGCCCGACGTGATGCCGGTCGAGTCGATCCCTTGGACAGCCTGCGTCAGAAATTGCTCGAATAGATTCAGCTGCGTCGAACCGATGAGCGCAAGCGCCGTTGGACCGAAATGGAGAGCGGAAAGCAGCATTGGTGATCACCTGTTTGTCAGAGATCCATTGATGAGACCGTTGCTGCCCATGGAGTCCGCTGCCGCGAGCTTCGACATCTTGCTCTGATTGGCGATATCGATACCGCGGGTGCGCATCAACTCGGCAAGCGCCGCCTGAGTATAGGCATTTGCCCGCACCACCCATACATCCGCCTCTGCTTCGAGAATCGGAGCGCTGCCTGGAGCAGCGGCGGAAATCTGCTGGCCCATCTGGTCCGCTTCCGCCAATTCGGCATCGGCCAGGGCGTCGATCTGGATGGCGCGCTTCATCGCATCCTGCGCCTGGGCGTCCGTCATGTCAGTCATATTGCGAAGCTGCGGCGATGCGGTATTCTGCGGCATGACCACCCCGTACACGTTTTGGAACTGTGGCGAAACCGTCGAGATATTCGCTGTGTTACGGGAGAGCAGAAGCGATTCGAGATTCTGCGACTGCGGCAGAGTCGCGCTCGATACGTTGACCTTGAACATATTGGTTATCTGGCCGAACTGGCTCTCGAACTGCGTAACGGAGCTCCGGGCCTGGTTGATCGCTGCGATCGGATACACAATTTGCTGCTCATACTCCGCAATGCTCTGCTGAGCCTGGTTGATCGTCTTGAGCGGCGCGGCAACATAGGTGTTCATCAAGGACTCGACCTTGGACAACGCCGCCAGGATTGCAGCGAGATCGATCCCAAACTGTCCGTTTGCGCGGCCTGGCAGAAGCATCAGCGCGATGGCCGCCAATGCGGCTGTCTTCCATACTGTTGGCCGGTACCATGGATGGTCCTTGGATTGATCGGATTCGATTGCCGACGACAGTCGCACCGTTTCAGCGGCGATTGGCTCCCTATGGCGCCAGAAGAACGGCTTCCGCACCTTGTTCGTTTTGTTAGTCATGTCTGCCATCGAAGTTCCTCCTTACCGGCTAAGTGTGCCAGTGACAAGGTTGTTGATCGCGCCCGCGGCCGACGCTTTCCGTTTCGTGAGCACGTTGTCATGCGCAATGCGGCCGGCTTCCTGACGCAGTTCCGCCGCAAGCATCTTCTGCATGAATGCCTGGCAACGAAGATTGGCAACCTGGGCCTGCGCGGTGATGAAGGGCGTTGACCCTGGAGTGCTGACCGCCGCCTGATTCTCCATCTGGTTGGCAGTGGCAAGAATGACGTCCTGGCCCTGATCCGAAATGAGTGTGGTCTTCAGGGTTTCCTGCCCCAGAGCATCGTCAATGTCCATCATCACGCGATCTTGAGGAGACGCGGTGTTCACCGGAGCGACCGCCCCGTAGTTCGCCACGAAGCTCGCCTGAAGAGCCGGAATCTGCGCCGACTGCCGGCTGTGCAGGATCGTCTCCAGTTGTTGAGGGCTGGCAAGCGTCGCACTGGGAGAGGATAGACTGAAGACCTGCGTCATGTAGCTGCGATAGCTCGTGATCGAACTCGACACAAAGCCGCGCGCCTGGTTTATCAGCGCCAAGGGCCACACTGTTTGCTGGTACAACTGCTGTACCTCTTGGGTCACCTGATTGATTTCGCTGAGCGCCGAGCCCATGTCGTTCTGAATGGTGCCGAAGATTTCATCGAAGATGTCGAGGATGCCCGCATGGGCTCGAGACGGAAGTGCCAACGCAACAACCAGCGCCAGCATTCCGGCCATCATCCGCTTCCAGCGATAGTGCCGGACGACGTTGCCATTCGCTGATTCAAGCACAGCATGATAGGGCGCGCCGTTCAGCAAAGAATCGTCTTGAGCTTCATGTTTTGTGCTTTTCATCGCATCACTACCTCCTGAACTTCACCTGAAATCTCCTCCTCAAGAGGAGCGAGTTCCGCCAAGCCGCGCGGATACCGCTCGGCGAGCGCTTCGTATGCCTCGATCAGCGGAATCGCAGTATGCCTGGCGAGCCACCACCTGCGATAGTTCCGCTCACGCGGATATGTAGTTGTGATCCAGTAGTCGACCGGACTCGGCACAACCCGGATCGCGTGCGTCGATTCCGCCTTCTCGCCGATAGCGATCAGGAACTCCGCACTGTGCCCTTTCTTCGGGTGGGCGAATGTCTTGATCTGGTTCAATGCCGTTTCGTTGAGATGGACGTGATCTCTGAGCGCCCTCATATCGCCCGGCTGCTTCCCGATGATCTTGGTTGTGGCGTTCTTGACGATGCCGGCGCCGTGCTCGTTGGGCTTGTCGGGTGTCCCGACAAAGTCTTCCGGCGTCTGGCTGATTCCCCAGACACTCGCATTGCGCTTGCGTGCCGTGCGGAAGAGTTGCACGACGACAGAGGCCAGGATGGGCGACTCCAAAAGCGCCCAGCACTCGTCGAGAAGCACGATGCTCGGCTGCCCGGTCCAACCCGAGGCCCGATAGGTGGCCGTATGAGCGATCAGCAAACTCATTGCGCGTTCAAGCCGCGGATCGTCCTTCAGCTTCTCGACATTGAAGTACAGCCACGGGTTGTCGAGCTGAATCGTCGTCGGCCGGTCGAAGAGCTTTGCATATGGCCCCTCGTCCACCCAGGCACGCAGTTTGGTCGAGGCCATCTGAGCCATCGTATTGATCTTCTGATTCCGGTCCCGGTCCTGCCAGTGCACCAGTTCCGCTGCGAGATCCCCAAACAATGGAATTGGGTTCGAACTCTTGGCGCTGCATCGCTTGTAGGTGGCCGCAATCGCTTCCAATAAAACACTGTCCAACAAATCGATGTCGAGATCGGGAGGAGTATTCTCGCCCAGCATGTGCCGGGTCAGGTTCTTCAGAAACGAAAGCTGGTCGTTCGAGGGCTTGGATTCGCCTTTCGGCAAGTCCCAGGGGTTGATGGTCCGATCGCTGTCAAGCGACATCTGAATCATCTCGCCGCCCATCAGCTCGACCAGTGGCTGATAGGAGTCCCCGCGCTCCAGGATCGAGATCAGCGCGTTTGCACGCGCGGCCATCAAGAGCATCTGTTGCGCGGCAAGCGTCTTGCCTCCGCCGCTCTTGGCCATCAGAAGGCCATTCGCGTCCGAGAGATCGGGGTCGAACATCGAGTAAGGAATCAGTTGCCGGTAGGGCGTCTCGAAGAGAATCAGCGGACTCTTACGAGTGCCTGTCCACGGCATCTCGACGGGAACCAGATCGGCGGCATTGGGAGTGAGCATGTCCTGCTCACGCTTGTCGGTCTCGCCCATCCCCGGCAGCGTCCCAATAAAGATACGGCGCTTGGCAATCGTCTCAACGACAGCCTTGGCGCCGTTCATGTGAGTGAAGGCGTTTAATACTTCCTGTGTGCGATTGGCAAGATCGCGTTCCGCCCGTTCGAGATCCCCGAATGTCACCGCAGGCTGTGACGTGCGCACCACAACCGATAGACTCAGCTTCGCGGTCTTCAGCGAACTCGAAATGATGTCCCGCTGCACCTGCATGAGCTGCGCTTGCGCTACCTCGGCCTCGGGATTCGATTTGAAGTTGCCGTTCGCGTCCTTCTGCGCGGCGATCATCTTCTGCAGGCGCTTCTTGTACCCCTTGAGTACCTTCACCTGGTCGGGAACGAATACCTGCGCGCTGATGACCACCGGAAACCCCAAGGTCGAGAACCTCTGCAGCACGCCTGGAAACGTCGCGTCGGGGAGTTCCTTGAGGCTCACCACCGAATAGAGGTACCCATCGACGTTGAGATAGGTCTCGGTCTCATTCAGAATGCTTGCCTCGGTCGCCTGCTCGCGAGCAGAACGGTACTGGATCAGATCCTCGCCTGGGAAATAGGGGCGTCGATCGCGGCGCGCCGGGTGCTGCGAGTGCTTGAGTTCCTCGAATAGTTCCTGCGTCGAGAGCCGGCGCGGCGAGAGATTGGCCGTCTCCATCGAGCTCTCGATGCCCCGCAAAATCGATTCAAACTCTGCCAAATAGGTGTCGTGCTCCTTGCGCGATCTCTGGATCGCCTTCTTCTGGCTGAGCGTGAAGCCGCCAAGCCGCCGGTTCTGTTGTGCGGAGTGATAGAGCTTGGCATGGATGCGCGGGTCCCAGATGAAGTACACATGGAGCCGATTCTCAAAATAGAAGCCGCTCTGCTCCTTGCGCTGCCACATCTTGAGCCGGTGCGTGTCGAGCGCCATCACCTCCGACTGTTCGGTGCGCTGTTGATTCACATAGTCCTCGAACAAAAAACCAAGGTGCTCGGAGATCTCGTACCGAAACTGAATCCGCATACTCACATCGGGCACTCCGCGGATCAACGCTTCCAGCATCGACTTCGCCTGGTTGCGATCTTCGTCGGTTGCGAAGTAGGAGAGCACGCCCTTCAGTTCATAGCCGGCGACAAAGGCGCCATTCGTCCTCACCATGACATTGTCGCCTTGGGGCAGGTCGCGGAGCGGCAGCAACTCGCACACGGCTGGAACCTTCATCTTCTTATCGTGTTCCGCATAGGTCATTGGCATACGGCATTCCTCTTCTCTGTGTTGCGTTTTGCTGCGGTGCATTTCTCACCTCGCAGTCCTTCCTCCGCAACCTTGGCAAGCAGAGTAAACTCCTGGTGGAACTTTGCTGCAAAGATGACGCTCGCAAACACAGCCCGTGCGGCCTCAGTATCCAGATCGAGCTCCACGGTTCCATCGTTGTGGGTTTTGAACGAAGCCCGCATTTCACTCTTCCTCAACTTTCGTGATGTAAGGTTGCGTCAACTCCGTATCTCGCTCAAGTGCGCACCAGCCGTGCGGCGCGATAAACGACTTGATGAGGTCCGTCAGATAGCCGCGAGGCTTGCCATACTTGAACAAGATCAGGAATGGCACGGCGAGCAGCGGCACAACAAACTCCATGAACAGACTCAGCGGCATCCCCAGAACTTTCGCATTCCCGGTGACGAAGTGACCAAAGATGTTCATCAGCGCCGCAAGTGCAAGCACCAGGATCAGGTCCTCGAACTCGAGTCCAAGGAACGTCACCTTGGTGTGCAGGTTGCGGTGAACAGGCGTCAGATCAAGGCTCATTGTTATCTCCTCAGATCCCATGTGCGTGCGTCACCATCGACTCTGCAAATCGAACCATCCCCGAGACCATCAAAGCGCCCATCGCGGCGATGAACTTGCGTATCCACGTAGATCCTGGGTAAATCTCAGAGACCACCCCGCCCATGTGCATCCCCATCGCCGCAAGTTGCGTAAGCGCAAAGACCGGCAGGATCACATTGGCGATCCAGTTCACCAGGTTCATGACCGCCATCCAATAGCCATCCGCGCTAGTGGGTCCGGCGTTCTGTACAAAGCCTTCAAGGGCGCGCAGCATTCCCGAACACATCAACGACGCGAATCCACCATAGAGAAGCTGCTCGAACTGTCCGCCCTTGCTGTAGCGATAGACCGCTCCGGCAAAGAATGCGCCGGCCATCGTAGGCATCATGACGTTCCCGGCCCATGAAGCAAGGTTCACAACCGCACCATCGAGACTCATCGCATTCTCCTCATGCTGCCATCGCCTGAAAGAGCTTGAGCAGACCAGTCACGCACAGAAACCCTATCGCTGAAAACACCAGTCGCGTCCACGGCCTGTGCCGCACATAGTTGATGACCGCGCCAACACACGCCAAACCGGCAGCAGCGGGCATGATTTGCCCCACAATGTAGTTCCAGAGAGAGCCGAGCATATCGGTGGTTGCGTACTGGCCGCCGGAATTCCAGCTCTGGAACAACTGCATCGTTGCCGAAAGTGTCATCAGAAACAGAGCGGTGATGATCGAAGGCAACGGATTCTCTCCTGCCGCTGTATCAAGCGTTGCCTTTAGAACGAAGTAGCCGGCCAGAACCGGTACCAGCTTGGCAACGACAATCTGATTCACGAAGTTCTTGAAGACTGACTCCATGCTGGCAAGCCAACTCGTCGCCACAGAACCGCTCGCCGACGGAACAGTGATGCCCTGCGCCGCAATCCACGAGAGAAGCTGCGGTAGTGTCAGCAAAATCACAGTCCACAACACCCACTTCCCGGTCTTGCCATTGATGTGGAAGTTGGTGCCTCCCTCATGCCGCAGGCTTACCCCCGCGGCAGCCAGTGTGCAAAATGCCGCTGGCACCGCGAGATCGAACAGCAGTTGAAGAAGGTCGGAGAGGAATTGCGGCACAGGCATCGTGTTGACTCCCTACTGAATGCCCTGGGCTTGCGTGATAAAGCCCTCGGCCATGCGCCCAAGTCCAGAGATCACCAGGAGGGAAACACCGGTGACGCCCCAACCGAGATAGCCGCGGCCACTCTTGAAATGCCACCCCGCAACGCCGAGGCACGCAATCGCGATCACCGGGGCAATCACGTTGCAGCCCCAGTTCACGATGTTGAGGACCGTTCCTTCGACCGTGGTAGCCTGTTGGCCCTGAACCGCCTGGCCGAACTGTGGAGATGTACCGAGGTTCTGTGCTGTCGCTACCAGGGGCGCGGCGAGATTGCCGGCGAGAACAATCCCAAGCGCGAACAGCAGCGAAATACGTGTCCAGTTGATGGCTCCGGGACGCTGATAGGTTGATCGAAGTGCCGCGGGTGCAGTCGTGCCCCGCCAGAAGGCCAATGCGGTTTTCATGACTCTCTCTCCTGGACGCGGCTGCTCGGGGCATCCGTGTCGAAAGAGAACATGAAGCCTAATCAAGACTCGGTCAACTTGCCGAGCTTATCTTGAGCGGGTTTCC
>DATKWA010000207.1:0-26241 GCA_035529815.1 Occallatibacter sp. | reverse complement strand
GATTATTTCCGGGGCCAGAGCCTATCTGGACTTGCACGAGAGCCCTGAGATGGTACGCAAGGCGATCGAGGAGGTTACTGAAGGGTCGATCTGGGCGCCGCGCCGCCTGCTCTCGAAGCTGATCGACCGGCTGCTGAAGGCCTCAGATACGGGTCGTGCCGTCGCGACTCCGCAGCTCACCGAACGGGAGTGCGAGGTGCTTGAGCTGATCATGCTGGCGCGTTCCAACCGCGAGATTGCAGCCGAGCTTGGGATCGAGGAACGCACGGTTCGGGCGCATTTGGCGCGGTTGATGCGCAAAGCTGGAGTCGATAACCGCATCAAACTTTCGATGTCGGCGCGGAGCCTGTTCCAGTTGCCGCAAAGGCCTGGGCAGCGGCTGGAGAGAGCAGCGCGGGGGACGAAGGCCTGTTAACTAAGTAGTTATAGAAAACGATTACTTAAGGCCACAACCCTTAAGTACTCTTGTTCGGTAGCACCATTTCCCACAAAGATGTAACCAGAAACAACGCAGATCTGGGGAAAGGAGTTCCCAGGCGGCATGTTTTTCGTGATGCCTGGGAACTCCTCTTTTTTCCTTTGCGGATTTTTCGCAGAGCAACCGACCGGACCGAGCACAGCCCTCCCCCAACTATCCATCCCCTTGATTCAAACTTGCATCCAAGTTTGAGGAGTGAGGTTTTCGCTCCTCGTACGATCGGTGGTGCGCGCGGGGTTTCATGTTTTGCAGTGCGAGTTGGGCCATTTTCTGGTTCATTCTCTGCCCGGCGCCCATGATGTAGGCTGATTCAGGAACTGTCGGTGTTGTATCGGCGGGTACCTTGAAATTCCCCGAAGCCCTTCGGCCCGTGAGCCGTGGCAGAGGAAACGATTGTTTCACCGTAGAACCCAGCGGACCACGCAGACGCTGTGGCCGTGCCTTGAAAGGGAAAAGAATTTATGAAGAAGACGATTACATCGGTGTGCCTTTGCTTTTTACTCAGCTGCCCAGTCTTTGCAGCATCGTCCCGTCAGGATCTTCAGGATCGCATAGACGCGGCGAGGGTGGTTGTTGACCAGATCATGGGCGCCAAGGACAGAAGCATTCCGCTGAACATCCTTGAACAGGCCACCTGCGTGGCTGTAGTGCCGGGCATGATCAAGGGTGCGTTTATCTTTGGCGGCCAGTACGGCCAGGGCGTGGTGACGTGCCGCACGGGGAAAGGTTGGAGCGCGCCGGTATTTATCCGGATGGCGGGCGGCTCGTTTGGTTTCCAGATTGGCGGTCAGTCGACCGACCTGGTTCTGGTGGCGGTGAACGATCGCGGAATGCAGGATCTGCTGAAGAACAAGTTCAAGATTGGCGGGGATGCCTCG
This sequence comes from Occallatibacter sp., assembly GCA_035529815.1. Taxonomy (GTDB): domain Bacteria; phylum Acidobacteriota; class Terriglobia; order Terriglobales; family Acidobacteriaceae; genus Telmatobacter. The sequence continues at coordinate 24,885 of DATKWA010000207.1, read as the reverse complement.
GCGGCGGCGGGACCGGTGGGCCGCAGCGGGCAGGCGGCGACGGACTGGAAGATGAATGCCGAACTGCTGAGCTACTCGCGCAACAAGGGAATCTTTGCGGGCATTGATCTGGATGGGACCAGCGTTAGCCAGAATACGGAGGATACCGATGTTTACTACGGGACGCCGCACCACTTCGAGACCATTTTGAAGGGGAGTGTGGCAGTGCCGCGGGGAGCGGTGCCGTTTGTGCGCACGGTGGCGCAGTATTTTGTCGAGGCGAAGAACCGCTAGAACGTCGAACTCGATTCAAGGCGCATGGAAGGGGCGCTCCGGCAGATGCCGGAGCGCCCCTTGGTCTGTGTGGCGTTGTGAAGGTTGCGCGGCGGGCTAAACTGGTGTTTGTCTTCCACGATGCGTGAACGAATCGAGTACGGGCTGGTGGTGGCGGTGGCGCGCACGCTTGGGCGGATGCCGCGCGGACTGGCGCGTCTGTTTGCGTGGATTCTTGCGTTCAAGGTGTATTGGCTGTTCGGGCGACTGCGGAGTGTGGGCGTGCGCAATCTTGCGATGGCGCTGCCGGAGCTAGCGCCTGAGGCGAGAAACAAGATTCTGCGCGGGGTTTACCTGCACCTGGGCTGGCAGCTGGTGGAGTTCTGCCGGATGACGCGCTACACGGCGGAAAATACGCGGGACTGGATGCGGACTGAGGGGCTGGAGCACTACCTTGCGGCCGAGGCGCGGGGCAAAGGGGTTCTGGTGATTACGGGGCACCTGGGGGCGTGGGAGCTTTCGAGCTTTTATCACTCGCTGATGGGGCACCCGATGGGGATGGTGATTCGGCGGCTGGATAACCGGATGCTGGATGCGTTTGTGAACGGCATCCGGTGCATGCATGGGAATTATGTGCTGCACAAGGACGACTTTGGGCGCGGGCTGCTGACGGCGATGCATTCCGGAGGGACGGTGGGCATTCTGATGGATACGAACATGACGCCTCCGCAGGGCGCGTTCGTGAAGTTCTTCGGGGTGGATGCATGCACGGCGACGGGATTGGCCCACGTGGCGCGGAAGACGGGCGCGGCGGTGCTGCCGGGGTTCATGGTGTGGGAGGCGGCGGAGCGGCGGTATGTACTGCACTTCGGGCCGGAGGTTGCGATTCCGCGGACGGACGATGTGAGTGCGGATATTCTGGCGGGGACGCAGTTGTGCACTTTGGCGATTGAGGGGTGGATTCGGCGGTATCCTGACCAGGGGCTGTGGATTCACCGGCGCTGGAAGACGCGGCCGGCGGGTGAGCCGGGGTTGTACTGAGTGGGCATTGAGGGAGACGCATGACGCTGGGTGAACTGGTGAAGCGATTGGGCGGCAGGCTGGCGCAGGGGAGCGCGGACGCTGATGTTGCCGGGGTTGCAAACTCGGACGCGGCTAAGGGGCGGGACCTGGTGTTTGCCGAGGATGCGGCGTCGGCTGCGAAGGCGCTTGCGGGGGCTGCTGGGGCGGTGGTGGTGAAGGCTGGGTGCCTGGAAGGGTATGGGGCCAATGTGGGGATGGCGGTTGTGGAGGCGGATCAGCCGCGGCTGTGGTTTGCGCGGGCGGGCCGGCTGCTGAAGGCTGCGCCGGCGGCCGAGGGAGTGCATTCGACGGCGGTGATTGGCGAGGCTGTTGTGCTTGGGAAGGACGTTACGGTTGGACCGTGCGCGGTGATTGGCGATGGCGCGGCGGTAGGCGCGGGAACGCGGGTTGAAGCTGGCGCAGTGGTTGGCGCGGGTGTGCGCATTGGCGAGGAGTGCCGGATTTATCCGCGGGCTGTGCTGTATGCGGGGACGACGCTGGGCAATCGCGTGGTTGTTCATGCGGGGGCGGTGCTGGGGGCGGACGGGTTTGGGTATGTGCGCGATGCGAAGACGGGGGCCTATACGCAGTTTCCGCAGCAGGGGACGCTTGTGCTTGAAGACGATGTGGAGATTGGGGCGAACTCGACTGTGGATCGTGGGGCGTTGAAGGAGACACGCATCCGGCGGGGCACGAAGATCGATAATCTGATTCATGTGGGGCATAACTGCGACATCGGCGAGGACGTGATTCTGGTGGCGCTGACGGGAATTTCCGGTTCGTCGAAGGTGGGCAATGGGGCGGTGATCGCGGGGCAGGTTGGGATTGGAGATCACGTGGAGATTGGGCCGGGCGTGATTCTGGGCGGGCAGGCGGGGGTGTTCAGCGGGTCGAAGGTGACGAATGAAGGGCTGAAGCCGGGGACGGTGCTGTTTGGCACGCCGGCGCGGCCTTTGCGGCAGGTTCTGCGCGAGCAGGCGGTGTTGGCGCGGCTGGCGAAAAAACAGGGAAAAGCGAATCGGGAATAGAAAAATTCTGCCGCGCTTGCGGCTGAAATTTCACAAAGCCAAGTGCACGCAAATATCCAAATTCGATAGGAGGAATTATGGACCGGAGAGATTTTTTGAAGACGGCAACAGTGGCGGCGGGCGTGGCTGCAACGGAGCAACTGCTGGCTCCGGCGCTGCGTGCGGCAGAAACGACGCCTGCGGGCGACAGCGCGAAGGGCGCGGGCATGATCTATCGGACGCTTGGGCGGACGGGAGAACGGGTCTCGGCAATCGGGCTGGGCGGCTACCATATTGGCCACCCCGGATTGCAGGAGCAGGAGTCGATTCAACTGATCCGCCAGTCCATTGACCGCGGGATTACGTTCATGGACAACTGCTGGGACTACAACGGCGGGGTGAGCGAGGTGCGGATGGGCAAGGCTCTCCTGGATGGCTACCGCGGCAAGGTGTTCCTGATGACGAAGATTGACGGGCGCACGAAGGCCGAGGCCGCTCGGCAGATCGACCAGTCGCTCGAGCGCCTTCAGACCGATCATGTCGACCTGATGCAGTTCCACGAGGTGATTCGCCTGGAAGACCCGGACCGGATCTTTGCCGAGGGCGGCGCGATGGAAGCAATGTTGGAGGCGAAGAAGGCAGGGAAGGTGCGGTACATCGGCTTTACCGGGCACAAAGACCCGCTGGTTCACCTGCGCATGCTGGACGAGGCACGGGCGCACGCGTTCCACTTTGACGCGGTGCAGATGCCTCTGAACGTGATGGACGCGCACTTCCGCAGCTTCGAGCACCATGTGTTGCCTGTGCTGGTGCGCGAAGGCATCGCTCCGCTGGGGATGAAGGCGTTTGGCGATCACTTTATTTTGGAGAGCAAGACGGTGACGCCGATTGAGGGGCTGCACTACTGCCTGAACCTGCCGATTTCAGTGCAGATAACGGGCATCGACAGCCAGGCGGTGCTTGATCAGGCGCTCGAGGCAGCGCGGACGTTCAAGCCGATGTCTGAGGCAGAGGTTGCGAGTTTGCTGGAACGGACCAAGGATGCCGCGCAGGCGGGCAAGTATGAGCTGTTCAAGACGACGAGCATGTTCGACGGGACGGCGCACAATCCGAAGTGGCTGGGCTAAGGAGCCGTTGTGGCTCCCGGTCCGGAGGAATAAGGCGCTGGCGCCTGCATGCGGGGCTGCCCGGCTCTTGCTGTGAGGGGCGGGGCGTTTCTGAGCAGAATGGCCATTCCTCTTGCGCCGTCCATCTGACTCTCGAGCAGCAGTTCGTAGGCCAGGTTGAGAAACTCCGGATGATGCTCGAAGTGCTTTGCCGCGGTCTGGACAGTTTTGACCACGTGGGCGCTTGAGAATGCAGCGCCGTGGAATCCTGCTACGCCGATCAAGAGGCCGCGGATGAGAGTGAACTGAGCGGTAAGCTTGGAAAACTCCTTTGACCTTTGGGGCACTGCGCCAGGCTGCATTCCATCGCGGCCAAACGGGAACTGACAGCGAATGACGGTGTTGACGAGGTAATTTTCGAGGATGTGGGGCTGGCGGCGAAAGAAGGGCTCGTAGGAAAAGTCGTGGGCCAGCGCGTACTGACGGGTGAGGCTGTCGAGCGTGGCATCGGGGCCATTGCCGATACCTGAGGTAAAGGCCTGCACGCAGTCTGCAAAGCGGGGGCTGACGTTGGAACGATGGAGCAGCATGCCAGCGAGCCGGAGCACCACATCCAACTGAGCGGAGGGGTCGACGGGCAGCGTTTCCATAGCGGGGCGCAAGGAGCCTGATTTTACGGCGGCTCTAAAGTCGGCGACAAACTCCGTGACGCTCCGATTCAATTCGCCCCTGGCAATGGCGTCCAAGCGCCGGCACATCAGGCCGAGAAGAAACATCCGCTGCCAGAGCGGATAGGAGCGTATGCGCACCACCGACAGCACTAACTCTCGAATTTGGATGTAATCCGGGGGAAGGGCTTGCGGGCCGTCTTCTGGATTGAATTCCGGAGGCGCGGCATGGGGCTGGCGCGCATCTGGCTGCGGCGGAGTGGGCGGCTTTGGCGCGAGCAAATCCCGATCGAGCAAGACCAGACGCGCGGCTTCCGGGCAGGAGAGGGCGAGAGCGGTTTCATGATAGTCGCCGAGCTCGTGCACGATGCGGGGATAGGTGGCGCAGGCATGCGAAAGCATTCCCTCGCCCAGTTCGGCATGGATGCGGCAGAGATGGTTGCCGGTAAGCATGGGGCACAGGTTTGCACTGTCCATGCGGATCTGCGCGAAAGCGGTGTGGCTGGCTGACGCTTGCGCGCCGCTTGTCGAGGGGGTTCTGTCAACGTTCCGGGTGATGCTCTCAGAGATGAGCGCGCGCAGAGGGCTTGGGGGGAGACTCTGGTATTTTTCGAAGGTCGCCCGATCGACGGGAACGCTCCATCCATGGCAACAGGTGTCTTCGCAGTCAGAGCCGATGCAGCGGAAGGCCTGAGCGTATGCGGAATCAATGGGCGTTGCCGGGGACATTCGCGCTCCATACTGAGGCAGGCTGAGATACGACCAATCCCAGATGCGTTCAGACTTCTATGCTGGACGATTTAGAGCATACGCGGGTCCGTTGTGCCTGTTTCGACATTAGGCAATTCTTAAAATGTATTTGAATTGATCGAATGAATATGCGTTGAAGGGCACGAGCATTCGCCCGTGCCCTTCATTGTCAAAACGAGATTCCCGGGATATTTCCAGGAGGATTATTCGGAGAGGAATGGCTCGGGCTTGAGGGAGCCGTCGCGCTGCTTGACGAGCATTTGCACCTTGCCTTCGGCGGCGTCGAGTTCCTGTTTGCATGCAGCGGAGAGGCCTACGCCCTGCTCGAAGAGCTTTAGGGAATCTTCGAGCGGCATGTCGCCTTTTTCGAGCTGATCGACGATGGATTCGAGCTTCTTGAGGGATTGTTCGAAGGAAGGCATACGGTCTACTCCATGGGTTTGGCGGCGAGAGGCAGGGCACTGGCGATGACCTCTGCGGCCACGTTGTACATTCCGAAAGGCGCACTGACCTGGACGCCCTGGACATAGGGGCGTACAGCTTCGAGCATTTCGCGCGCGATGCGGATACCCTCCTCGTGCGCGGCCTCGGGTGTGTCTGCCTGAGCCATGCGGAGCATGATTTCTTCGGGCATGGAGTGGCGCAGGTCGTTCTTCATATATTCGGCGTTGCGCAGGCTGGTGAGAGGCCATATAGAGGCGATGATGGGGATGCGGCGGGCCTTGATTGTCTCCGGGATGCGCTCGAGGAAGTTTTCGAGAAGGCGGAGATCGAAGACGGGCTGGGTGATGGCGTATTCAGCGCCGGCCTCGACTTTGAAGGCGAAGCGGCGCAGTTCGTTTTCCATATCGGGTGCGCCGGGGTTTGCGGCGACGCCGATGGTGAAGTTGGTGCTGGCTCCGATGGAGTTGGAGCCGATGTCGAGACCGTGGTTGAGGCGGTTGACGATGTTGACGAGACCGATGGAGTCAACGTCAAAGACAGCAGTGGCGTCAGGATAGTTGCCCAGCTTGAGCGGGTCGCCGGTGAGGCAGAGGATGTTGCGCAGGCCGAGCGATGAGGCTCCGAGCAGGTCTGACTGAATGGAGAAGATATTCCTGTCGCGGCAGATGTAATTGAGGATGGTTTCGATCCCGGTGTGCTGCTGAATCTGAATGCACAGGCTCTGCGCGCTCATGCGCGCCGAGGCGTGGGGCGAATCGTAGACGTTGACGGCGTGGACGCCGAGTTGCGCGAGCAGGCTTGCGCCTTCGATTTCTTTCGAGCAGTCGATGCCCTTGGGCGGGACGATCTCGGCGAGCGTGACGAACTTTCCTTCGGCGAGCAAGGCGCCGAGGCGGGAGCGGCCACTGAGCAGCGCGGGCGGGGTTTGCGGGTTTGGGGCGGGGGTTGTGCCGGCGGTTTCGATGCGCGACTGGGCGGCATCTGCATTTTCGAGGGCGCGGATGGCCGATCGCATGGCGCGAATGTGATTTGGAGTGGTGCCGCAGCATCCGCCGACGATTTGGACGCCTGCGGCGATGGCTTTGCGGGCGAAGCTGGCCATGTACTCGGGGGAGCAGAGATAGATATTGCGGCCCTCGACGGCGCGGGGCATTCCGGCATTGGGCATTGCGGCGAGCGGCAGTGTGGTTGCGGGTCGCATGGCTTCAATGGCGGTGAGTACGGTGGTGGGCCCGGCGGAGCAGTTGACGCCGATGGCGCTTGCACCCCACTCGGTGAGCAGGGCGGCGGCCTGCTGGGGCGAGGCTCCGTCGAGGCAGTTATTTTCGTCGTCGACGGTGACCATGACGAGGACGGGGAGGTGGGGAGCGACGGAGTGGGCGGCCTCAAGAGCGACACGGGCCTCGTCGAGGGCGGGCATGGTTTCGATGATGAGGAGATCGACTCCGCCGTGGGCGAGAATCTGCATCTGCTCGGCAAATGCGTCGCGGGCTTCTCCGAGGCTTGTCTTGCCGAGGGGTTCGAGGCGGACGCCGAGCGGGCCGATGGAGCCGGCGACCCAGGCCTTGCCGGTCTGCTTTTGCTTGAGATGGGCGACAGCTTCGCGGGCGAGCCGGACGCCGGCGGCATTGATCTCGTTGACCTTGTCGGCCAGACCGTGGTGGGCGAGCCGGATGCGGTTGGCGCCAAAGGTGTTGGTTTCCAGAATTTCAGCTCCGGCCTGCAGATACTCTTCGTGTACGGAGACGATGAGGGCCGGGTCGGAGAGATTGAGCTCGTCGTAGCAGCGGTTGATGAAGATCCCGCGGGCGTAGAGCACGGTACCCATTGCGCCGTCGGCAAGGAGGGGGCGATTGGCGAGGATCTCGGTAAACTCAGTCATTCTGTTGTCATGCTAAGGCACGGCGGGCGAGCGGCGCCAGAGCCTAGGTCTGCTTTGTTATACTTCGGGAGTCATACGCTGGGCAGAACGGGTCGCCGAACGCCGATTTTTGATGTCTTTCGGGCAGGCGGCAAACCCTGCTCAAAACCTTTGCGGGCCGGGTGCCCCGTGCAATGCCATCATCCGCGGCGAGTGCCGCGCGTTCGATTGAGGTAAGGGATTTTGAAGAAGAGAAGTCTTTGGATGAGCGCCAGTGCCGCTCTGATGGTTGCAGCTGGGCTGGCAGGTTGTGGCAGCACCACCTATTTTGCGGGCCACGTGCTTCCCCCGAGCGGGTTGACGAATCGGGTTATGATCGCGATCCAGAACCCCAGCGTCTTTACAAAGGGCGCACTGCAAATTGTGGATGCGTACTACGACACGCGCAGCGGTTACACGGGACAACCGGCATCGTTTTCGATATCCGGGTTTGGCGGCGCGCTCCCCATCAGCATTCAAAACATGCCCGAGCAGCAGATCGGGGAGGTCTACGGCTCCGGTGACGGCAGCATGACGACAGCCAACTACGCCGGCGAGAAGACTGCGGGGACGGTTTCGGGCTTGAATGGCCTGTCTTCCAGCATCTTTATGACGCGCAACGGGACCTACGTTTTTGCGGCCAGCCAGCAATCTCACGTGCTGACTGTGGTGGATCAGTCAAAAGGCGGCTCGTATCCGCTGAGCCTTCCGGGTGTGTATCGCGTGAGTGTGAACCCCGGCGGGACGGTGGCGATGGCCTTTGTGCAGAACTCGAATTACGCATACTATCCGCGCGAACTGACGACGGCGCAGTCGCTGAGCTACGCCGGCGGACCCAGCAAGTGGCCCAAGGCGGCGGTTGACTGCGAGCCGCAGAACGCGCCGGGCTGGTGCCTGTTCCAGGCGCAAAGCCCGGATGCAGTGGACGCGACGGGGAACTACTACGGCGCGCCGCTGGTGTTCGACAGGCCTGTGAAGGCGGTTTTCTCTGCCGACGGCAGCACGGCGTATGTGTTGAATTGCGGGCCGGAATGCGGCGGCACCACGGCTTCGATCTCTCTGCTGCCGGTTGCGCCCATGATCTTTGAGACCGGGCAGGCGTCTGGGCTTTTGCCCTGCAACAGTGCGCCTTGCACCAACGCGCAGACCCATCAAATCGCGAACATTGCCATTCCTGGCGGGGCCAGCAATGCGCTGGTTGCGACTTCGACCATGTATGTGGTGGGACAGCGTTTGATGCCGGATGGCTACTTTGGCGGCTTCCTTACAGTACTGAATCTTGCCAATAACACGGTTGTTCCGTCGACCAGCAGCTCGCCGAACCCGGTTTCGATCAGCGACGGTATGCCTGGCGCGGTGAGCCGCATGCTTCAGGCTGACGACAATACATTGTGGATCGGCATGACCAAGTGCAATCAGGGCGAGCGCTTTTATAACAATCAGCCTTACGGTTGCCTGACCATGTACAACACCTCGACCAACAAGGTCGTTCTGCTGGAGCCTTACACTGGCGACGCGACCGGCATAGCCGCAGTCACGGGCCTGCACAAGATTTATTCGGCGCAGGGCGGGCAAGTGTATATTCACTCGACCGTGGACGGCACAGCGATTGACAACCAGTTTGTGACGGTGACGGGAACGGCCTACGACGTGGCCTATATAGACGGCGTGACAGACGCGAACAATACCGTTTACTGACGCGGCGATTGAATCCTGACGCGGTGATGCAGATGTCCGACGAGGCTGCCGAATTCCGAGCCGATGTTCTGGCCATTGCGGCCCACCGGGACGACGTGGAGCAGACCTGTGGCGGGACGCTGCTGCGGATGGCGGCGCGGGGCCTGCGGACTGCGATTCTGGATCTGACGCAGGGCGAAGCAGGAACGCGCGGCAGCGCAGACGAGCGGGCGGCGGAAGCGGCCGAGGCGGCAAAGCTGCTTGGTGTTGGCTGGCGACAGGCGCTGAGCCTGCCTGACGGCGCGGTTGAAAATACGCTTGAAAACCGAATTGCAATAGCGCGGGTGTTACGCCTGCTGCGTCCGCGGGTCGTGATTCTGCCTTACTGGCAGGCGCGCCATCCGGACCACGCGGTTGCAGGGACTCTGGGCTACGACGCCTGTTTTGTCTCCGGGCTGGCGAAGGTGGAGACGGGTGCAGCGCCGCACCGGCCCTTCAAGATTGTTTACGCAAGCCTCTATGCGGATGTGCGGCCGAGCTTCATCGTGGATATTACGCCGTTCATGGAGCAGCGCCACGCCTCGCTGATGGCCTACCGTTCGCAGTATGTCAATCAGGCTGCCGGTGGAGGACTGTTTGTGCCGGAAGAGGAGATTCGCGAACGCACGTTTGCTGAGGCACGCCACTACGGCTTGCTGGCCGGGGTGCGCTACGGTGAGCCGTTTGTGCAGAAGGAAGTGTGTCTGGTGGACGATTTGACGCTGCTTTCTGTGCAATCGATCTGACGGCGCGCATCGGCGAAGCATTCCAGCACGGCAGCCTTGCTTCGGAGATGGGATGCTGTGGGGCGATTCGCGATGATTTGGGACGCTGCCTAGCCGTGGTTCCCATGGTTCAGCAATTCTGACACGGCTCGAATTGCCCACCTTCGCGACTACCAGAGGGCCGCGAAGATGGGCTCTGCGAGGCTACGAGCGAGTAATACGCCGCGAACGGCGCCTGCGTGTACGATCCGCCACGGTGGGCGGTTATGTGTGTGGGGAAGGGTCCGGAGTTAGACCTGGTATGCCGATTCCTTGCCCTGCCTTGCGCCGGCCATCACTTCTCTCGGTACTTCAACGACTCCGACCTGCGCCATCATCGTAGCCAGGTCCCAGTTCGCGTACGCTTCCGCGATCTTTGAGCCCTCGAGGCGATAGATTGAGGTGCCGTTGATAGTGACCTTGCGGTTGGTAGGTTGCATGCCGAGGAATTGGCCCTTGTGCGTTCCGCGGGCAGTCCAGTGGTTAACGACTTCGTTGCGTTCGGCGATGGTGTCGTCGATGGTGAATTTCAGATCTGGAAATGCCCGGCGGCATCCCTCAATGTGGCTTTTGATGTTCTGGATTCCGGCGTTCAGGTTGGGAAAGACCGGATCGTGGAAACGAACCTGGTCTGCGAGTAGTTCGGAGGCGTGGTTGAAGTTTCCCTGGTTCCAACATTCGTCCACGAATTTCTGGACGACCTTCTTGTTCTGATCGGATGTTTGATTCTGTTGGGGCATCGTCCGCCCTCCTTTCGATGGTGTTGAAATGTCGAACTGGATCTTTAGACAGCGACTCTGGCATCGAGGTTACCTGCGCAAATCATGCGAGTTTCATGGAGACAAAAGCGTAATTTCCCTTCGGAATGAAAGCTAAAGTCTGTATCTGCCTCACCGTGGTTTGCAGCGGGTGATTGGGGATGGATGAGATTTGTTGGCGAGATCAAAAGGGTTCTCTCAGCGTGCTTATGGAGCCCGGGGGATGCACACCGGGCGCCCGGCGTCGCATGAGGGCCCGAGACTCGAGTAAACCACGAATGGTTCCGGGGCGAATTCATCAAACGTTTGCAATTTATTTGCCTGGCTGCATTACTCTGTTAATGGTTCCTAGCGGCCTATGCAGCTTTTAATTGAATGGCCGTTGGGCGAGGGCTGACAGGTTGAGCCAAACCGTATTTGTGCTTGAAGACGACGTTGATATTTCACGTCTGGTGCAGCATCATCTGGAAGCGGCGGGCTTCGATGCGCGCCTGTTTCATACGCCCACCAATGTGATTTCCGATGCTGAGCGCAAACCGCCGGCGCTGTTTCTGCTCGACATCATGGTGCCGGGCGGAGACGGGCTGGATGTTTGCCGCCGCCTGCGCAACCACCACGGGCTGTCTACGGTTCCGATCATCTTTATGACGGCGCGGGCGGGCGAAAACGATCGCGTGCTGGGGTTGGAGCTTGGCGCGGACGACTACATTACAAAGCCATTTTCAACGCGGGAATTAGTGGCGCGGGTCAAGGCCGTGCTGCGGCGGTTCGAGCGGCCAACGTCGCCTTCTATTATTACTTTTGAAGAGGTCATCATCGACGCCGGGGCGATGCAGTTGAAGGTTCGCGGCGAATTGACCACGACGACGGCGACTGAGTTCCGTTTGCTCGATTACCTGGCGCGCCACCCAGGGCGCGTTTTCAGCCGCGACCATCTTCTGGATGCGGTGTGGGGTGATGCGCGGTTTGTGACGCCGCGTTCTGTGGATGTGTACGTGCGACGGATTCGCGAAAAAATCGAGGTTGATCCAGAGAATCCGCGCTACCTTAAGACTGTGCGCGGCGCCGGCTATCGATTTGAGCTGCCCAAGGGCGAATAGGATTGACGCATAAATTCTTTACCAAGCTGCTCGGTCTGTTTGTTCTTCTGCTTGTCTTCCACACGCTGATTCTGGAAGTGGTCTTCCACAGCATGGTGGAGCAGACTGCGGGCCCGACCTCGCTGCGCGTGCTGGGCCGTGAAGCGCTGTGGTCCGGGCTCATCGCGCTGGCTTTTGCGCTTCCACTTGCCGCCTGGGTGGCGAGCCGGCTTTCCGCGCGGCTACAGAGCGTGGTCGGCTTTGCGCGCCGCATCGCTGAAGGCGATCTGGAGGCGCGGCTGGAGCACGAAGATGAAGACGAGTTGTCGGCGATGGAGACGGCGCTGAACCAGACCGCCGAGCGGCTGGGCAGAAACTTCGCAGAACTTGAGAGTCGCCGCCAGGAGCTGGCGGCGATGCTTGACTCGATGCAGGAAGCGGTGGTGGCGATTACGCCGGAGGGATTCGTCCGGTGGTCGAACACTGTGATGCAGCGGGTGGCGGGAATGCAGATTTACCCTGGGCGGCCGCTGGTGCACTCGGTGCGCGACCCGGAACTGCTGGCTTGCGTGCATGGCGCGCTTGAGCGGCGCGAGGTGTGCTCTGGCCGTACCACTTCGCTTGCGCCAGGGCGGGTGTATGAGATCAGCGCCGCGCCGCTGCCGAGTGGAGGCGCGCTGGCCGTACTGCATGACGTGACTGGCATTGAAGCGGCGCAGAAATCGCGCCGCGAGTTCGTGGCCAATGTGAGCCACGAACTGCGCACTCCGCTTACGTGCATTCAGGGCTATGTGGAGACGCTGATTGAGGATCCGAATCCTCGTCCTGAAACGACGCGGGAATTTCTTGGCGTGATCCAGAAAAATGCCATCCGCATGAACCGGCTGACGGAAGACCTGCTGGCGCTGGCCAGCGTGGAGAGCCCCGATTACAAGCTTTCGCGGCAGCCGGCACGGGCGAGTGCTCTGCTGCAGGATGCGATCGATTCTGTTGGCGGCATTGTTACGGATTCGGGCGTGCGACTGGAATCGGCGGGCGCACCGGATGCGCTTGTGATGGCCGATCCCGATGCGATGAACCAGGTTTTCGGCAACCTGATTGAGAATGCGCTGAAATATGCAAAGGCCAGCAAGCGGATTCGCGTCGGGGCACAACTGCTGGACGCCGAGGTTGAGTTCACGGTGCAGGACTATGGGCCGGGGATTGCTTCTGAACATCTGGAACGGATTTTCGAGCGCTTCTACCGGGTGGATAAGGCACGTTCGCGCGAGGCCGGGGGAACGGGGCTGGGACTTGCGATTGTGAAGCACATTGTGCAGGCGCATGGGGGCCGCATCTGGGCGGAGAGCGAACTGGGGCAGGGGACTGCATTCCATTTCACGCTGCCGCTTGCGCCGGCGTAGCCAGTGACGGCAGGTGAGTTCTGAACGGGGATGTTTGGGTGCAGGTCTTCCCTTTTCCGCTTTCCAGAGGCTAGACTGGGAGGCGATTATGGAAACGATTACAAGTCTCGCCTCGATTCGCCGTGTTTGCCTTGTCGCTCTCCTTGGACTGATTGCCGTTCCGCTGGCCGCGGCCCAGCAGCGTCCTCCGGCCGTTCCGCTGGTGGTGCACGATCCCTACTTCAGCGTATGGTCAATGGCGGACAAGCTGACCGATCAGGACACGAAGCACTGGACGGGGACGCGGCAGCCGATTGCCGGACTGGCGCGGATTGATGGCAAGACCTACCGCTTTATGGGGGCGCAGCCGCGTGGCGTTCCGGCGATGGAGCAGCTTTCGGTTGCAGTGACGCCGACGCACACTTTCTACAAATTTCTGGCCGATGGGGTTACGCTGACGGTTGATTTTTTTACGCCGGCTTTTCCGAAGGATCTCGACGTGCTTTCGCGGCCGGTGACATATCTGACGTTTACGGCAGTGGGCGAGGGTAACCATGATGTGAGTGTTCTGGTTGATGTGGACCCGGTGATCGCTGTGAATACGCCGGATGAAGCGGTGACTTGGGGACGCTCGCGGGCGCGGGGATTGCAGGTGCTGAATGTGGGGTCGCGCAATCAGCGGGTTTTGAATCGGCCGGGGGACGATCTGCGGATCGACTGGGGGTATTTTCATTTAGCTGTGCCTGATGGCGCCGGAGCGCAACTGTCCGAGTCGCATGAGGCGATGGCGAGTTTTGTTGCCTCGGGCACGCTGCCCGAGGCGGACGATATGGACATGCCGCTGATGCCGCGCGCGCATGCCGCGCATCTGGCTGTTGCGCTGCCGATGGGCAAGGTGTCGGCAGTGCCGGTGAGCCGGCACGTTCTGCTGGCTTATACGGAGGAGTACAACATCGAGTATCTGAACCGCAAGCTGCGCCCCTACTGGCAGCGCAACAACATGACGGTTGAACAGATGCTGGCGACGGCCGAGAGCGAGTATCCGAGCCTGGAGCGGCGCGGAGAGAACTTCGACAGGGAACTGACGGCGGACCTGGAAAGGGTTGGCGGCAAGGACTATGCGCAACTGGCGATTCTGGCCTATCGGCAGACGCTTGGAGCGCACGGGTTTGCGGCGGATTTTGACGGCACGCCGATGCTGTTTCCGAAGGAGAATTTTTCGAACGGCTGCATCTCGACGGTGGATGTTCTTTATCCCTCGTCGCCGTTCTTTCTGTTCTTCAATCCGGCGCTGATTGAGGCGCAGTTGAAGCCGGTGATGGAATACGCGGCGCTGCCGCGCTGGAAGTGGCCGTTTGCGCCGCACGATCTTGGCACCTATCCGCTTGCGAACGGACAGGTGTATGGCGGCGGCGAGGTGAGCGAAGAGAACCAGATGCCGGTGGAAGAGAGCGGCAATATGCTGATCATGGTGGCTGCCATGAGCCGCGAGGAGAATAACTGGGATTTTGCGCGGCAGTACTGGCCGCAATTTACCCAGTGGGCAGAGTACCTGCGGGACAAGGGACTGGACCCGGCGAATCAACTTTCCACGGACGACTTTGCGGGGCACCTTGCGCACAATGCGAATTTGTCGATCAAGGCGATTGAGGGGCTGGCGGCTTATGCGGAGATGGCGCGCGGAGTGGGGAAGCCTGAGGTTGCGGATGAATACGCGAAGCTGGCTGCGGGGATGGCTACTCAGTGGCAGGCGATGGCGATCGATGGAGATCACTACAAGCTGGCCTTTGACAACCCTGGAACCTGGAGCCAGAAGTACAACCTGGTGTGGGACCAGTTGCTGGACTTGAATCTTTTTCCGGCGAAGGTACGGCAGACGGAGATGGCGTTTTATCTGAAGCACCTGAACGAATTCGGGTTGCCGCTGGATAATCGCGCGGACTATACGAAGCTGGATTGGGAGATCTGGACTGCCACGCTGGCAGATTCGCCGAAAGATTTTGCGGCGCTGATGACTCCGATTGGCCGCTGGATTAACGAGGGGCCGACGCGGGTTCCGCTAACGGATTGGTACGACACCAAGACCGGGAAGCAGATGGGTTTCCAGGCGCGCTCGGTGGTGGGCGGGGTCTATATCAAGGCGCTGGCGGATAAGGATCTTGCGGTCAAATGGCGTGGGCGCGTAGAGCCATAGGGGTTTTTCAATCCGAAGGATGCAGGGGATGGTCTTTTGGCCATCCCTTTTGTTTGGCATGTTTTTTGGCGCTTTTTATAGGAATGTGCGAAAAATACCGTAAAAATTTGGTTATTTCAAATGTCCGTAACAATTGCCGTAGAGAATCGGAGGTGGCAGTAATAACTGCAATGGAGAGTACATTGAAAAAGACGTTGGTTGCCATCGTTCTCGCGATGTTGACATTGAGCGCGGCTCAGGCCCAGAAGTTGACGGCCGCAGGCGCGACATTCCCTTATCCCATTTACTCAAAGTGGTTTAGCGAATACAGCGCGGCGCATTCCGGCGTCGAGATCAATTACCAGTCGATTGGATCGGGCGGCGGCATCGCGCAGGTGACCAAGGGCACGGTTGACTTTGGCGCCTCCGACATGCCGATGACCGACGAGATGCTTTCCGCCTCGAAGGTGAAGCTGATTCACATCCCTACAGTTATGGGTGCGGTAGTTCCGGTATTTAATGTGCCGGGAGTGACCAATCTGCGGTTCAGCGGTGCGACACTTGCCGACATTTATATGGGCAAGATCACGACCTGGAACGACCCGATGATCGCGAAGGACAATCCTGGCGTCAGCCTGCCTTCGCAGAAGATTATTGTGGTGCATCGCTCCGATGGCAGCGGCACGAGCTTCATCTTTACCGACTTTCTGAGCAAGGTGAGCAAGGAGTGGGCCGACGGACCAGGCAAAGGAACATCGCCTGGCTGGCCGGTAGGCGTAGGGGGCAAGGGCAATGAGGGCGTGGCTGGACTGGTGCGCCAGTTGCCTGGTGCGATCGGCTATGTGGAGCTGATCTATGCATTGCAGAACCACATGAGCTTTGGCGCGGTGCAGAATGCGGACGGCAAATGGATTACAGCGTCGATTGCCGGTGTGACGGCGTCGGCAGCCACCATCAAGAACATGCCGGCGGACTATCGCATTTCGATTACGAATGCGCCCGGTCCGGATGCGTATCCGATCTCGAGCTTTACTTACCTGTTGATTCCTACGCACCCGACGGATGCGGCGAAGGAAAAGGTGATCAAGGACATGCTTAGCTGGATCATCAAGTCCGGCGAGAGCGAAGCCTCGGCTCTTTCCTACGCTCCGCTGCCGGAAAATTTGGAAGCGAAGGTTCTCAAGACCATCTACGCGCTGCCGTAGCAACAGCGGGGATGGCCCGTGGAGTCAACGCGGGCCATCCCTCGCTTTTTTGCCGTTCGGAATTTAGAAATGAATTGAAAGTCTGCTTCAGGCTGCCAGGTGTTCGGCGATGAGCCGGTCGACGAGTGGCGTGAGAGTCTCGCCTGTGCGGGGCAGAAGAAATGCCGAAGCCGCAGCATCCCAGTCGAGTTTGAAGCTGGTCGAGAGCGCGGAAATCCATATCTGGCGCACCGGCGTGTTGGGCGTGATGACGAACTTGCCGGGCGGCTCCTCGAAAACGACATTCAGCACGCCATTCTGTTCCTCGACTTCAAAACCAGCATCGTCGTCTTCTTCTTTTTCGATCAGGTGCTGCTTGAGTGCCTCAAGGGCAACCTCTGCGCAACGTCGAAACTCCAGTTCATCCACCATTGCCTCAGTGTAGCAAGTCTGGTGGGTCTGGGCAGTTGTCGCGTTTCTGGACAGTGCAGGCGCGACGTGTCTGATTTTTGGACAGTCTGTATCGAATCCAGGCAGAAATATTGAAAATTAAAGTTACTTTCTGTCTTGTCGATAAAGGGGGCAGCAGGGGAAGCCTCACGAGGGAAGGAGATCGGAGGACGAGATGGAGATCAGCCCAATTGCTGGAATCCGCGTAATGTCCGTGGTGAAGATTCCGCCCGCGGACTCGGATTTGTCCCGCGTGTTCGACGTCGAAAACTCGTCACGGCCTGATGAGGATACCTATACGGGCAGCGGCAAAAAGGCCGCTGGCGGACAGGACGATGAAGACGACGACGACGAACTGGTGGAAGAAGGCGCAGAGAATGTGCCCGTTCGGCGTGCGGTCGAGCACGTGCGGGGCGCGCAAATTGACTACTTCGTCTGAGGATGACACCCCGCCGAAGCGTGGGGCTTGAGCGACGTGGGCTTTTCTCGCGAACCTTGTCTCAGCGACTAGAGAGTGCGCTTGAAGAGTGGCGTGGCGATGAGAAGCGTGGACGTTCCGAAGATAAAAAGAAACAGGAGGTCGTACTGGATGGCGGGGAATCCTCCGTCTTTGAGCAGGATTGCCTTGAATCCGTGGATGGCGTAGGTGAACGGGTCGACGATGGCGATGGCGCGCAACCAGGGCGGAAAAGCGGAGATGGGATAGATGGCGCCGGAGGGGAAGAAGAGCAGGGTGTTGAGTACGCCGAACATGGCGCGGGGAACGAGCGGGTCGTCAACGCGCACCATCATGAGGAACATCATGCCGTTGAATGCGATTGCGGTGACGAAGATCATGCAGAAGAGTTGGAGATCCTGCATGGGATTGAAGATGACGCCGAGGCCTGCCATGAGCGAGCCGATGACGGTGAGAGAGACGCCGGCAAGCACAGCCTTAACGGCGCCGGCCACGTTGAGGCCCATGACGAGCTCGAGCGCTGTGATGGGCGTGACGAGATAGCCCTCGTGGACGCCGCGGGCCTTGTCGTCGATGTAGAGCATGCCGCCGCCGATCATGACGGAAATGTACATGGCGAGCGCGATGGAGCCTGCGAGCAGGTACTTCATGTAGGCGACGAATGGGTAGAGCTCGACGATCTGGAGCGCGATGTTGTTGATGAGGCGCGGCTGGATCACGGGTGCGTTGAGTGCATCAATGAGGGATTGCATCTCGGCTTCGAGGCTGCCTGAGGTGAACTGGTCGGTGTTGTCGACAACGAGGCCGAGTTGCGGAGCGTTCTGGGAGTACACGCGGCGCGAGAATTGTTTTGGAATGATGACGGCGGCGTCGATTTTTCCGGTGCGCACGTCTTCGCGGGCCTGCACTTCGTTGCTGTAGTTGATGGTGGTGAAGGTCTTGATGGTGGCGCCGACCGCATCGAAGTTCTCGCGAACTTTGACGGACTCCGGGCCGTGGTCGTAGTCCACCACGCCTACTTTGGCGCCGGTAATCTTGCCGCCGAAGGCATTGCCGAGAATGACCAACTGGACCAGCGGAAGCATCATCGACATGATCATGAGCATGGGTGAGCGGAAGAACTTGCGCATCTCGCGCTCGACAATAGCCATCATTCTGTTCATGGCTGCACTCCGGGCCGGGGCGGCATGATGAAGTTGACAGGCTTGATTTGCTCGTCGCGCAACTGGCGGCCGGTGTAGTGGACGAATACATCGTCGAGCGTAGTGTTTTGCACGCTGAGGGAGGAGAGGGTTTCGCCGAGCTCGGCGGCCATCTGCACCAACTGCAGTGTGGTTTTGGAGCCCGAGGAAGTTAGCACGCGATAGAAGCCGGCGCTCTGGGGTTGCACGCTGGCGACGCCTATGAGCTTTTCCAGCCGCTGCGGCCACTCAGGCATTTCGCGGTCGAATTGCACCTCGACTACGTTGGATCCCTCAACGCTGTTCTTTAACTCGGTGGGTGTTCCGAGCGCAACCAGCGTACCGTGATCCACAATGGCGATGCGGTCGCAGAGCTTGTCGGCCTCTTCCATGTAGTGGGTTGTGAGCAGCATGGTGAGGTTGTGGGTGGCTTTGAGGTTATTCAGCATCTCCCATACGGCGATGCGGGAGACGGGATCGAGGCCGGTGGTGGGCTCGTCGAGGAAGAAGATGCGGGGATCGTGGACGAGTCCGCGGGCAATCTCGAGGCGACGCCTCATGCCGCCTGACAGTGTCTTGGTCTGCGCGCTGCGCCATTTGGTGAGGTCCACAGCCTCGAGCACTGCTGCGATGTTCTTTTCACGCTGCGCCCTGGGCACGCTGTAGAGCTTGGCGTAGATGCTCAGGTTCTCTTCAACGGTGAGGTCCTGGTCGCTGGTGAGAGCCTGGGGAATGACGCCGATGAGCCGGCGCACGGCAACCGGATCTTTGGTTACGTCGTAGCCGGCAACGATGGCCTTGCCTGCGGTGACCGGCAGCAGGGTGGTCATCATGCGGATGAGCGTACTTTTTCCGGCACCGTTGGGGCCGAGGAGACCGAATATTTCGCCTTCGGCGACGGAAAAACTCACGCCCTTGACCGCCTCAAAGTCGCCATAGCGCTTGACGATGTTCTCCACTGCCATGGCGGAGGGCGCTTGCGTGGCAGGTGTTGAGAATGCGCTGCCGCTCACTGCTTCACCAGCCTGCTTTTAGGGATGTAGATCTCGGCGATCATGCCGGGAACGAAGCGTTCGCCGGGGTTGTCGATGAGCAGCTTCAACTGGATGGTCTTTATGTCGCGCTTGCGGGTGCTGACGTCGCGCTGCGTAGCAAAGTCTGCCTCGGCAGCCTTGTTAATGACTTTGCCGTAGATGGTGTCTCCGCTGGGCATGACGACGCGCAGGCTATCGCCGAGCTTCACGGCGTCGGCTTCTGTTTCTGGCAGGGGCGCGTAGACCCAGGTCTGCTTGAGGTCCATGATGGTGACGATGGGCGCGCCCGCGGCGACGACTTCTCCCTGGCGCGCAGCCCAGACGTTGACTCTGCCGCTGACCGGAGCAAAGACTTCGGCGTAACTTTTTTCGACGCGGGCCTGATCGGCGAGGGCGCGGGCATTTGCGACATCGGCGCGGCTTTGGTTGACCGTTTGGGCAGAGACGGCAGTAAGCAATTGGTGGGCGCGCGCCTGACGGAGATTGGCCTGAGCGGCGGAGAGGCTATGGCTTGCAGCGTCTACGGCCGCCTGAGCAGCCTGCAAGGCGGTGACCTGCTCATCTCTTGACTGCGCGCTCGCAATACCGGCCTTGGCCAGTGCGACGGTGCGCGTGGTATCGGCCTTCTGGTGGTCGTACTGTGCTTTGGCCTGGGCAAGCGAGGCTTGCGCAACGCGAACCTGGGCCTCGGCGCTGACGGTTGCGCTGTCGGTTTCGCCGCGGTTCTGGCGCTCGGTGTCAACGCTGCCGTTGAGCTTCGATTTCTGGCTGGAGGTATTGGCTTCGGCGGCCTTGAGCGCAGCTTTCAGATCATCGCTCTCAATGGTGGCGATCAACTGCCCGGCGGTGACGGTGTCGCCTTCCTGGACGGTCAGGGTCTGGATGCGGCCGGGGATTCTGGAACTCACGATAACTTCGTTTGCGTCGACGGTGCCGATGAGCTGAAGGTCGCCAGAGCGCGGCACCATGACCAGGTACCAGATCAGCGATCCGACAACGAGCAGGCCGAGGATCATGAAAACTCGATTGCGTGCGTTCACTTGACGTCGACTCCAATTCTTTTGTTGAATGCGGCGGTCTTGAATCTGCGGGGCTTGAATTCGCGACTGGGGGGCATGGGCGTGTTTTTAAGTACGCGCGCGGCTATCCTGGCACCGTGTTTGCGGTCGGTGAAAATGGCCTGTCCAAGGAATTCGATGGCTGCCTTGCGGCGAAACTCCATTGCGCTGCGATCGAGTGGATTGCTCTGAAGGACCAGGCCGACCATCGGCGCCGAGAGGAAGTAAAAGACATTGGCCCCGAAGGCGGAGTACATGATCTGCCAGACGTCGGCCCGAATCAGTTCTCGGGTGCGGATGCCCTCGGCGAGCGATTCGCGCAGCCTGGTCATCATGGGTCTGAAGACTTTTTCTACGAGGGGCGCGAGCGCATTCTCTTCGCCACGGTGGAGGCGCATCATCTCCTGTTGCATGAGGCTCTGGAAGGCCGGTTGGGAATGGATGCGGTCGAAGTGATTGAGTGCTGCCATGACCACTTGCTCGCCGGCTGTGCTGGCTGAGAGCATGGCGGCCATGCTGTTTCGGACAACGCGTTCGGCGACCTCGTCGATTGCCGCGGCGTAGAGGGCGTCCTTGCCTTTGAAATAGTAGTAGAGCAGCGCCTTGTTGACGCCAGCGGCTTCTGCAATTTGCTCGGTGCGTGCGCCGGCGAGGCCGCTTTCACTAAAGGCGCTGATAGCGGCATCGAGGATGCGGGACCGTGTGAGGTCGGCGCGTTCGGATTGGGTACGTGTTGTGTCGGTCGAGGGCATTTTAACTAACTGGTTAGTAAAATAACCTGAGCGGGTAAGGATTGCAAGCGTCAAAAAGCAATTGAGGCCTCGCCCAAGAGCAGGGAGGCCTCAATTATTGCCTAAATTCGAGATTTTATTCAGTAAGGAGGCAGGCCACCCAAGTACATGTAGCTCAGTGAAGGCGCTTCGGCGAGCAGCTTCGAGATGGCCGGGTCTGGGAAGTGGTGAACGTAGACTTTGGCCCAGCTGAAGGCTTCAGCAGAGGGCGGGCCGTCGGGGAGGTCCTGCTTGATGCCGGTCGCTTTGTCGAAGTATCCGCTGCCTTCGAGGCCGGCGATGGATCGGTCGACGAGCCGTTTCAACGCGCCGCCATTTTCAGCGTAGAGATCGATGCCGTTGACCTGGGCGAACTCGGCAATGTAGACCAGTGGAGCGATTGCGTAGAGGTGATAGTGGAGGGCGCGCTGCCCGCGTCGCATCTCCTCGGGGAGGGTTCCTTCGGGGGTAATCTGCCGAATGCCGTTGCGGTAGGACATCAGCGCCCAGTCAAAAAGTTTGCGGTCGTTGGCGGCGATGGCAACTGCCCCGATCTGCACTCCGGCCCAGTAGAGGTGGTTGTTTCCGTTGGGCGACTTGGCGAGCCGATCGTTGTAATAGTCCATCGTCTGCTTTGACACAGTCTTCAGCCAATCGGTCAGCAGTTTGGAGTCGGCGCTATTGAGCACGCCACTGTCGCGAACCTTGAGCAGCGCGATGGCAAGCGCGCCGGCAACCCATCCCTGCACGTAGTAGGCTTGGCCGGAAGACATTTTGCCGGTCAGGGCTTTGTCGAGTGCCGCGGTCTTTTCGAGCTTCAGAACACACTCGGCGGCTTGCCGGCTGCCAGTGGTGAGGTAGGCATCGGCGGCGTCGACCGCGTTCTGGCCGAGCTTTTTTACCGGGCCAGCGCTTTGTACGTACGCTTTCCACTTCACCGGGTCGATGATGGAATTTTTGCTGTCGCCGTAGAAGCCGTCGGTGGTCAGGTCGGGAGTCAGATGCGCAGGCTCGGGACACGTGTAGGCGGCGCTGGTCAGTTCAATTTTCGTCGTGTCCCAAGGCGAACGCAGGGGCTTCTGTGCTGCGCACATTTGTGCAAGCGTAAAGATTGCCGTGCATCCAAAAAGCAGTGCTGTCCTTCGTTGCATCGATTTTCACTCCCGAGTGAGATTTGCAGGGTAGGTTTCAGTGTAAGAGGTTGGGCTATCCCCTATTTCCGCAACTTATATGGCATCGAGCAACGCCACCGCCATCCGGTTCATTGGGGTCGGGATGCCGTGCTTTTCGCCCTTGCGGACAATGGCTCCGTTGCGCGCGTCTATTTCCATTTTTCTTCCGGCGAGCCTGTCCGCAAGCAGGGAATTGACAGCATCCGCCGGGTGCAGGCGGTACCTACTCATGACCTGCTCGGGAAGGTCGTCCTCGAGATGCGCGCCTTCAGCGCGGCCGACGGCAGCGCACTCGGCCACCATTGCCATTGCGACACGGTTCATGGCTTCCTCGCGCAGGACGCCGGCCGGCTTGAGGGTGAGCGCGTTCAGGGCACCGACGGAGTTGATGCAAAGCTTCCACCAGGCAGCGGTTGTGAAATTGTCCACGAGCATTGTCTCGGCCGCGGCACCGGCGAACAAACCGGCGAACTCTTTTCCGAGTTGCGAATCTTCAACCTTCATGAGCGTTGCGCCGCGCATATGGACGCTGCCATCGGCGCGGCGCTCGGTGGGAACATCGATGATGACAGGCAGCAGGCGATCGGCGCTGAGATATGGCTCGAAGCGTTCACGATGCTCGACACCGTTCTGGAAAACGGCGACCGGCGATCCCTTCGCACAGAGGGCAGGAAACCACGTGGCTGCGCCTTCGGCGTCGTAGGTCTTGGTCGCGACGATGACCCAGTCCACGGGTTCGGCGTTGGCTGGATTGGTTACGTTGCGCGCCTTCACATAAATGTCGCCCTCGGGCGTGTGTACGGTTAACGTGTCGATGGGGCGGCGGGTGCAGAGGGTGATTTGGTGGAGGCCGGTGGTCTGGAGCAGGCCAGCGAGTGCGCCTCCAACTGCTCCTACGCCGACGATCGCGATGCGCGCCATGGTGCTCCTCCGCAGGTACAAATTACAAATACATGTTCTGGCAGATTTCGGGCTGTGATCAATTCAGACGATTGGGTTTAATTGCTGAGTCGTTACCGCAATGAGAGGCCGGGACGAGAGCTATACCGGCGGCAGAGCGTTGACGACGGGCACGCCGGGCGGAGGCGTGAAGCGGAATGTGTCGGCTGGGACCGGCACGTTGGTCTGTTCGTTCGTAAAGGTAAACTGCGTGAGCGCGCCGTTGGTCTCTTCAATTTCGATTGCGTTGATCGTTCCATTGGCAGTTACGGTGAGCGTGAGTCGTTTGATGCGCTGTTCCTGCCCCTTGGGCTGGCCGGTGAGGGTAAAGCAGCTGTTGGGCGCGGGGGCCAGCGTGAGGCTGTCCATTTCTTTTTCAAGCTGAGTGTGGCCGAGAAGAAAACGCAGCGGCGAGCGCAGGTCGTCGAGTTGCTTGGCCGGGATGCGCTGCACCTGGGGATCGCCGCGCGTGTAGAACCATGCGTATTTTCCGTCGAGCAGAAAGAGCTTGCCGGACGGGGAACTGTAATCCCACTTCATGCGGCCGGGCTTGAGAAGCAGCAGCGTGCCGCTCTCTGTGCGCTTGACGCCCATGCCTTGATAGGTCTCGGAAAAGCCGGCCTTGAGCGAGTGCAGGCGGTTGTAGCGGCGGTCGACGCGCGCAGCGATGTCCTTTGCCGAGTCCTTCGCGGACGGCGAGGGTTTTTGTGCGTAGAGGCAGGAAGTAAGAAGCGCGGCGGCCAAAAGCAGGCCGCCGCGCTTTAGGTGAAGGGAAAGGTTCATTGCAGGTTCTGGGTGCAGTTTGTGCCGCCCGTCGGATCGTACTTGATGGAACCGAATTGGTCGCTGCAGAAGCCGCGGTCACCGCTCTTGCCGACGGTTTGCGGTACGGCGGTGATGGTGTAGCCGTTGGAGCGGTCGGTGCCGTTGATGGTCACCTTGTTGGTGCATGTGATGGTGAAGATGTAGCCGGATTTGTAGCCCGTGGTGAGGTCGCCCTGGAGGATCTGGGCAGCGGCCGGGGTGGGCGGGCCTGAGTTGGGGTCGCCGCCTAAAGCCCCAAGCGTGCACGCGAAGCCGCTGGCCGGATAGCTGGACTGGTACTGAATCTCCGCCTTGGTGACGGTTTGCACGGAGTTGATGGCTGAGGTTTCGTTGCCCTTCTTGGTGAGGCTGCCGATGGTGGGAATGGCCATGAGCATGAGGATCAGGATGATCGCGATGACGATCAGCAACTCCATCAATGTGAAGCCATTTGGCCGCTGGCGTGGGCAGTCGGAAAGAGAGCGAGTTTTCAAGCCGCGGCGGGCAATCGGGAGCGTAGTCGTGCGATTCATGGGATTCCAGTGCCTCGTGGAGCAGGCCGGAGGCTGCCGGCCCTTCGACAAAATGCTACAACGTATAGACGCGAAAGGGAAATGCAGCGCTCGGAATGGCAGCTTTTCGCTTCCGGTATGTTCGTGCCTGAAGCGCATCTTCTGCGCAGCCTTTGGTTGTTGAGCTTTTGGGGCTCGTGGCTAAGAGATAGAAGATGCTTTTCAACAGACCAGCCTGTCCCGGTTCAGCTTGACTCCGTTCA
>DATKWA010000206.1:0-2967 GCA_035529815.1 Occallatibacter sp. | reverse complement strand
GCGATCTCCGGGTAGGTCGGCGTGAGGAGGTCGCGAACCTGGTCGACGGTCATCTGCGGCGCCGGATCGGGAATGCGAACACCGTTGTAATTGAACTCACGCAACAGAACTTCTGCTTTGAGACTGGCCATTGGGCTGTTTCTCCTTATGCGTTCTCGTGCGGTGATTGTTTCTTGGCCGTGTCGCGGTGCCCAGTGTGCTGATCGATTAAGCTCAGGTGTAAATCGGCCAGCTCATCGATTGTGTCCGCTCCGCTTACCGGGTCGTCGTTTTCCTGGCTTAGCCATGGGAACCTGTCATCAAGCAATGCCAGCACCTTTTCAACAAACGATTGAGAGGCGCGATCCTCGATTTTCATGCAGCTCTCCTCAAGAGATTCAAGGGCTGGAAAATGGATCAGCTGAAGCGCAATCTGGCGCTGATTGGAAGAGGCACATGACGACGGCCATGCCGGTTCAGCCGAAGAGGCTTAGCTGCACGGCCGGTTCCGTGGCGGTTGGCCACAGCGAAGGATTCGGCCGTATCCCCACTCGCGCAGGAGGCTCGACAAGGTGGATGCGGGCCTGTTCCGTTTGTGAATCGCCGGGGTCCGGACCAGACAAGCCGAACACCGGATTGTCGTCCTCTTCGGCCCGAACGGCTGGTGGCTGTGGCAATAACTGCCCCCGCTCCCTTTCCAGTTCACGCCACATCGCATCTGCTGATTCACCGACCCCGGCCTTCTCAACCAACTCGCGCGCCATGGCGCTCATCAGGTCTTCATCGGTATCGAGCGATTGCAGGCCCTCACCCGAGAACTTGCCCTCCATCATGAGCGCAACGAGCATCTTCTTGCCCATCAGACGGAGGCAAGTCTCTTGCATCGTTCCCGGATAGGTCACGAACTTCACTCGAACATCGTGCCGCTGGCCTATGCGCCAGGAACGGCGGCTTGCCTGGCGCAAGGTATGCAGCGAATAGCCGGTCTCGTAGAAATACAACGTCGGAAAGGCCAGCAGGTCGAGGCCCGTCTCCACCAGCTTCGGGTGGCAAAGGACGACTTCGACTCCAGCCTTCAATTGGCGCTCGTACCACTCCTCGCGTTTGTCCGTAGCAACCGAGGATCGGAGAACAGCAACCCGGAACCCTGCTTGCCGCAGAACAGTTTCCAGCCGCAGCGTGACATCCTTCTCGCCCGTATAGGTTGCGTACACCTGGCAGCGCCGGCCCTGCCGGAGTTCTTCGCGCACGTCGGCGATTAGGGCGCGTTCCTTCGCATAGAGATGATCTTCGGTGAGGTTCTTCGGCGTCGTCACCAGAAACCGCACATACTCCTTTGTCTGCGGATCAAAGGCGCGCGCCCAAATATCCTCGAATCCGTAAGGATGGTCCGGATAGAGTAGGAGCGTGTTGAGCAGGATGGCCATCAGGCTCTTGTTGCCTCGATGCGCCCGTATCGCAGCCCTGATGTCTTCTTCAAGCTCCTCATAGGCTTTGGCGAGTTCCTCATCCATCTCAACTGAGAGCACGCTCTCTTCGTATCGCGGCAGGTTATCCGCGATGTCTTCGAGCGAGAGAAACGCCGTCGTGTTCATCAGAAACTTGCCGAACAGCAGTGGCGACGCACCCGGCTTCTTGAGAACCTGGATCGTCTTCTTCGTAGCCCGTGAGCAGGCGTTGTCCGTATCCCGAACCTTCTCGATGGTTTCCAGCACACCGTATTGCTGCTGAAAGTCGCGCCGTCCCTGTCCGCCGTATGCGAATCCCTCGCCGGCCATAGTACGCGGCTCCATGCGATAGAAGATGTTGAACAGGTCGTCCGCATAGCCGCCCATCAGGGTGCCTGTGAGAGCGATCAGCCTCTTCGCCGCGCGTCCGAGCACTCCCAGGCCGTTGCCTTGCGCTGTGTCGCCGGCCAACTGGTGCAGCTCGTCTGCAATGGCGAAGTCGAACCAACCGCCCATGTACCGGCTGATGAACTCTATCGGCGCCATGCGCTGAATGCGGTTGCGATCGGCCTGCCAGAGTGCGGAATAGCACGTGGTGCCGCCATGAGGCAGAGTCAGCGATTCAGAGAGCTTGATCTTGTCGACGAAGTCCAGATGCGTGAGCTTCTGCCTCTCGGAGTCCATAATCGCGGCACCGGTGTCGGGATTGATGACGCCGCCGAAGTTAGGCCCGGATTTCGCCTTGAGGTAGGCATGATCCCAGTAGTAGCCGAGCTTGCCCTTGTCCTTGCCGGTAATGAAAAACGCAGGCGCAGAGCAGCGTTTACGCCACCCCTTGCGGCCTATGCGCCGGAGCTCAGACAGTGACAGGCGCATGCCCTCATACACGATCCGGCCATCGCGTAGTTTAACTTCGCAGATGCCGTGCGGCTTCTTGGGATCGCCGCCGTTGCGCATGTCCTCGATCAGAAAGGTCCTGGCACGCGGCACAGTGAGTAGCGCTTCCCGAGCCCACTTGTGCGTGATGTGCGAAGGGCACATCACGAGCGTGGCGCTTGGCTCCCCCTCCGCCAGCACATGGATCGCGCCTAGCGCCATATAGGTTTTTCCGGCTCCGCATTCGGCCACAATCCGCGCTGCATTGGCTTTGCGCAGATACTTCGCGGTGCCGGTGATAGCAAGCGCCTGAGCAGGGAGCGCCTTCCGCAGAAGCGTTGCAATGCGCGGCGCAACGGGGTCTTTTGTGCTCTGAAGCGGAGGATAGGTTTCGAGGATGCGGGCGCCCAATTCAACTGCGTGGGCGCGCAGGTAATCGAACGTGGATTCCATGCGGACACCTCACAAGGGAACACTATGGGAAGAACTCAGTCGATACTTTGGAAGGGAGATGAGAGGTGCTGGTGAAAATACAGGAACAGGAGACAAATTGCCGACGGTTCGACAACACTCCATGAACTTGGAAACACAGAGCGACAGAACTGTTCGGTAATCGTCACTGTCTGTCGGCGCTCCTCTACTCAGGATTTCTTGCGCGAAGCCG
>DATKWA010000205.1:0-2568 GCA_035529815.1 Occallatibacter sp. | reverse complement strand
GCCGACGGCTGCCATGACCACGCGTATGCGGGTGAGGCTTGTGCCGGCAGGAACGCTGGGATGGCGCATGGCGGGAATGAGGAGGAAGATGCCCCAGATGATCCAGCCGACCCAGTAGAGGACGCCGAACAGGAAGAGAAGTATGGGGATGAACCAGGAAGAGAGTTTGTGGAGGCGGGGCGAGATGGCGTAGAGGATGTGTCCGCCGTCGAGCTGGGCGGCGGGAATCAGATTGAGCGAGGTGATGAAGAGGCCGATCCATCCGGCGACGAGGATGGGGTGGGGTGCGATCTGGTTGAAGGGAGGGAGTGTGGGGTCCCAATGCGCAACGACGGCGTGCATGAGGCGAATGGTGAGCGGTTCGCCGCCAAAGGAGACGATGGCGTCTGGGGCATAGCCGGAGGCTTGAAAGCTGAGCGCAAAACCTGTGGCTACGGCCGCGGTTGAGGCCAGATAGCCGGCGAGCGGGCCGTAGATGCCAACGTCCATGAGTGCGTTGCGGTTTGGAATGGGGGAACGGATCTGAATGACGGCGCCGATTGTGCCGCTGAGGGTGGGGGCGGGCAGAATCCATGGGAGGGTGGACTGGATGCGGTGGGCGCGGCAGGCGAAGTAATGGCCGAACTCATGGACGAGGAGGATGCCGAGCAGGGTGAGGGAAAAGGTCCAGCCGGTTTTAAAGAGATGGGGGTGATTGGAAAGCCATCGCCAGGGCCAGAGGTCAGTTTCGCGGACGACCGGGGGCATGCCTTGCAGGAAGTCGTGCATGAAGCGTGCGCCGTTGGCAGTGGTGGTGACTGCGCTGGCGGCCAGCAGCAGGGCGGGGAGGCCATATTCGCGCATGGTGGAGCGCACTGAAATGCTCATCGCCCTCCCAGGGGTAAAGACGGAACGAATGCCCCGAGGCGCAGGAGTCTTGTGCGCCTGACCAGGCAGACAACTCGCAGTCCGATTGGGGCGGGCCCTACCGCGGGTGCGGCACGCCTTGAGGGGCGAGGGACGCTTTGCCGGCTTTCTTAGTCGATCGAATGGAGCTCTTTGCCAGGCTTGAAGCGGACAGCCTTGCCTGGGGCGATGCTGACTTCAGTACCTGTGCGGGGATTGCGGCCGATGCCGGTTTTGCGGGCGCGGACGCTGAAGACGCCGAATCCGCGCAGTTCTATGCGCTCGCCCGCGGCCAGAGCCTGCTTGAGGCCCTCGAAGACCGTATCCACCGCAGCTTCTGCCTTGGTGCGCGGCAGGCCCGTGCGCTCGATTACGTGATGGACGATGTCCTGTTTAATCAATGGGGTATCCTCGCTGGCGCAACTGGTATTGACTTTACTACGAGTTCCAAGAGACATGCTACAGATTTTGCGGCGAATTTGGAACCGTAGTTTGTTCGATGCTGAATTCTACTGAGGAAAAGTGGCGAATGTTTTTTCCGGTTGTTTGATGAGCTGGGGAGCAGACTGTGTGTTGTTTGATGAATGTTTGGTCGCGCCGCGGTTGTTTTGTGAGATTAATTTACAGGTTTGGTGCTGAGACGGGTTATTCTTTCCGCAAGGGAAAAATTCTTTTTTTTTCGAAGCAGGAGTTGCATGTCGATTCAGAGTGACCGTTGGATCAGGGAACAGGCCATCAACCATGGAATGATCAAACCATTCAGCGAGAAGCAAGTGGCCAGCGGGGTGATTTCCTATGGGCTTTCTTCTTACGGATACGACCTGAGGGTTTCCGACGAGTTCAAAATCTTTACCAATGTGAATAGCGCGATTATCGACCCGAAGGCGTTTGACGAGCGCTCGTTCGTTTCTGTTCAGGCTGCATCGGTGATTGTTCCGCCCAACTCATTCGCGCTGGCGCGGTCGGTTGAGTACTTCAAGATTCCCCGAGATGTGTTGACGATCTGCGTTGGCAAGTCGACGTATGCGCGTTGCGGAATCATTGTGAACGTGACGCCGTTCGAGCCGGAGTGGGAGGGATATGTGACGCTTGAGATTTCCAATACGACTCCACTGCCGGCGAAGGTTTATGCCAACGAGGGACTGTGCCAGATTCTGTTCTTCCGTTCCGATGAAGCTTGCGAGGTGAGCTATGCGGACCGCAAGGGCAAATACCAGGGGCAGCAGGGAATTGTGCTTCCCAAACTTTAACCGTGTCACTGGTGGATGGGCCGGGCCCCTTTAATGGACGACAAAAATTGCAGAACTTGGCGTGGCGGCTCGGGCTTGCCAGGCGCCGCTGAGTTTGAGGCTCTCGTAGAGTGTGGACGGGAGACGCATGATGTCTAGGAATCGCGGCGCCGCCCGCGTCCGCATTGGCCTTGTGGCCCACGAGCCGATACGGCTGGCGGGGCTGGCGAGCATTTTTGACCTGCCCGCGCGCGAGTCGTATGCTCAATTGCTTCCGGTTACGGGGAGCATCGGTGAGCTTCTTTCCGATCGATCATTGGGGTATATGGTCGTGGACGTTCATACATCCGCGAACGGCCTGAGAATGCTTGATTCGATTCGTGTCGCTCGGCCCGACATGCGCCTGATTGTGATTGGACCGGCTGGCAACGACGAACTGGTGATGAAATCGATT
>DATKWA010000204.1:0-42652 GCA_035529815.1 Occallatibacter sp. | reverse complement strand
CTGTTTGGTTTCCATCAACACCTCCTGGAAACAGAACAGCCGACCAAGATCACGTGCAGAAGTATCTAACTGTATCCCTGTATCCCTTTCGTCAACGCTGCCAGCTGCGCCTTCGCCTTTTCTTCATGCGATGGCCCTGGGCACAGCCGCCAGGTAAATCGGCGTCTCCGGCAATCCCGTGCCGCTTGTGATCTGACTCGTCACTGTCCATTCCTTGAGCAGTCGGCCACTCCAGCCGCTCATCAAGGTTCGGCCGCCCATGCCCATTCCGGTTGTGTATTGCAGTTGCACATTCAAAAGCTGCCGCTGATCAAAGGTCGAGAGGGCGCGTTCTCCGCGCAGGTTAAGCCAGTCTTGCGCAATGGTTGGCCCGCCACCTGCCTGGCTCGAACCTGCTGCTGAGGTCGCAGTTGTGTGTCCCTGCGCGCCAACCTGCGCGTCGTCGTCCATTGCCTTTGCCCAGGTGTATTCAACGCTGGCCGTAAATCCGCTGCGCAATCTGCGCCGTAGCTGCAGAGTTCCGGCGTGCCGCGTCGAGTTGCCGCCCGAGGTGCGATAGACAAATCCCGTTTGGCATGTTGGACAGGGGTTCGCCGCGCCGATCGGATAAGTATTAGGGAGGAACTCCTGCATTCCGTGTGTTCCCTTGGTCCCCAGATAGGTTCCCGTCAGCACCAGCGCCCAGGGAAGATCCCGTTGTGCAGACAGCTGCCAGGTCTGCGCATAGCCCACGCGCAGATTCGGATCGATGGCAAAGGTGTCCGTTGCCGCGCCAGTGCATGGAACAAATCCATTGGCTAACGTCAGGTTGCATCCGTTGCCGTTGGACTGGCTCAGGTTTGTGGAAAATGGCGCCTGCGTAGCCATGTTTTCTGCAGCCGTCAGATAAACGGACGTGTCGTCGTAAATTCCGTAACCGGCTCTCACCACCAGCGTCGATGCAGGGATCGGCCGCCACGAGATGCCGATCCGCGGCTGCAATCCGTGCTTGTCCGGGCGCACGAGCGAGGTTGGATAGGTCGATCCGGTTACAGAGCCCTTGGGATTGCTCCCCAGTACCGGCGCCACCGACGCAAAACCCTGAGAGACGTCGAGATTGGCAATCCTTCCGAAGAGTTCAGTCATCGGTGCACCGTAGTCCCAACGCACGCCGGCATTGATGGTCAATTGTGGCAGCAGTCTCCAGTCGTCCACAAAGTAAAGGTCGTAGACAGATTGACGGAAGTATTTATCGGGATTGCCATATGAAATCGCGCTGGTATCCGGAATGCCAAGAAGGAAATCAGCCAGGTCGGAGCCTGTCGTGGTTGAAACGCCGCCCGAAGTTGAACTTCCTCCCGCCTGAGTCGCTGCTCCAGTAAATACAAATGTCCCGCGCGGATTTTGCTGTTGGTACTCATTAAACTCCTGGCGCCGAAAATCGCCCCCGTAGTCGAAGTTGTGACGCCGCAGTCCTGTCTTCACATCCACGGAGAGCGCCTCCGTGCGGTTGCGATTGAATGCGCTGTTGGCGTCGTCGAGCCCGGCGATTCCGCTTGAAAACGTCAACCCCGGCGGACCCCAATTGATCGCATCCTGGTTGTTGCCACTGATGCCTGCATTGCCCGACACATTCACATGTCCTGCGAATTCGGGCCGCACATCCGTACGCAGCCGCGTGAAGTGATAGCCGAGCACGACGAAGGTCTGATGCCGATAGCGATGCGACCAGTTCGCATTTGCATCGATGCCCAGCGTATTGACGGTATCAACAAAACCAAACAGGTTGGTGCTGTCTGCCCGCGAGCTGTGAAATCCAAATCCGCCGTAAAGCATGTCCCTGTGCCCGATAGTCTTGTTGAGCCGCGACTCCAGGTCGTCGATGTGACTGTCGTTCAATACTCCAGTCTGGTAGTTATAACTCGAATTGCCAGAGAGGTTCGGTTCCGGATAGAGGTTCAGCAGTGCCGCCGCCTGTGAACTGACTGGAATGCTGCCTGTAAACGGAACGCCGGTCGAAGGATTGTAGATTGTTACAGGCTGTCCCTGCGCATTCAGCAATCCAGAAAGATCGCCACTTCTCTCCGCAGCATCAGGCACCAACCCTGTCTGGTTGGCTGCATCTGTATTGCGGGTCCACTGGTAAGCGACAAAGAAGTTGGGTCCGAACGGCAGCAGGTGCGGAATGCGCAGCGGCCCTCCCACTGCAACCATCATCGTGACGCGGCTATAGAAGTCCTTCGGCGTCTGCTGCCCCGTAAGCGAGTAAGGGCGCGCATCGAAGACTGAGTTGTCCACTCGCGCGCCGAAACTGCCAATGTAGAGCCCCTTCTGCCCCGGCCTGTGGTTGCCAAATGCCGGCGCCAGTGAATACTGCGAGGTAGCCGCATTATTCTCGCTGCCGTTGATCAGCATTCCATCCGCCGACTTCTCGGCGTTTTCGTCCGGTGGCACCGGTGGCACTGGCACGTTCCCTTCCGCGGGCTTCTGCGCTTGGGGATTCGCAACCAGTTGGTTTTCATCAGCAGGCCGCGACTGAAGCGGTTTGCTCACCTGCGCCTGGGCCAACAAAGTCTCCAGATCGAGCAGCTTCAGGTCCCATTTTCCCTGGGGAGTCTCGGGCGTAACGGTCACCGTGCCGTCGAGCGTGGAAAAACCGCTCATCTCGATCTCGATCTTCCAAGTGCCGTTAGCAAGGTCCGCGAACTCGTACAGGCCCTGGCGGTCGGTGAC
The DNA here is from genome assembly GCA_035529815.1 of Occallatibacter sp. Lineage (GTDB taxonomy): Bacteria > Acidobacteriota > Terriglobia > Terriglobales > Acidobacteriaceae > Telmatobacter. The sequence goes on along the minus strand of DATKWA010000204.1, from coordinate 39,940 downwards.
GGTGCTGAACTTCTTCGCGCCCTGTTTCACCGTAACCGTCGCACCCGGAACAGGCACGCCGCCAAAGAAGACCAGTCCGTGGTACTCCGCGGCCCACGCCACACTCGCCGTGCAGAGGCACACGAGTACCAGGAGGTGCGAGATTTTGGAAATCCATCGCCCCATCGGTCGATATCCACCGGGTGCTTAGTTAGCCGAAGGTTTCTCGGCCTTGTCGATCACGAGCACCGGAACCTGTGCCTTACCGGCCTCCAGCTTGAGCCCGATCTGCTCCTGAATTGCTGTAAACAGTGGCGGCGGTGCGTCGGCAGCGTTGCTCGGCGGAGGCACCTTGATGCCCATGCCGCCGAACTGGGACTCATCCGGCGTCCACTTCAACAGGAATTTCCATTTGCCCGGAAGATTGGTTTGGTCCACAACGGGCCGATCAAGCACAGCCGACTGCATCAGTTGTGTGAAGTCCTCCATCGTTGCATTCGTCACCGTCAGCACTCCCAGTCCGCGGAAAAACAAGCCCGGAAGCTGGTTCGGATCGGTACTGCCTGCCGTCATCTTCTGCCCACCCTTGGCCACGGTTAGCACATACGCTGAAAGCTCCTTCGAGTCCTTGTGAAACTTGAGCTGGAAGCGGTCCGCCAGAAGCTTTCGGACCATGGTCTCCACCTGCTTCTTGTTGGGAGATCCGGGCACATCCGGCTTCGCTTCAATGTCCCACTTGTCCGTATCCATCCACGATGGAGCATCCACGACCTGTTTCTGCTGCACTCCGTAAGCGAAGGTGATCAGGTCAGTGAGCGTTGTATTGAGGGTCCTGAACTGGTCCCCACGAACCATGAACCCCTTGCCAGGCTGATCCGGCTTGCTGGGTTTGATGGTCGCCACTTCAAAGCTCGGATCGGCATCCGCGGCCATGGGCGGCAATTTCACCGGCGGTGGCGGAATCGTCCACTCCGTCTCCGGTGTCGCCCGCTCAAGCAGCAGCGGCAATGGGTTCGGACCCTGCTTCCACTCTCCGGCAATCGACTTGCCGTCCGCGGACATCTTGCCCTCATAACTCCCGTCAATTGCCTGGATGGCGTACTTGAATACTCCGTCCTCGAAGCTGGCAGATGTGGCCGTCATTCCCGCGCCACCCTGGTCAATGCTGTAATCCACCACCTTGAGTTTGCCGTCGTCGCCCTTGGTGATTTTGTTCACAATCCGCAGGTTGATCTCTGGATGATTGTCCCCCGCGGCAATGTGCAGCGTGCCCTGCCATGTGCCAACAATGTCGTGGTCTGGCGCGGTTGCAGGCGCCTGCGCGGCGCAAAGTGAGCCCGAAACAACCGGAATCAATCCGGTCGCGATGCAGGCCAGCCCGAACAGGACCTTCCTGCGAAAATTCGGCTTACACGCACTACCTTCAGTCATCATCCGAAAGTTCCTCTCTCGCGGCCGATATCCGAATCTTCAGAGACGCAAGCCATACTGATTTGCTCGATCCCGAGAAGAATACACGGGTTAGACGCTCTTACGTTTTCTTTCTATCCGGGGTTCCCCAGTTTTTGTTGTCGCCCGATCCTATCCTCTTCGCGCTTGGCGCTAATTTGGCGAAGGTTCCTCTACGTGATCAATCACAAGAACCTCAACAGGAGCCTTGCGCGGTTCAAGCTTCAGCCCAAGTTGTTCCTGAAGGGACGTAAAGATCGAAAGTTCCGCACTGTCCGGCGCCGCTGGGTTCATCGGACCCTGGGCACTGTTGGCGCCACTCAATTGTTCCGTGCGCAAATTTTCCGGCGTCCAGTTCAGCGTGAAATTGTAGCTGCCTTTCAGTCCCGTTGCGTCGATGACGACACGGTTCCCTGTCTCCGGGCTGCCGGAAATCCAATCACTGAAAAGAGCCATCGAAACATCGACAGCCTTCAGTGCGCCTCTCGAACCTCCGCTCAAGGTCGGCATGCGCTTTGTCATTGCGTCCGGCGTCACACTCACAGGTGTTAGTTTAGGGCCGCCCTTGGCGACTACCAGCGCATAAACAGGAAGCACCTTCATCCTGGTTCTCACCTTCAGTTTGAATCGATCTTCCAGCAGCGACCGAACCATCAAGCGGTATTGCTCAATCTTCCGATCGGGAGGCAGCTTGCCCATCGCCTCCACATCTGAATCATCAACTTTGGCGTCGATATCGAACTTCTGTGAAGTAATCCAGCGTGGGTCCTTGGGGAGCTGGTCGTTGGACTTGATGTCGTACGCCAAGCGGATCAAGTCAGTGAGCGTTGCGTTGTCCGCCTGAAAGCGTGCATTCGAAATCTGGTAATTTGTCCCGCCGACATCAGCGCGGCTGGGCCTGATCGATGCCACCTCAAACGACGGCGCAGGCCCACCCGCCGGATGCATTAGCTGCGCGCTTGCGCGAATGTTGACCGCAACAAAAAAGATGGCTGCGACGGTCACAGCCGCCAAACCAGCATTACTTGCCAGAAAATTTCCGTTTCGATTCGCCTTACCCATAAGGTGCCAAGCCTTCACACCAGCGATTGAATACAGTTTGGACATAGAGGACAAGCCGAGAACCTACTTAGGGCGTCATCCAGCGACTCCCGATTGCTCCCCTCCCTGGAGATTACGCAATGACTGAGCATGCAGTTCCACCAGAGCTGATTCGTCGGCTAGTTTTCTCCACAGACCGTAATAGCGTACCCATTCACTCACGTAAAATCACTCCACTCGGTATCGCCGAAGTTGATTGCGCCTTTCGCTGCGTTTCTGGTGGTGGGCCAGCGCTTGCGCAAACCCTATGCAGTGAGTATGATTCCGGCGGACGAAGTGGGTGCGCTTTATATTTCTCAGAGCTCGTTCTGGGCGATAAGCGCTGGCATTGAGGGAAGCAATCGGACATCGTCTAAGTCGTTATAAATAGGAGATGTGTGATCAGCGGGCGTTGACAGCATCCCAAGTGCAATATTCTCGCGGGCCGTTACAGATGCAGCGCGGCCTTCGACCTTGCAACGGCGCTCTCGGCCGCATGTGGCCGGCACTTCGCAGGCTCCGAAAATCGCTCATAGAACTCCTGGACCATCTGCTGGATCCGCGACGCCGATGGAATCCAAATATTTTCAGAGCCAACGGTGGAGATTTTGAAGCATACTATTGGCACACGAGGAGGTCGTCCTAAATGACATTGAATGTTTCCCGCAGAGAGTTTCTTGGCGCCGCTGGCATGGCGGTCGGCGCACACATTGCGCGGCCTGCTCTTGCATCCGCCCTCAAGGCGCCGGCGAGCCGCGTAGCCATCGGCCAGTGCCAGCAATACAACCGCCAGGTGACGGACGTGCTGGCCACGATGTTTGACCAGCTCGGGGGGCTGGAGAAACTAGTGAGCGGAAAGACCGTCGCCATCAAGCTGAACATGACGGGCCCACCCAATAACCAGCTGAACTCGATGCCGAATCAGATGACGCACTGGGTGCATCCGCAGGTCATCGGTTCGCTGATTTCTCTGCTCGGCAAAGCAGGTGCGCAGCGCATTCGTTTGCTGGAGAGCGCGCCATTTGGGACAAAGCCGCTGGAGGAGTTCATGCTGGCCGCAGGCTGGCAGCCTAAGGATTTTGCGAGCGCCGCGAAGAATGTGGAGTTTGAGAATACGAACTTTCTGGGCAGCGGCAAAACTTATGCGCGCTTCATGGTGCCGGGCGGCGGACTAATGTACGCCGGCTTCGACTTGAACCACTCCTATCGCGACACGGATGTGTTTGTCTCGCTGGCTAAGCTCAAGGAGCACCGGACGGCGGGCGTGACGCTCTCCATGAAGAATTGCTTCGGCATTACGCCCTGCACCATCTACAGTCAGGAAGCCCCCGTGGATGAGCCCAGCATTGTGCCTAAGGGGTATCGTGCACCAATGCATTCAGGCTCACGTGTACCGCCGAAGAGCGCTCCGCAGCCTGTGGCTGAATCGAATGATCCTGGTTTCCGTGTACCGCGCATCACGGCAGACCTGGTTGCGGCCCGGCCGGTTCACCTGGCAGTGATCGATGGCATCTACACCATGACTGGCGGCGAGTTGCCGGACCAGCAAAGCAATTGGATTCACAAGCCGGTGCATCCGGGACTTTTAATAGCGGGCATGAACTGCGTCTCAACCGACGCAGTGGCAATGGCGACCATGGGCTTTGATCCCATGGCGGACCGCGGGAGCGCACCGTTTGAGAAATGCGACAACACCCTGCGGCTGGCCGAGCATGCGGGTGTAGGCACACGCGACCTTAGCCGCATCGAGGTCGTGGGTACGCCCATTGCAAGGGCGCAGTACCGCTTCCCAACACTGACACAGTTGACGACGTAGAATGGTGTGCGACTGAGGTCAGGAGGGTAAACGGTTGGCAATCGAACGTCGTGAATTTATGAAGAGTCTGGCAGGGGCGGGCGCAATTGCGCTCGCCCCTCGCGTTGTTAGAGCAGAACAACAGGCGGACCGTGCCACGCGGGGAATGCCTGCGCCGCGCATCAAAGACATCGAAGTAATTGAGTGCGAGCCAGAGGGCGTGCGCCTGACCGTAGTCAAGATACTGACCGACCAGGACGGCCTCTACGGGTATGGATGCGCCACCTTCACGCAGCGCGCGGATCTGGTAAAGCCTGCGGTGGAGAAGTATCTCAAACCGTTCCTGCTCGGTAAATCAACGGACCGTATTGAAGACATCTGGCAGTCCTGTTACGACAGCTCGTACTGGAAGAACGGACCGGTGCTGAACAACGCAATCAGTGGCATCGACCAGGCGCTCTGGGACATCAAGGGACGCCAGGCAGGCATGCCGGTGTATCAGCTCGCAGGAGGCAAGTGCCGTGAGGCAGCCGACACCTATGCACATGCGAGCGGGGCCGAGTTCGCCGATGTGGTCGAAAGTGCGCGGCGTTACATGGCGCAGGGCTTTCGCAATATACGCGTGCAGGTAGGGCTACCCGGCATGGCGGGCTATGGCTCACAGCACATGGAAGCAGGTAGGCCCCAGGCGCTCCACGACAAGCCATTGTTTGATCGCGAAGTGCAGTTGCGGCGCGGACTTAAGCTGCTGGAGATTTGCCGCCACGAACTCGGCGATGAAGTAGAGTTGCTGCACGACATGCACGAACGGCTGACACCGAACGAGGCAGTGCAGTTCTGCAAAGAGGCCGAGCAATACAGGATGTTCTTTCTCGAGGACCCGCTTTCACCGGAAGACCTCGGCTATTTCCGGCAGATACGTGAGAACTGCGCGACGCCGATTGCGATGGGCGAACTCTTCAACAGCCCGCATGAGTGGCAGCCTCTGATTACGGACCAACTTATCGATTACATTCGCGTGCATGTGTCCCAGGCAGGCGGCTTCAGTCCAGCGCGAAAGATTGCCATTCTCGCCGAGCAGTTCGGCGTGAGAACAGCATGGCATGGTCCGGGCGATGTTTCTCCTGTTGGTCACATGGCAAACGTAACTCTCGATCTGGTCAGTTACAACTTCGGCATACAGGAGTATTCGCCGTTCAACGAGCGTACGCAAGCGATCTTCAAGGGCTGTCCAGAGTGGCGCGATGGCTATCTGTGGGTGAGCGAAAAACCTGGATGGGGAATTGAGATTGACGAGAAAGAAGCCGCAAAGGCGCCGTTCATCCCCAGCCCACTCAACGGAGGCTGGGGCGAGATACGCCTGCGGGATGGCACGGTGATCAAGCAGTAGTTCCCCTGTTCAACTGAACAGCGCATCGTCCCACGATTGCGCTTCGTCCCACATCGGCGTTGGCTCAAAGTAGCCGGTGCCAGGCTTCAGGTGCCGCTTGAGTTCATCGTCGTTTAGCGCGACGCCCAGGCCGGGCGTATCGGGAACTTTGATGTAGCCCTTGTTGATGATCGGCTTTTCAATCCCGGTAACGAGGTCCTGCCAGAACGGCACGTCGAGAGAGTGATTCTCAAGCGCGAGAAAGTTGCGCGTTGCCGCGGCGCAATGCACGTTGGCCATGCAACTGACGGGCGTTCCGGCAAAGTGCATGGCCATAGGTACCCCGTAGCGATAGGCCATGTCGCCGATGCGATGCGTTTGCAGAATTCCGCCTGAGGTTGCAAGGTCCGGTTGAATCTTGTCAACCGCGTGCTCCCTGCACAGCGTCTCGAAGTCTTCAATCTTGTAAATATCTTCACCAGTCAGCGTGGGCGTGGGGCTCTCCTGCGTAATCTGCTTCAATAAGTCGGTGTAGTACCAGGGAATCACGTCTTCCATCCATTCCAGGTTGAACTCTTCGTACGCCTTGCCCAGGCGAATGACGGACTTTACGCCAATGTGGCCGAGGTGATCCATGGAGAGCGGCATGTCATAGCCAATGTTGTCGCGTACTGCACTTACGTATTCGCAAAGCCGGTCGATCCCTTTGTCGGTCACCTCGGTCGCAATGAAGGGATTGGGCTGATTGCGCAGTTCCCACTTGCTCATGCCGGAGGGCTGCATTACTGTGCCGGGAATACCGTCCAGCACGTTGATGCCGAGGTCCAATTTCATCCACGTCAGTCCCATTGCCTTGCGCTCTTTGGCGCGGCGGCCATATTCAGCGGGGTCCATCGACTCGGCTGTGTCGGCGTAGATGCGAATCTCATCGCGCCATTTTCCGCCGAGCATCTGGTAGACAGGGATGTTGTAGACCTTGCCCGCAATATCCCACAAGGCCATCTCCACGGCGCATACGCCGCCCGCCTGTCGAGCGTTGCCGCCAAACTGTGCGATCTTCTGAAAAAGATAATCGATACGCAGCGGGTTCTCGCCGAGCAAACGGCTCTTCAGCACCATCGCGTACTGCGGTCCGGCTAAGTCGCGCACTTCACCCAAGCCATAGACGCCCTGATTCGTATCGATGCGAATCAGAACGCAAGGGCTTGGTCCCGGCTTGACGATGACCGCATAGCGCATGTCGGTGATTTTCAGGCTCGAAGGGCTCGATGCGGCGTTCACATTCGTGATTGCAGGCTCGGCATGAATAGCCTTGCTGACAGCCCCGCCCGCGAGTAGAGCGAGAGAGGATTTGAGGATGTTGCGACGGTTCAAAGAGAGGCTCCTTGCGCTGAAAATCCTGGTCGATTCCTTTTCGAGCGGTGAACTGCGAAATCCATCATACTCCTGGCTTTGCGGAGTTTGCCCATGTGTCCTGGTTACTGATGTGGACACACGCAGCGGCTTTGTGGAAAAATGCGATGCCATGGCCGGTAGCGGCTCGGAAGCGCTGCACGTTGGCCTGTGTGTGCGGATGTTCCTCACGCAATCAAATCCATTTGGGGTGTACTCATGCCATCTTTATTCTCACGCCGCAAACTCATCGGTCATCTCCTCCAGGGCATTGGGACGGCAGCTTTGTCGCCAGCGCTTGCTCCGATTGCGGGATTTGCGCAGCAGCAGAAAAAGCCTTGGTGGCTCGGCGAAGGCATGCCGCAGGAGAGCGCCCACACGCCTAAGATAGCCACCGCCATCGATCTGAGCGGCGGGGTTACGGACGAAGCCATGCGCAGCGTGGTGCAACTTGGTGTGCGCCACGTGCTAGCCGGCGGGCCGCCGATTCCATGGACCGTCGAGCAGCTTCAGCCGATCGTCGATAGGCTCAAAGCCGGCGGCGTCACGCTCGGCAATCTGATGTTTGCCGGCTTCCCGAATACGCTTTATGGCAGGCCAGGGCGCAATGAAGAAATCGAGAAAGTGTGCGCGTCAATTGAAGCGGCCGGCAAGGTCGGACTGCCAGTGATGGAGTACAACTTCTATGCGCATCGCGCGATGGAGGGCTATTTTGAACAGACCGGCCGGGGCGGCGCAGGGCTCACCGGCGTGGACGATGAACGGATGAAGGGCCTGCCGCCGTTGCTGGCTGAGGGCACGCATACGCTGGAGGAAATGTGGGTTAACATCACGTATTTTCTAAAGGCCGTGATTCCTGTTGCAGAGAAGGCGAATGTGCGGCTGGCGCTGCATCCCAACGACCCGCCCTTCCCGCTGAGCCGCGGATCGCAGCAGATCATGGGCACGGTTGCCGGTTGGAAGCACCTGATTGAAATCGTGGACAGTCCGGCGAATGGGATTACCTTTGACTGCGGGGTGACGCGCGAGATGGGCGAGGATCCGGTGGCCGTGTGTCAGTACTTTGGCAGTCGCGACCGCATCAACCACGTGCACTATCGCAATCCTCACGTAATGAAGGCCTATCTGCAATACGACGAAGGCTTCATCGATGAGGGCGACGTGAACATGTTTGCCGTGATGCGCGAGCTGCTAAAGGTCAACTACACGCGCGAGATTTATCCCGAGCATCCGCGGGCGCTCGATTACGATCGCGTACGCGGGCCGATACACGGCTATCCGGGCGGCGGCGGATATACCGGCGACGTGTACGACATTGCCTACGCGAAGGCCATGCTGCAGGCGGCGCTGCTCGTCGAGCGATCGCAGTGAATCAGCAGACGCCGCTGCGCAATAATCCGCTGCATCGCATTGCAGAGGGTCTTCAGAAGTGCATTATCGCTCGTGTTTTTTTGCCTGCGCCAGCAGAGTGTCGAACTGGCTGCGTGACATCTCCAGCTTTTCAGGATGGGCATCAATCCACTTGGCAAAGGCATCGTATTTTGCTGGTGTCCATCCACCTTCAAATTGCCCGCCGTTTTTTCCCTGCTGATTGAGTTCAAAATTGAATGCATCGGTGAGCGCGGTGAACTCAGCGGAGCTGATGGCATCCTCCGCCAGAATTGCGGGGATGAACAGCACCCCTTCCCGTTTGGCCAGCACCAGATCGCCCGGCAGAACGACGGCCCGCCCGATGCGCAGCGGTGCATTGATTGCAGTCAACTCCATGTCCGCCCAGGCGGAGGGATCATAACCTCGATAGAAGCCGTTGAAGTTGGGAATCTCGCGGTTCTCTTCCTGGTCGCGAATGCCGGCATTGAATACAAAGCCGGTGTGCGTGTGCGCAGCCACTGCATTGCCTAGATTCGAGCCAATCAATGTGCCTTCAATAATCTTGCCGAAGCCGTCCGCGACATAGACGTCGCCATTCTGCAGTTCGTTGATGGGCCAGCTATTGTTGTCACCAACGCGCCCTTCCGCCTTGCCTTCAGCGCGGATCGCCCTTGCCATATCCGGACGCGTGGGCATGTACTGTGCCGTCAGCGCGCGCCCGGCAAACGGCTTGTCGATGTGCAGCGCCTGCCAGCCGGTCTCGAATTGATTCCGGTATCCGTGGGCGCGCAGATACTCCCAAACGTCTTCAATGGTCATGTTCACGGCTCGCTTCAAGAGCGAGTCTGGCAGCTTCGGTCGTCCATCGGGGAAGCGTTCTCCCTTCCACTCCGATGTATAAAAGAGCACTTGATCGCGGGTCATCTTCACCTGGCCGAATGCAGGCGCGGCCCCGAGCAGAGAGCAGAAGGCCAGAACCAATCCAATTGTTCTTTTCATGCAGATCTCCTTCTCAATTCGTTCTTCCCCGAATGCTCGGCCTCCTATCCGGGGGGACGAGCAGCAACACTGAACCCCGCCAACCCGAACGCTCGTTGCAATCCAGGCAAACCATCAACACCACGGTGGATCGTACGAACGGGCTTCTATCCGAGAGCATAGCAATTGTAGAGCTTCCAACGGTGCTCAAACGCGGACGGAGTCGAGCGGCCTAGGGAACCACTGCACCTGATTTGTCGGGCTTCGGCAATCAGAGTTCCTCTTTTAACCATCTTCATACGGTTTCGGGAACATTACGGAAATCGTGGGCAGATGCCGCGGGATTTTGATCGTCCTTTCGCCTCTTTCAAAATGCAACTTGAATGGACATAGCATCCCACTTTCCTACTGGAGGGCTTCAGCGCAGCGGCGGAGGCTTTATGGCATAGATTCCTGGATACGCCGATTCCGTCGCTGGTCTGCGGGCCGAGACCATGCGGCATGAGCACTAATGTGGGCCAGGATGCGTTCGGTAAGCAACAATCCTTGCATCGATCGGCGTGCCGTTCAGATTGGACGTTTTCAAGATGACTTCAAAATAAGGAAGGGTGGCGACGTGGAGCATCTTCTGAAAGCGCGACAGCTGGTCTTCCGATGTCAGGAAGTTTCCTCCACCTTCCGTGGCGGCTGAATCGGTACCGGCAATGATGAGAACTTTGCCTGGTTGCCGCGGGTTGGGCAGATAAGCGACTACGCAGTAACCGCCAGTCGATGGCGCGGGAGAAGAGTAATACGTCTCCTGCTCGCCGGGGGCCGGCGCCTTATTGCGGATGAAGTCCACCGACCGGGCAAGATCGTAACTCGCAGAGAAGTTCATGCTGTCGGCGAAGAGATCGACCCATGGGTTCGACTTCCTGGCGCCAATCAGGATGATGTTGTCCTGGTTGACCAGCGCAGGCGAGTAGTCCCTGGCCGAATAAATGCGCAGGGTCTTGCCTGAGGGATCAAGCGCGAGGATGTGCTGCGCAGCGCCAAAGTCCCCGAGGCTGCCGTTGTTTCTCTGCATGATCATGCTGAGGTCGGCGCGCCTGTCCGCACTCAGATTCGGAGACTGAATCCTGGCAATGTAGTCGCGCTTCAGGTAATCGCTCAAGGGTATCGAGGTTTTGGTAATGTCCTCGATCAGAGCGAACGACGTGTCGGCAAGGACGATGTCGGTATTCGGGCGTCCGCCCAGAATTTCCGACCAGAATGAGCCAACCGCCGGGGTGCTTTGCCATGCATTGGTGATGAGCGATCTGCGCAGGGCATGGTTCTGAGTCCATAAAACCCAGCAGGCAGCGGCGAGAACCACTATTAGAATTCCGGAGAACACCAACAGCCGGCGCTCGACCCCGGCCGGGGATGGCGGCTTCGCCGGTGCCTCCTTTTCCAGGGGTGCGCTGGAGGCGTCTACGATAGTTGCCGGTTGGATTCCAGGTTCTGCGACGCGCTTGCGGAATACGGGCTTGTAGCTTCCGCGGGGAACTTCCATGACCAGAGTTTCATCGGCGCCGTCCGATTCAAAGTAGTCTTCAATGCGCTTGCGAAGTTCCGAGGCGTTTACGCGAACGATGTTGTCCAGGCTGGTGTCGTAATTGGCCGGCCGGCCAAAGACATTGGCACCAATTTCCTGCTCGTGAATCTGGTCCAAACCATCTTTGATGGAACGCCGGCCAACGTAGAGCAGGAATTCGCGAAGCCGGGCGGCGCGCTTTAGTTGTGGGCTGGCCACAACTCGCTCAAGAAGAGCCCAGCACGCATCAGAATGTGAGAGCTCCGTTTGTGCCAAAACAGACTCTGATACAGGCTTGTTCATTTCGCCCCGCGCTGATGGGAATCTATCATGGGTAATGATTTGGGGGCAAGTATGGCGCGAGACTGCTCCTTAATTAGCTTTCTTACTGTAAAGAGTTTCGATCCGTTACAGATAAATAACTTGCAGACGATGGGTGCAAAGCTAGAAACTCAAGCACTTCTATGCGAACGTCTATTCTTCTGACTCTTATGGGCATTTTCCTCGCCCCGATTCCAGCGATGGCCCAGACCCAGGCGGTGGATTGGGTAAATGAATATATTGGAACCGCGAGCCAGGGGCAGACCTTCCCTTCGACCGGCCCTCCATTTGCCATGACGCAGTGGACCCCACAGACCCGCGATGGGAATGTAAAGTGCGTCGCACCGTATTACATTGCCGATACGCGCATCCAGGGGTTTCGCGGCAGCCACTTTTTGAGCGGCTCCTGCACGCAGGATTACGGCAGCCTGACAGTTATGCCGGAAAGTGGCGCACTGAAATTGGCGGCCACTGAACGCTCTTCTGCTTTCAACCGGAGCGCTGAGAGCGCGGCGCCGTACAGGTATGCGGTGACATTAAGCGACTATGGAATCGCCGCCGAAATAACTGGATCTCCGCGCGCCGGCATCATGCGCTTCCGCTTCGCCCGGGCGGGCCAGTCGTGGATTCTGGTCGAGTGCAATTCTGCTCGCGGCGATGGGGCAGTCAAGATTGACCCGCAACGCAATGAAATCACAGTTGTTAACCCGGTGCGAAGGCTGTATGCCGGGAACGGAAAGCTGGCGGGGTTCAACGGCTATTTTGTGGTGCAATTCGACCGGAAGTTTCATGTTGGCGGGACGTGGTCGGGAGCGTTGAATCAGCCTGGCGCGGTGAATCAGGTGGGCACTAATGGCCCTCCCGGCGCCTATGTTTCTTTCGACCTGAAGCCGGGCGACACGGTCGAGGCTAGGATTGGAAGCTCTTTCACGAGCGTTGAGGAGGCGCGGCGCAATTTGGAAGCCGAGATCCCTGGGTGGGACTTCAAGCAGGTTGTTGAGCGAGCCAAAGCGCAATGGAATCATGCTCTTAATAAGGTCCAGATTCAGGCACCCGCACGGCAGAAGCGCATCTTTTACACGGCCCTGTACCACTCCATGCAATTGCCCAGGGTCTGCAGCGACGTGGATGGATCGTATCCAGGATTTGCCGGCGAAGGACGCGTTGAAACCGCCAAAGGCTTCACTTATTACTGCGATTACTCGGTATGGGACACCTTCCGGGCGCTGCATCCGCTGCTGACCATTCTCGATCCAGACAGGGAGCGAGACATGGTGAAGTCGCTGATTGCAAAAGGCCAGGAAGGCGGATTTCTGCCAATTTATCCGGCATGGAACAGCTATACCTCCGAGATGGTGGGCGACCATGCGGTCACGATCATCGCCGATGCCTATTTCAAGGGGATCCGCGGATTTGACCTGGAGGCAGCTTACCAACTGATGAAGCAGAATGCCATGAGACTGCCAGCCACCGAGGCGCAATATGCGGACGGCCTCGGGCGGCGCGGGCTGACTTCATATCTGAAATACGGTTATATTCCGCTGGAAGACCCGGTTCGCGTGGGTTCGCCCGTGCATCCGGGAGAGCAGGTCTCACGGACACTGGAGTACGCCTATGACGACTCGGTTGTGGGCAAAGTTGCCGCGGCTCTTGGGCATAGCGCGGACGCGGAGATGTTTGAGAAGCGGGCGCAGAACTACCGGAATGTAATCGACCCAGAGACCGGCTTCGCCCGTGGACGCCACGCCGACGGCTCCTGGGACTCGCCTTTCGATCCGGCGAAGCGCTACAGATACATCACAGAAGGCCTGCCGTTTCAGTACACCTTTTTTGTGCCGCAGGATTTGCCCGGCCTGATCGATCTGGTGGGTGGACGTAAGGCCTTTATTGCCAAGCTGGATGCTCTGTTTGCCGGTGGCTACTACGACCACGGCAATGAGCCCAGCCACCACATTGCCTATCTCTATGACAATGCAGGCGCTGCGTGGAAGACGCAGCAGCACGTCCGCGAGATTCTGGATACGCAATATGCCGACACCCCTGCAGGCCTGGCCGGGAACGATGACGCAGGGCAGATGTCTGCCTGGTACGCAATTAGCGCTCTGGGGTTTTATCCGGTTACGCCAGGAACGCCGGTCTATCAAATTGGCACGCCGCTCTTTGACGATGCCGTGATTCACCTCGACGGCGGCAAGCAGTTCCATATTCGGGCCCAGGGCGCCTCGGTGGGCAAGCAATATATTCGCTCCGTTACGCTGAACGGGGTTGCGTTGCACCGGTACTGGATCAAGCACTCGGAGATCGTTGGCGGGGGCGAATTAGTGTTCCAAATGTCGCATGAGCCGAGCCCCGGCTGGCCGGCGGAATAGTTCGCTGTAAGAGACAATCTGCGATTTACCGCCATTACAGTAAATTGACTTGTTACTTGTCCTGCACTACAAGCACCCTTCATACGGATTATTCAATTGTGGCGGCTGGCGTTCCTATTCGGAGCTTTTCACGTGCCGAGGGTACAGCAGATACCGAGGTCAACAGCCCCACGCAAACAACAACAATGGAACAAGGAGAACAAATGAACACTGTTTTGGAGACGCCAGGAATTCCTCGGAAACGGGGAATCGTTCAGACTATGCGCAAAATTGGGTGTACCGCCCTTTTCGCCAGTCTTGCGCTTTTACTCGCATTGACCGTGCCGCAAGAGTTGTCCGCGCAGGGCATTACCGGGTCGATTACGGGCACGGTTACCGATCCGAGCGGGGCCGTAATTCCGGGCGCCACGGTGACAGTGCGGCAGATTGAGACGAACGCGGTAAAGACCGCCAGCACGACCAGTTCCGGCACGTATACGGTTTTGCAGTTGCAGCCGGGCAATTACTCCGTAAAGGTGGAGAAGGCAGGATTTAAGGCGACCACGCAGAGTGGGATTACGCTGGCGATCGACCAGGTTGCGGTGATCAATGCGCAACTCACGGTTGGATCGCAGCAGGAAGTGGTGGAGGTGACCAGCACCGGGCCGGTGATTCAAACCGAGGATTCATCGATCGGCCAGGTAATTGATAGCCAAGCAATCCAGAATACTCCGCTCAACGGGCGCCTGAGCGTTATGGGCCTGATCGCTCTTGCTCCGGGTATGCAGGGCGTGGGCGCACAGGACCAGATGGCAGTACGCGGTCTGACCGTCGCTGCCGGAACCGGCGGCCGCAACTCCTACGGCGGCCTGGGCATCACATTTGACGGCGTCATCAACAAGGAAGTGACCCTCCAGCGCGGCGAGCCTGAGATTCCCTCCCTCGACGCTCTTTCGCAGTTCAAGGTGCTAACCACGGGCGCTCCGGCAGAGTTCAACGAGCCGACGCAGATCATCGTCGTCAGTTCCAGCGGCACCAACGCTTTCCATGGTGAGTTGTTTGAGTTCAACCGCTCCAAGGGCACCGCAGCCAAGTCGTACTTCAACGGCAGCACGGCGCGTCCGCCCTATGAGCGCAACGAGTACGGTGGCAACCTCGCGGGTCCGGTCTGGATTCCGAAGGTTTACAACGGCAAAGACCGCTCCTTCTTCTTCTTTGCGTATGAAGGTTTCCATCTGACGCAGTCTTCGGCCAAGTCAACCCAGCAGCCCACGGCGCTGGAGCGCACCGGTGTGTTTACAGAGGTCAGCACGACGATCAAGGATCCGACGACGGGCCTGGCTTTTGCTAATAACACGATTCCAACCAATCGTCTGAACTCGGTTTCACTGGCCTTGATGAACAAATTGATGCCGACACCAACAACCTCTGGAATCGGCACCAACACATTTGAGAACGTGCCCTATACCAGCAACGTGGAACGCATTTCGCTGCGTCTGGATCACCGCATCAACGACAACAACAGCATTCGGTTTACCTGGCTGCGCGCGTTCTACGGCCCCAACCCGACCGTGGGAAGCGACAGCCTGCAGGGTGGCAACTCAGGCGATGGCGAGCACAACTCGCAGTTCATCCTGGGCTATACGCACACCTTCTCGCCCACGCTGGTTCTGGACATGAACGGCGACTTCTTCCATTTGCCCATTTACCGCACTCCACAGAACGTGGGTACGAACTGGGAGTCAATCATTCCTGGCCTGAGCACTCAGTTGATTGAGGGTGCGCCGCAAATCACGATCACGGGCGGTATCCAATCGATCGGCGAATCGGGCTCGAAGGACCTCGAACAGGTTGGTCAGCTTAACGCTTCGCTGACCAAGGTGCTGTCGCGCCACACGCTCAAATTCGGCGGATCGTACCTTTACGACAATCACTGGAACATGGCTGCGCAGAGCCCGCAGCGCGGCCTGTATGCCTTCACCAATCAATACACTGGCTTTGCTCTGGCGGATTTTATGCTTGGTCTGCCGACTACAACGGGACAGGCGACGCCGGCATTCCAGCCAACGCGCAATATTTCCAGCCAGTGGGCGGGCTACCTCCAGGATGACTGGAAGCCGATTCCCAAGCTGACCATCAACGCGGGCATCCGCTACGATCTGCAGTGGTTTTCTCCCGGCCCCTACAACAAGAACGCTCTGTGGGTGCCATCGCTCAACAAGGTGGTAGTTTTCGGCAGCTCGTATCCGTCAGGCGTGATCGGCCAGTATCAGACGCTGCTGGCGAACAACAATCTGCTTGCTCTTTCCTCTTCGGCTGGGATTTCAAGCAATCCTTTCGCATTTCTGGGACGTCCGGCCAAGAACTTCGCGCCCCGCCTTGGCTTCGCGTATCAGTTGATAAGGAACACCGTGGTGCGCGGCGCCTTCGGAGTCTACTTCAATCTGCTGCCGGGCTCGTATGTGGGTGATATGTTTGGACAATTGCCCTTTACGGCGAGCCTGACCTACACCAACACAACCCCGTACACGGCGGGCACGACATTCACCCTGAACAATCCATTTACGGGAACGGGCAACGCGGGCGGCCGTCCTGGCGTGAACGCCGAGCATCCGCTGGTAACGCCCTACACGGAAGAGTACAACCTGACCGTCGAACACCAATTCTCGCATGGCATGGACGTGCGCATTGGCTACGTGGGCCAACATAACCTGAAGCAGAACAACTCCGGTGGCCCCGGAACAGTTACGCCAAATCTCAACTACGCGGATCCGTTCGACATTACCAAGACGGCCGCCGCACAGGCACCCTTCCCGTTGCTTGGAGCCATTAACTACCAGATGGATCCGATCTTCCACAGCACGATGAATTCGCTGCAGGTGGGCGCGCACAAGCAGTACTCGAACGGCATTGCGTTTGGCGCCGAGTACCAATGGACGAGCGTGCTCGGGACGGAGAACATCCAGGACCCTTCGGGAAAGTATCCGCAGGACTCGTACGGGCCTATCAGCGGCATTACGCCGCAGGTGCTGCAACTTAACTACTCCTACGCGCTTCCGTTCGGCAAGGGACGTTTGTTCCTGCCCAATGCAGGCCCGATGGCAAACAAGGTAGTAGGAGGATGGGAGATTGCCGGCGTAGTGAATGCGCAGACAGGCCAGCCGTTTTCGGTGGCGTACACGGCTCCAACCAATATTTACCCGGGCGCTGTCAGCGGTCGTGCAAATCAAGTTGGAAACCCATACCAGAGCGGGATAATTTCGGCGAATCCAACCTGTACCCCTCCGGCAGGAGCAACGCGCACACGTACCCAGTGGTTCAATCCTTGTGCGTTTGCTGCGCCGAAAGATTCGAGCGGCAGAGCGGGCGGCGTCTATGGCACCAGTGGCTATGACATGTTGCGCGGGCCGAATTACCAGGATTGGGACCTGAACCTGAAGAAGAACACAACCTGGGGCGATCACTACAATGTGCAGCTCCGCGCCGATGCCTTCAACATCTTCAATCACCCCAATTTTTCTACTCCAAACAACAACATCTCCAACTCCAACGTGGGTACGGTAACTGGTATCTCCGGAACGCCGAGCTACCAGGCTCGCACGATGGAATTTGCCGTGAAGTTCAGCTTCTAGTAAATTTCCTTTAGCGCGCTTCGGCCGGGCGAACTATGCCCGGCCGAAGCATTTGCACTGCCATCCGGGTGGAATGTTCTGCTCGATTGACCAAGAGCGGAAAGCTGCCCTTCTACAATTACATTTTTCTTGAAGCCTTCCATTGCTGTAATGCTTCCAACGGAGAACCCATGAAAAAGCGAAATCTGTTCGGCCTTGTGTTGATGCTGGTCTTTGCCTTGAGAGTGAATGCCGCTGTAGCTCCGCGCCATGTGAGCCCCGCGACAATGAACGAGAACACGCGTGAGCTGTTTCATGAATCCATGGCGCTGGATGACATGTTCTATGACGAGAGCGTGAAGCTGGTCAGGCGCCCTCCTGCAGCGGAACAGGCGCATGGCGGGGAAGCAGGGTCGCGGGCAGGCTACCACATGGTGCGCGAGTCGAGCTGGTATGCGCTGGGACTGCTGGTTCGCGATGAACGCGGAGATCGCCAACGAGCGTCAGATATTCTCGATGCGGTCTTGAAGCAGCAGTATCTGACGCCGGGAAAGCCCTGGTACGGCACATTCCGCAGGGCGCCGGAAGAGAAGGACCCGGCACCCGATGCCACGATGTGGAAGAACTTCGATCCGAACTGGCGCGTGTTTATCGGGACAACGTTCGAGATTATTCTGATTAAATATCCTGATCGCATTTCGCCTGAGTTATCGCAGCGCATGTATGCCGCAATTGATCGCGGCATCGAAGGCGAGATTGCCGAGAAGCGACTGCTGCCTTCCTACAGCAACATTGCGCTGATGTATGGGGCGCAGTGGGATTTTGCAGCGACGCACAATGGGCGGGCCGACTGGAAGAAGCAATCCACCGAATGGACCGAGGCTGTTTACAAACTTTACAAGCAGCATGACGCATTTTTTGAGTACAACTCGCCAACGTACTGCGGCGTAGACATCTACGGCCTGGCTCTATGGCGGAGCTATGGGTCGACTTCGCGCATGCGGGCCATGGGCAGCGAGATGGAGGACGGCTTGTGGCGCGAAATCGCCAACCTTTATCAACCTGCATTGCGCAACATCTCTGGCCCCTATGATCGGGCCTATGGCATGGACATGGAGAGCTACGTGAGCGTTGTCGGGGTGTGGATGCGGACCGTGCTGGACGCGAACCACGCACCATTGCCACCGATTACGGCGACAACGGATCATGTGCCGGACGTTTGGCTGGCGCCACAAATTGCGGTGCTTGGCACGCACATACCAGAGGATGCTTTCAAAAAGATGATCGCGTTTGAAGGCGAGCACCTGGTGAACAGGAAGATTACCGATCAGCGCACCGCAACTGCGTGGATTGGAAAATACGCGATCTTTGGCGGCGAGGCAACCAACAAGACGAAGGACGTAGGACCCGCTTCGCAATTCCATCCGGCTACCATTCAGTGGCGTACGCCTTCGGGCGAGATAGGCTGGGTACAGCTGTATCAAGCGCCCATGATTGATGCCACCGCCGATGCGCATGGCATCACGATCTCGGCAACGGGAACGATTCGCATTCGCATCCACGCCAAGGGCATCGACGAGACAAAGATTGACGCGACTGGCTGGGAACTTCCCGGATTGAAAGTTGCTGTTAGCACGGACAGCAAGAGCTTCAGCAAAGACGAAACGGGAGACAATGTAGATCTCGTCTATTCCGGAATCACCGACACGCGTTGGGAAATCACGCCCGTTCCCTAAGCGAGTCTGCCACTCTTTTAATACGCAACTTGAACGCTCGGCCAGTTCTTTGCCTGTCCAAATCACCTTGGATGGTAGAGAAGTTTCCGGGCGTTTTTGTTTGGTGACCTTGAACTGCGCCAGCGGTTCTTCACGGGCGGCGAGGCGTTCACGCAAACAATGTGGACGAAATGGTCGTTGTAGCCAGCCAGCAGAATATTCCCATACGGATCGATTCCGATGCCGGCAGTTGGCAAGCAACATCAGCGGCGTTTTGTGGCATGGTTTGTGTCATCATCCGGCCATCCCTGCCCGCCAAACGTAGGGATGGCCGCGTTCGTCAGCCGTAGCCAGTGTCTCGTTTTCAGACATTCCATTACCCGAATCATGCAATTCGGTAATCTGGCGGGACTTAGGTCTCTTCGTTAATATCGGCACCAGTGCAAAATACTTGAGGCCATTCCTGAAAAATATTTTCGGCCTCAGAATCCAGCGACAGGAGCCCGACATGATTACCAACTGCGCAGCCAACGAAGGTTATGAGATCAGCCCCCGCTTTCGCCTCACTGTCGAACGCCGCATTGAAAAGCTGGAACAGGATGCCGACAGCGACGAAGCGCTCGCCGTACAACTCGTGCATGGTGACCATATCCGCCGCCAGATGCGCCTGGTCGCCGCGCAGCGCGCAGAGGCTCTGCGCATGAGGCTATTTCTCGATCGCGCTCGCACCCGCTTTTCCCACCCCGCGATTGAGATTTAGGCCGCCTTACCCTCGAATGTACTGCGCGCTGTGCCAGCGCGCCAAGGGCGCAAAGGGCCGCCTTCTCCGCAAGGAAGTTTCACCGGTCTGCCGGGAGAAATTCCCATTGGATGAGTGCGGCCCTTTGATTTTGAAGCGACAGCAAGCGCCGCCGACGTCTGTGCCAGATTTCCACTACCCTTGCTCGTAGTGGAGTCCGCGAGCTGCTAGCATCTCTTCAGGCAATGCGCTTTACGACGCGCCCTACCCATTCCATTGCGGCCGGCATCAGCACCGTGGATCAGTTGTCTGCCACCTATTCCCCAGGCGCCCATTTCCAGATGCGGAGGCACTATGAACGTCAGCTTTTCAGGCAAGGTTGTTCTCGTTGCGGGCGGCACAGGCGGGCTCGGCCATGCCGCAAGCCTCGCGTTCCTGGCAGATGCCGCTCACGTGATTGTCACCTATCGTCGCGAAGAGGAATTCGCGGCCCTGCAGAATGCCGCTGGCGCCGATAGTGCGGCGCTCGAAGGACATCGCACGGATATAACGGATGAAGCCGCTGTAGCTGAACTCGTTCAGCAGGTTCTCGCTCGACACAGGCGCCTCGACGCCGTTGTGAACACCATCGGCGGCTACGCCGGCGGAATCACGCTCTGGGAACTGAAGACCCAGGTTCTCGAAACCATGCTGAGCCTCAACCTGCGTGCCGGTTTCACATTGGCCAAAGCAGTGTTGCCGGCCATGTTGAAGCAGGGTCATGGATCCATCGTCAACGTCGCGGCCAAGGCAGCGTTCGATCACGGCGCTGGCGCAGCCGCCTATGCCGCATCCAAAGCCGCCGCGGTGGCGCTCATGGATTCGCTTGCGGCCGACACAAAAGGAACCGGCGTGAGAGTGAACTCCATCCTGCCCAGCATTATCGACACTCCGGCAAATCGGAAGGCAATGCCAGGCGCGGATTTCGCCGCGTGGCCCAGGCCCGAGGACATCGCGCAGGTCATCCTGTTCCTGTCGAGCGATCTGGCCAATACAATTCACGGAGCTTCGATTCCGGTCTACGGAAATAGTTGACTCTCTCGGACGCCAAAGATCTAAGCATGCCGCAGTCCGCTTGTCGGGAAAATTTGCCGACGCGCGGTCCATCGCAGATCGAAGACGAGATCGTTACGGGGCGACAGACTTCGGCCGCGCCAGAGATGTACTCTTGCGCGTGACTTTCCGCGCCCCCAGCCACAGCGCAACAGCAATCGTCAGATAGATAAGCGCCGTGGCGCTCAGGCACGCACTCATGCCAAACCGCTCCGAGGCCAAACCAATGGTCAGTTGCGCGGCCGCACCACCCAGCCATCCCAGGGAGTTCATGATCCCGAGCGCTGCGCCGCGCCGCTCAATCGGCGTTACGTCGTAGAGCGCGGCCCAAAGGTTCGAGTCGTATACCCCTTTGAAAAGCCCAAAGCCCACCATCGCCGCCAGCACCACGGTCACAGCCGAGGTCCAGCCGGACACAAACAGAAACGGCACTCCGCAGATGAGTCCCAGCGCCTGCACCATCATGCGCGCACCCTTGTCGCCCGGCCGCCGGCGCACGCGCCCATCTGCCAGCACGCCGCCGAGGATAACTCCCAGCACCGATGCAATCTGCAGATAGGCGGTGCCGTTCAGCCCGGACATGCTCAGGCTCATGTGAAACTTGCGGAACAGGAAGGTCGGCATCCACACCGTAAAAATCATGGCGACAAAGTTGGCGCCAATAAATACAGTCACCAGCAGCCACGCAACCCGGTTGCGGGCAAGTTCCCTCATGCCTTCAAGCAGCCGGCCACCGCCGTCGAGCTTGCCGGCCATGCTGTCGGACAGGCCGCGCTCCGGCTCCTTGAGCAGCAGCCACAGCACGCATCCCAACACAATGCCAATTACGCCGAAGAGACGGAATCCCATGCGCCAGCCGTAGTATTGTCCGAGAAATCCCGCGATGGCGCCCCCGGCAATGCTCCCCACATACACGCTGGACTGGTGAATCGACATGGCGCGCGACCGCGTGTCCACAGCGTGATAGTCGGCGATCAGCGACATGGCGGCGGGAAAATAGAAGGCCTCGCCAAGCCCACCCATCGCGACTCCGGCAACAAGTTCCAGGTAGTTGCGAGCCCAGCCAGTTGCAGCCGCGGTAACGGACCAGAAGATCAGTGTGCCCAGCACGAGCGTTCGTCGCGGCATACGGTCGCTCACCAGTCCCGCGATCGGACCGAATACCGCATACGTGCACATAAACGACGCGCTCAAAACCGAAAGCGCGGCATCGCTCAGATGGAACTCTGACTGAAGAAGTGGAAAGACAGTAAAGATAAGCTGGCGATCCGCATAGTTGAGAAAGCAAACCAACCAAAGCATCGCCACCACAAACCACTTGTACGCGCCGGCTCCCTTCATCGCCTGGACGCCTCTGTATTTAAACCGCACCTCTGGGCACGCTGACTCTGCTTCAGCAGGATATTGGCTTCCGGTTGCTTCATCGCTTCGCGGATAGGCGTCGTGCTGCTCCTCAATTCCTCAGCCAACAGGGGCTCACTCACCGGCGCTCCCGCCTGCGAAATTCCCTGTGAGACGACCTTGCAGTTGCGCCGATAGGGCTCGATCCCGCGCCGAAAATCCGGCTTCGCGATTGTTCTTCTTTCTTCTCTCCATGGCAAGAAAATATATCACCCCTGGCCAGATCAATTTTGGACTCAATCAATTGTGAAATCGAAACTCCCAGCAAACATTCTCTGCTGCCGGTTGTTTGTGCTCGGTGCCCGGCGAAACACAAAAGATGCCCGCCTCATCTTCACAAAATGCTATGGTGTTGTTCATGTACGCGTTCGTCGCCCGCATGTCCATCTCATGCCAGACACAAAACCCTCTGGCTCGATCTTGGGTGGCATTCTCCGGCGGGTCTTTGTTCATGTCCTGGATGCCGGGTATATCCTGACGGCGATCAAGAAGGAAATGACGGAAATTGGCCCGGCCCAAAGCGTCAGCAGGCCCTGGCCCCAAAGGAGACGTCGCCATGCCCTCAGTTGACTGGAAAGCTGCCATCGAATATGCGCAACTGGTCGCCATTGCCTATTCCGTGGCGCCGGCCGCCCCCTATACCGCCGATACGATTGCCGCGATCGCCAACACTGGCTACACATTTGTCGAAGCCCTCTACGGCAACGAGCTGGCAACAGATGTTTCACCCCATCAGGGCGAAACAGTGACCTACGGTTTCCTGGCAACGTCTGCCGCCGGAGAGCTGGTTGCAGCCATTCGCGGCACAGACACCATTCAGGAATGGCTCCACGACCTGGCATTCCTGTTTGTTCCCAACCCGATTCACTCCGGTGGCGGACTCACCGAGGACGGCTTTACCGCAATCTACAGGTCCTTGCGAGCCGGCGCAGACCCCAACTCACCCTCAGCCATTGCCGCAATCACCAACCTTGTCAGTTCCAAGGGCATTTCCAGGGTTACGGTCACCGGGCACAGCCTCGGCGCGGCGCTGGCAACCCTCCTCGGTCTCGATGCCGGCCTGAACAGCGGCGTAGGCGGCCAAGGACTCACCGTCTATACCTTCGCCAGCCCGCGAGTCGGCGAAATGTTCTTCCATCACACCTGCGATTCGGTTGTGCCGGACATCTATCGCATCTACAACCGGTTCGACCTCGTACCTCAGGCGCCTTTTTTCCCCTACGAGCATGTGGGAAACGGCCTGGAGCTGGTCCCGCCGTTCAATTCGGTCAACGCGACCTTGGTCTGCTGGCACAGTATCGAGACGTATTTATGGTTGATGGATCGGCAGACAGGCGGAAATGCTCTGAAAGTCGGCGCGAATTGCCGGGGATCAGCCTATCCCGGCCCCGTCTAGGCACGCGCCAAACGATCGCGCGAACAAGGAATTCAGTAGTAGTCCGCGCAGCTCAGGTAATAGCCGCACTGGGTGCACACCAGCTTGCAGTGGTGTCCGGTGAGCTGGTGGCCGCAGGTCGGGCAGATCTGGCAATGGTGCTCGACCGGCTGGATATTGGTGCCGGCAGGCTCACCATGTGAGAAATTAGCCGTGAAATCGGGATCGAAATCGGGATCTAGGGCCGAGGGCCGATGCGGCAGCATGGACGACAGATTACCATGGAAGAGCGGGTTGTCCTGCTGCACAAAACCCGGCAGGCTCCTCACGCATCAACTTCTTAGTGGCGTCCCCCTTCCCCTGGCGACGCGGCGAAAACAATAACCACATTCCGAATCCCCCAAGGAGGGACTATGGCAAGCAAGGCAAGTGCGGTTTGGACAGGTTCACTGAAGGAAGGCAAAGGCACCATCTCCACGGCGACGGGCGTTCTGAAAGACGCCAATTACTCCTTCGCCACGCGTTTTGAGGGCGCCGACTCCGGCACCACGCCCGAAGAACTGATCGCGGCAGCCCACGCAAGCTGCTTCTCAATGGCTCTGGGCGCGCAGTTGGGCGAGGCAGGCCTGACCCCGGCGAAGATTGAAACAAACGCCGCCGTTACCCTGGCCAAGACCGATGCCGGTTTCGCCGTCACCCGGATTGCGCTCACAACCACAGCAACCGTTCCCGGCGCCAGCAAGGAAGCCTTCGACAAGGCCGCCGCCAACGCCAAGGCCGGCTGCCCCATCTCCAAGCTCTTCGCCAACAACACAGAGATTCTGCTCGACGCCAAGCTGGTCTAAGGCTAGGCAGATCTTTCCCAAAGTTGACTGCAAAAACCGGGGCGAGAAGCCCCGGTCTGCATTCATGGCACAACATTTGACACCACGAACCGCATTTGCGAGACTCAAAGTTGCTGCCCTGTTCAGCGAACCTCGCTGAACACATGTAATGTGCCGAAGTGGCGGAATTGGCAGACGCGCGTGGTTCAGGTCCACGTACTCGCAAGGGTGTGGGGGTTCGAGTCCCTTCTTCGGCACCAAATGTCTTTACAATTAGCAATTTAGGGAGGACCTCACGGTCCGTTTTGATATGTCTGGGCCTGCGCCGCCCGCGCACTAGCAGTCCGCCGATCAACCCGCCACACTTTCCCGCAACAAATTCACGGCTCGTGGCGCATTCATATCGAAGGAAAATCCCGCCCCACTGCTACATTGCTCGCTACTGCACCCGGCTCGCCTTCCGCGCCGCTTCAAACTCGTCGCCGGGCAACCACTCCACCATCTTCTCCTGTTCGCTGGCCAGCCAGCCAAGCACAAAGCCGAATCGTGCCAGCTTCGCGTTACCGCGAAAATCCCAATCCGCCCGGTACTCGTCCGATGGCTGATGATAGTGGTGTGCCGTGTAGTCCGCTGCCTGCGCCTGTCCCCACTCCAGCGTATGCCCTTCAAACAGATCGCCCTGGTCCACGGAAAATGCCGGAATGCCAACCCGCGCAAACGAAAAATGGTCGGAGCGATAATAGGTTCCGGCCATGGGGTTGGGATCGGGCAACAGCGCTAGGTCGAATGCCTTCGCCACACTCTGCACCGTCGGCCAGAAGTCGATCCGGTCGGCCCCGCCCAGGTTCACCGATAGTGGAACACCAATCGGCAGCAGCATATCGTAGTTGAGATCCAGCGTAATCTCTCCCGCCGGAACCGGCGGGTGCATGCCAAGATATTCCGAGCCAAGCAGCCCCTGCTCCTCCGCCGTCACCGATGCAAAGTAGACGTCGTGCGGCGGCCGCACGCTGGACTGCGAAAACGCGCGCGCCATCTCCAGCAGAATCCCGCATCCGGTGCCGTTGTCCGCCGCGCCGTTGTAGATGTTGTCGCCCTTGGCGTCCGGATCGATCCCGAGATGATCGTAGTGCGCCGTATAAAGAACAGCATGCCCATCATGGCTCTGGCCCGCGACGCGGCCAATCACATTCGAACTCGTGTAGCGCCGTACGCGGCTTTCCACGTGACCGCGCAACTTCACTGAAAGCTCAACCGCATGGAACCCCGGCTTGCCCGCCTTCTCGATTGCCTCATCCAGATTGCCGAGCTCGGACATCGTCAACAGCTTCTGCGCCACGTCGTGCTGAATCCACGCCGCGGCCCGCAACGTCGCCAGCGGATCGCCCTGCAGATAGCTCTTCTCCACAGCCTGCGAGTTGCGCACCACATCCCACCCATAGCTCGCCAGATCCGTGCGATGAATAACCAGCACCCCAACCGCGCCCCGCCGCGCCGCCTCCTCGTACTTGTAGGTCCAGCGGCCGTAGTAAGTCAGCGCCTTCCCCTTGAAAAATTTCGCGTCGCTCGAAGGCGGCTCATTCACAATCACAAGCGCAATCTTGCCCTTCAGGTCGATCGGCTTGCCGTCCTGTCCCGTGTAGTCGTCCCACTTGTACTCAGGCGCATCGATGCCGTAGCCGACAAAAACAATCGGCGCATCAATGTCGGCGCTGGGCTGCCCGGTCTCGTCCTGCGACACGATCTCCGACCCGTACGCCAGGTCAACCGGCTCTCCCGTCGCGGGAACAAACGAGAACTTCGTCTTGTCCTGAACCGCATGCACTGCATACAGCGGAACGCGCTGGAAATACGTCCCGTCGTCCCCAGCCGGCTCCAACCCCTCCAGCGCAAACTGCGTGGCAATGTACTGGGCTGCAAGCTCGCCGCCGCGCGTGCCGGGTCCGCGCCCTTCAAGAAGATCCAGCGACAGGAATCGCACCTGCGCGCGGATCTTTTCTGGATCAATCGAGGCTGCGGCAGCGCGCGCGGCAGCTGGCAGTCCGGCAATCTCTGGAACCAAAGCAACAGATGGCTGCTGCGCGTTTAAGAACGGGGCCGTCAAAACCGCTACTGAAAGGATGGATAAAACCAGATTCTTGTGCATCGCTTCTCCGTCAAATAAAAACGTGAAATAAAAAAATACGGCCGGCGCCTTCAACCACGCGCCGAACAGGCTCTTTCAGACTACGTCTCCCTCGGGTGGTGGGGCAATGGTGTCCAGCGCCGCCGTAGGCAACAGATGCGCGCGAGAGAGAACCTTGCGTGCAAGGCCCGTCAGCGCCATCTCCGCGGCTTCGCTCAGCGGAACCCAGTGCCGCTCCCCGCCCGGCATCGTCGCTGCCTCCACATCGTCTTCAAACACCGTGCGAATGCGAACATAGTAGTTCACCTGCATGATCGCGTGCCGCACCGTCATGCGCAGATCCTCCGCCGGCACCGCCGCATCACGCAACGCTGGCAGTTCCCAAAGCCCGGGCATTACGCTCTCCGTCGCCGGGCGCTGCTGCAGCAGCACCTCACGGCCCGCGTGACCTTTCTGGCCAGCTCTTACCGACAGAGCATGAGCGATCTCGCGGCTCAACATCCGCGGCCGAGGGCTCGTCTTATGCTCGCCGCGCATCTTGCACTCTGCCCACACCGGGCACTCCAGGCACTTCGGATTGCGTGGCACGCAAACCATCGCGCCCAGTTCCATCAGAGCCTGGTTAAAGTCTCCCGGGCGTTCCGGATCGACGAGCCGCGCGGCCAGCTTCTGCACCTTGCGGCGAGTGGCTGCCGCCTCGGTGCGGTTTGAGGCGTCCCACCCCGCAATCCGGCACAGCACCCGCTCCACGTTCCCGTCCACAACAGCAATCCGCTCACCATGCGCAATGCTGGCAATGGCCGCCGCCGTGTAAACGCCAATGCCGGGCAGCGCGCGCAGCTCGTCCGCCGTCGCCGGCAGAGTCCCTTGGTAGCGTTGCGCCACATACTGTGCGGCTTTGTGCAGCATGCGCGCGCGCCGGTAGTAGCCCAGCCCGCTCCAAAGCGCCAGCACCTCCTGCTCCTCTGCAAGAGCCAGAGAAAACAAGGTGGGAAACCGCTCCATGAACGCCCGATAGCGTTCAATCACCACAGCAACGCGGGTCTGCTGCAGCATGATCTCGGAAACCCAGATGGCGTAAGCGTCACTTCGACGCCGCCACGGCAAATCGCGGTGGTCCCGCTCATACCACGCGAGCAAACGGCTGCGCAGACTCGCAACCTTCTCGCGTTCTTCCTCCCGCCTGGCCATGCGCTCAGATTAAGCCATTGAGCTCTTCCCGCGCTTTTCCCATGTTCTTTCTTGGTTCCATTTCGATACTTACGGGCCAGTGATTGCACCAATTGGTCATTGTGCCGGCTCCGAACCACTGCTAGCGTGAAGTCAATTCCCGACTTTCAGCTGCGCGACAAACTCAGGGCGCATTGCTCGATTGTCAGGTGAGCCCGGCTCCTTTCGCAGCACAGCGCAATCGCGTCGCCCTGCACACGATCCCGGCTCTATGGAGGAAACTTGAGAACCATCGCTCTTTGCCTGACGCTTGCCCTCATGCCCGCTTCCGCGGCCTTATTCGCACAACCCACCCCCCTGGCGGCCAACGAACAACCTATGCTGTCCACATCGGCGGCAGGTGTAACCTCGCTCGCCACCAAACCCACCAGTTCAACCATTGGCCCCTTTTCGCGCCTCGCGCTGGGAGGCGGAATCTCGCCGCTCGGCATCAACCTGCAAGCCGCGGTGAACGTAAACCGCCACATCAACCTGCGCGGCGTCGGCAACATCTTCAATTACTCCGTCAACAACTTCTCAACCAATGGCCTCAACATCAACGGCAAATTGAACTTTGCGACCGCAGGCGCCTCGGTGGACTTCTATCCTTTCGCGAACCACGGCTTCCGCATCAGTCCAGGAGCGCTGCTCTACAACCAGAACGCCGTAAGCGCCAATGTAGCCGTCGCAGGTGGCACCAGCTTCTCCCTCAATAACGTCACCTACTACGCGTCGAGCACAAACCCGATCACAGGCGTTGGCAACCTGGGCCTCAACACCAACAAAAATGCCTTCACCGTGACCACCGGCTGGGGAAACATGGCCTCTCGCCGTCACGGACATTTGTCCTTCCCATTTGAGATTGGCGCGGCCTTTGTCGGCTCTCCTTCAATCAACATGGCGCTCACCGGCGGTCAGGCCTGCGATGCCAACGGCCAGAACTGTGTGAATGTAACCACCGACCCCTCCGTACAGGCAAACCTGCAAGCCCAGATCGCAAAGTACAAGAGCGATCTGGACCCCTTCAAGTACTACCCGATCATCAACTTCGGCATGGCGTACAGCTTCAGGATTCGCTAAACGCCTTCGCACAGCGCAAAATGGGCCGCTTCCACACCGGAAGCGGCCCTTCTTTTGTTGAAAATTGGACGTCGTTCTTTTTGATCCTCGAAACGAACTCCGTGCCCAATCCATTCCGCTTCTTTCTGCGGAATGGGTGGGATAGCAACCAACTCTATCTCCGAGAACCGGGTGCCCAAAATCTCGTCTGCCGTGCCGCAAAACCAAGGAAAGCCTAAACGCAATCCCTACCCCAGCATCTCCCCAACAATCTCCGTCACGGCCTTCAGCGCCGCCTCAATTTGTCCCTGGTCTTTTCCGCCCGCCTCGGCAATCTCCGGCTTCCCGCCGCCCGAGCCGCCCACCAGCTTCGCCACAGCACCCACCAGTTTGCCCGCCTGCAACTGCTTCACCAGCCCAGGCGTCACTCCGGCAATCAGCGCCACTTTCCCTTCCGGCTGCGCAGACGCCAGCACCACCACGCCCTCGCCGAGTTTCTGCTTCAGGTTGTCGACAAGCGTCCGCAACTGCCCGCGCTCCAGCGCATCGGCACGCAGCGTCACCAGCTTCACGCCCTTCACTTCAACCGCGCCGCTCAGCGCCTCATCCAGACCGCCCGCGGCCGACTTCATCCGCATCTCGTCCAACTCGCGCCGCAGCTTCTTCAGCTCGTCTTCCTGCGCATTTAATCTGGCGCGCAATCCATCCGAAAGGCTACCAGTCGGACTACCGGAAACCTGCGCCGCAACCTGCGCCACTGCAAAATCTTCGCGGAAAGTAGTCAGCGACCCCATCCCGCTGATAGCCTCCAGCCTCCGCACGCCCGACGAAACCGACTCCTCGCCCACAATCTTGATCAGCCCGATCTCGCCCGTCGCGCTTGTATGCGTGCCGCCGCAAAGCTCCGTCGAAAACCCATCCGACAGCTTCACCACGCGCACCTTGTCGCCGTACTTCTCGCCGAACAGCGCCATCGCGTGGTACTCGTTCACGGCCACGTCAATCGGCACATCTTCCAGCGTGTCCACCTTCGCGTTCACCAGCACCTCGCGGTTCACAATCGACTCAATCTCTTCCAGCTCCTCATCCGCCACCTGCGCAAAGTGCGAAAAGTCGAACCGCAGCCGATCCGGATGCACCGCCGACCCCGCCTGCTTCACGTGCGTGCCCAACACCTGCCGCAGCGCCGCGTGCAGCAGGTGCGTACCCGTATGATTCCGCCGGATCGCATTGCGCCTGTCGCCGTCCACAACCGTATTCACCCGGTCACCAATAGAGAGAGCCTGCTTCAGCACCGCCTTGTGCGCGCGCACGCCCTGCACCGGCAGCACGCAGCCCGTAATCTCGGCAATCGTCGCGGTCCCATCGCCAGAGGTAAACCAGCCCGTATCGCCAACCTGCCCGCCCGAGTCGCCGTAGAAGCTCGTATGGTCCAGCACCACCTCCACGGCATCGCCCGCCGCGGCCGCCGGCACGCCAAGCCCGTCCTTCACAATCGCCAGCACCTCGCACCCAGTCGATTTGAGCTGCTTGTATCCCTCGAACGCCGTCTTCGGCAACTCGCGAAACGCCGGACTCGCCGACTTCTGGCTCCCACCCTTCCAGCTAGCCCGCGCACGCGCCTGCTCTTCCGAGCGCGCCGCCTCAAATCCAGCCTCGTCAAACTTCACGCCAGCGTCGCGCGCAGCATCCACCATAAAGTCCAGCGGCAGCCCGAACGTCTCGTAAAGATGGAAAGCCTTCTCGCCTGTGAATTCGCCTTGCAGCTCCTCGTTCAACCGCGTCAGCCCAATCTTCAACACCCGGTCGAACTGCTCTTCCTCAGCCTTCACAACCTTCGCCACCCGCGCCGCAGAATCCGTCAGCTCCGGATAAGCCCCCTGCATCAAATCCCGCACGGCATACACCATCTCAAACAGAAACGGCTTTTCCTGTCCCAGCAGCCGTCCATGCCGAATCCCGCGCCGCAGAATCTTGCGCAGCACATACCCGCGGCCTTCATTCGAAGGCAGCACGCCATCATTAATCAGGAACGTAGCCGCCCGCGCGTGATCCGAAATAATCCTCAAGCTGGCGTTGCCCACTTCATTCTTCACACCGGTGAGCTCCGATGCTTTTTCAATCAGCGGCGTAAACAAATCCGTCTCAAAGTTCGAAACCTTCCCTTGCAGCACCGCCGCCACGCGCTCCAGGCCCATGCCCGTATCAATCGAAGGCTTCGGCAGCGGCGTCAGCTTGTACGTCGTCTTCCCCGTCGCATCCACGCCCGCCGAGCGGTCAAACTGCATAAACACCAAATTCCAAATCTCGACATACCGCGCCTCGTCCTGCCCAAACGGCTTGTCGACGCCCGGTGTCTCCGCCGCCTCCAGCCCCATATCGTAAAAAATCTCCGAACACGGCCCGCACGGCCCCGTCTCGCCCATCTGCCAGAAGTTGTCCTTCAGCCCGTACTGGTGAATCCGCTCCTTCGGCACCCCGGCTTCAATCCAGTACCCCTCGGCCTCGTTGTCCCGCGGCACTCCATCGGCGCCCTCAAAAATGGTCACGTACAGCCGGTCCTTCGGAATCCCGAACCACTCCGGGCTCGTCACCAGCTCCCAGGCAAACTTGATCGCATCCTGCTTGAAGTAGTCGCCAAACGAGAAGTTCCCCAGCATCTCAAAGAACGTATGATGCCGCCGCGTAAAGCCCACATTTTCAAGGTCATTGTGCTTGCCGCCCGCGCGCACGCACTTCTGCGAACTCGTCGCCCGCGCATACTCCCGCCGCTCCGCGCCCAAAAACAAATCCTTGAACTGATTCATCCCCGCATTGGTAAACAGCAGCGTCGGATCGTTGGCAGGCACCAGCGACGAAGAGTGCACACGGCGGTGCGACTTCGACTCAAAAAAGCGCAGAAAAGCTTCGCGTATCTCGTTCCCAGAGCGTGATTGCATGGCTCTTTTAGTGTAACTGGAAGCAGGGGTCAGGATGGGAGCCACCGCTTACTCTTCGTGCCGTTCCTCGTCCAGATTCTCCAGCGCCGCCAGCGCCTCCTCCGGCACATCCCACTGCCGCAGAATCTTGTAGATCACCCCGGTCGAGAACCCCGCCGTCACCAGCCGCCGCATCACCAGCGCCGTCTCCTTCTCGTTCTCCGGCTTGCGTATCCGCTTCCGTTCCAGATGCTGCCGCGCCAGCGCCTCTTCATTCGTCTGCCCGTAGCGCGCCTCCAGCGTCTCGGCAATCAGTTCTTTGTCCACGCCCTTCTGTTGTAAATCCTGTCGCACCCGCCGCACACCCAGCTTCTCGTTCTCCTGCCGCAGCCGTGCATAGGTCTCGGCAAACGCGGCGTCGTCCAGGTAACCGTACTCGTGCAGTCGCGCCACCACCGTCTCAATCGCCGCGTCGCCCCGCTCCCCCGGCTCCACGCGCCGCTTCATCAGCCGCCGCAGATCGGCCTCCGTGCGCATCTGCCGCCCCAGCGCACCGGTCGCGTACGCAAACAGCCCCGCCTCGTTCAAAAACGCCCGCGGCTTCCCGGATTTGCGTTCAAAAGCCAGCTTCCATCTCCTCGCTCTTAGCCCCTGGGGAACCGCTCAATCAATCAATGTTTTGAAAGGGCACGACTTTAGTCGTGCCCTAAAACAAGCAAAAGAGATCTGGGCTTTAGCCTCTCAGGGAATGTCGGCCTGACAATTTGCCTTGCTCCCCCGCACAACCAAGCTAGCAGCTAAAAGCTAGCGGCTGGCAGCTGCCTTCCCCGTCCACTCATCCACCCAGTCATTCACCGTCTTATACCAGAGCTCAGAGTTCTGCGGCTTCAGCACCCAGTGCCCCTCATCCGGAAAATACAGCATCTTGCTCGGCACACCCAGCAACTGCAGCGTGTCGAACAACTGGAACCCCTCGCTCACATCCAGCCTGTAATCCCGCTGCCCGTGAATCACCAGCGTCGGCGTCTTGAAGTTTTTCGCATACAGCATCGGCGCCCACTTGCGATAGGGGTTCTCGCTATCCGGCTTGCCGTAGTAGTCCCACGGATGTCCCCCTTGGGTGTTTGGAAATTTGAACTCCCAGATATTGAACCAGTCCTCGTCCGTAGTCCCAAACGCCGATTCCGGATTGAACATCCCGTCGTGCGTCACAATGCATTTGAAGCGGTCCGTATGCCCCAGCACCCAGTTCGCCATGTACCCGCCGTAGCTGGCCCCCAGCGCGCACTCACGGTTGTTGTCAATGAACGGATAGTGCTGCTCCGCGTAATCCAGCCCCTCCATCAGATCGGTAAAAGGCTTCCCGCCCCAGTCCCCATTCACGCCGTCCACAATCGCCTGCCCATACCCGGTCGATCCGCGCGGATTGATCATCACCACCACATACCCATCCGCCGCAAACAACTCCGCATTCCACCGATAGGACCACGAGTCTCCCCAGGCCCCCTGCGGCCCCCCATGAATCAAAAACTTCACCGGATACTTCTTCGCCGCATCAAACCCCGGCGGCCGAATAAGGAACCCTTGCAGCTTCGTCCCATCCTTCGCCGTAAACCAGAAGGATTCCATCTTTGGGAGATCGAGTTGCATATACAAAAGTTCGGAATTCAGGCTTGTCACTTGGTTGATTTGGGTTACGGTCATCGATCCGAGTTCCGCAGTCCCTTGTACGCCTTGAATCGTTGTTCTGGCTTTCGTATCGGGGCTTCCCGACGCTGAGGAAATCGCCACTACTTCACTCGGCGACGCAACCGTCATTCGACTCGCAACGATCATCTGTCCATCCGGAAGCGGATGAAGCCCGCCGAATTCCCCCTGATTCGAAATGGTCCTTATGGTGCCGCTGAGCGACGCCAATTCAATCGGCTCTTCACCCTCGATTCCAGAAGTGAAAAACAGATTTTTCGAGTCCGGTGCCCAAGCAAACTCATCCACCCAGTTATCAAACTTCGGCAGCAAATCCCTAATCGTCTTCCCTGCCCGCTCATACAGCACCAGCCGGAACTTGTCGCTCTCATATCCCGCCCGCTCCTGGCTACGCCACGCAATGTACTTCCCATCCGGCGAGTAAGCCGGATTGAAGTTCCCGCCCTTCGACATGCTGATCTGCACCGGCTTTGCGCTCGCGTCCGTCAGGTCGAGCGTATAAATCCGCGGACTCGTCGAAATCGCAGGCACCGGATCGGGATTGTCCGTGTACGCCAGCTCCTTCGAGTCCGGCGAAAACGCGCACCCGCACCCGCCGCCCTCCAGCGAAAACGGCGGAACATCATGCGGATTGTGCGGCGTTAGGTCCCTCACCGCACCACTCTCAACCGAAACCAGAAACAGATGCGAACGCTTGTCGCCCGTAAAGTGGTCCCAGTGCCGGTAGAGCAGCGCGGTAAAGATCCGCGCCTTCACCTTGCTGTCGGTGGCTTTGGCGTCGCGTTCGTAGTTGCACTCCGCGCCCGCGCCGTTGTCATCGGGCACAATCGCCGGGCAGTCGGGATAAACCGCCGCCGTAAAAACAACCGAGCGCCCATCGGGCGACCACTGCGCATTGTCGATGCCCAGGTCAAGGTTCGTCAGCTTATGCAGGTTCGTTGTCGCCCCGGTCTCCGAGTCAAAGTCCGCTGTCCATATCTGCGCCGCGCCCGTCCGGCTGCTGATAAACAGCATCCGCTTGCCATCGGCGGAGAACTGCGGATCCGAGTCACCCGGCCCGGCCACCCCAAGCTTCATCGGCTCACCACCAGCAATCGCCTGCAGCCACAACTCCGCCGTCTT
Source organism: Occallatibacter sp. (assembly GCA_035529815.1). Taxonomy (GTDB): domain Bacteria; phylum Acidobacteriota; class Terriglobia; order Terriglobales; family Acidobacteriaceae; genus Telmatobacter. Next base: position 5,406 of record DATKWA010000204.1, on the reverse strand, counting down.
CGTATTCTTCTCCAGATTCACGCTGGTCACCGAATACGCCAGCCACTTCCCATCTGGCGAAACAGCCGTCTCCCCCAGCCGCTTCATCTTCATCATGTCTTCAAACGTCATCGGCCGCTTGGCCGGCGCAGTCTGGGCCGCACCAAACCCCGCAAATCCAAAACCAATCAAAACCAAAAGAGCAAACGTAATTTTGCGCATAAAACTCCTCAGAAATCCTCAAACGCGCAGCCAAACGAGGCTCTGCACGCGAAGAAAAAGTGTACACCTGATGCGGAGCAGTCAGCAGTGCGGAAGGCCACGCAATGGGCCACGCGCAAAGCGCCCCACTGCCGGCCAAACCAGCGCAAATCTACTTGTTTTCGTTGCCCGTCAGCCGGAAGGTAATGGTGCCCCAGAAAAGCCGCGCCCGCATCTGCACCGGCAGATGCCGCTCGTCGTCCGTGTACCAGATCCAGATGTTGCCGCGGTTCTTCACCACGCCCGCGTCCGCCGTCGGCTGCACGCGCAGCGTCTTGAAGGTGCCGAGCGTGGTCTTGATCTCCTCACGCCCCTCCACCTTCATCGTCACCATCACGGTCCGTTGCGCGTCCACCACTGGAATCACAAACGAGTGACCCAGCGACATCGGCTGCGACGAAGCGTAAAAAACTCCCGTCAGCAGGTCGGTCAGGCAGCCGGGGATGCCCGTTTCCACGTGCTTGCTCTGCCCTGTCACCTGGTTCTTCTCGTCCAGAATCGACTTCCCCTGCCCGTAGTCCAGCCTCAGCGTGGAGTTCACCTGCCGCCGCCCTTCCACCGTCTGCTTGTCGAACTGGTACGTGCACCCCTTCTCGCGGTCAAAGGTGGATTGAAACCGGTCGTCCACATGGAAAAGCAAATTGATCGCGCCGATCGTCTGGGCCTCGGCCGTCAATCGCTCCCGATCGCCCATCGCCTCAAAGTGCAGCACCGCCGTCCCGGCCGGAAACACACGCCAGTCCACCGAATACGTAAGCGTCTGCTTTTGCAGAAAGCTGAAACCCGGCCGCGGCGGCGCAAGCTGGACTGTCTGCTGGCCAAAAGCCACGGCAGACAGCGCAGAGGCGCAAAGAATTAGGGCGGCGTAAGTGCGCGTCTTCAACGTCGGGTATTACTCCTTGTGACTTGACCGGGATGACCCGGGGAAACGCTCACCGCGCCCCATGCAGGACCGCTTCCAGCGCCGGCCGCAGAAACACCAGGCTCAGGTAGAGAAGTGCGGCCCCTATAGCAGCATTGTACTCGCGATGATGCAGATAAAGCTTCAAGGAGAACCTGCCCGCTCCGGCCCCGGCAACTCCGTCTGCACCCGAATGCAAGCCCCGTCCCAGGGCAGGCGGCGCCGCCGTAAGCCGCGGAATCAGCCTTGGAACCCTCCGGCAATACTCGTCGAATCCGGCAAACGCCTCGCGCAAAAAACGCTCCTCCGACGCAATCACCGGAACGTAGATCGCCGTAAACCCAACCGCCAGCACCACCGCCACCGGCCAGCTCAGCAGCGCCACCGCAAACCCCGCCGCAATCAGCATCGACCCCAGGTAAAGCGGGTTGCGCGTATACGCGTACGGTCCCGTCATCGTCAGCTCACGATTCTTCTTCACATAGCCCGAGGCGTACCCGCGCAGCCAAAGCCCCGGCAGCACCAGCGCCAGGCTCCAGGCCACCGCTGCCGGTCGCGGCGCTTCCCGCCACAGGTCGAACACATAAAGCCCCGCCACGCAGAACCCCAGTGGCACGCGAATTCGTCGCGCCACCCGCTGCCACCGGGCAATCCAGTCAAGTTGTTCCGCTCCGGCCTGCCTGCCCATCACACCTTCTCCCCGGCCAGCAGCTCGTCGGCCGCCCGCAGCACCTCATCCGGCTCAATGGTCAGCAATCCAGCCTCCGGCTCCGGACGCCGCGTGTGGTCGCGCTTGCTCATCGGGCTGCGCAGCACTCTGAATCTCGTCCCATAAGGCCCATTGCGGCTCGGGTCCGTCGGCCCATAAATCCCCACCACCGGCCGCCCCAGCGCGCAGGCCAAATGCAGCGGCCCTGTGTCGCCGGCCACAAACAAGTCCGCGCGCCGCGTCAGCGCAATCAGTTGCTCCAGCGAGGTTGCCAGCGGAATCGCAGCGCCGCTGGTGCGCGTCACAATCGTGTCCGCCATCTGTTCTTCGCCCGGCCCGGCATTCACCAGAATCCTATAGCCCCGCTCCATCAATCCAAAGGCAACGGCCGCATAGCGCTCCACTGGCCAGCGCTTGGCCCCCCATCCCGCGCCGGGATTGATCACAGCCACCGGCCGTGTACCACTTGAGGCAAGTAGCCCATCGCACCAGGCTTCCGCCGCCTCGTCCACTGGCAACAGCGGCGCAACCGCTTTCAGCGTATCGCCGGCTACAGCCTGGGCCAGCTCCACATCCTGCTCGATCACGTGCGCCCCATGCGTTGTAACGCGCTCGGTATAGAACCAGCGTGCCGGAGCTTCACGCGGCGTCTCCTCGCCAATCAGCCTCGGGCAACCCACCATCCGGCCCACCACCGCCGACCGCACCGACCCCTGCAGATCCAGCACCGCACTATACAGCTCTGCCCTCAACTGCCGGCGCAAAGCATTGATCTCTTGGCCTGTCTTGGTACTCAGCGGGGTGCGCCGCCATTCCTTGGTCGCCGCATAGTAGAGCCGATCCACCACCGGCTGTTCCGGCCCCCGGCTTGCCCCGTCCCGCGCCGTCAGCAGAGCCCGCCACCGCGGCTCAACCACCCAGTCAATCTCCCACGCCGGATGCGCAAGGCGCAGCGCCGTCACCGCCGGAAGGGCGTGAAGAATGTCGCCCATGGCGCCCAGACGAACCACAAGCAGACGGAACTTTGATTGAGTGTGCAAGCCTTAATTTTCTCACATAAGCGCCGCCGAACGGCAGCCCACTGCCGGTGCGTTCATGCGATTAGGCTATGGCTAACAGACCGCCAGAATACTCTACTCTGACGCAAAACCCGTGGGCTCTCGATCAGTACATCGCTCCGGTTAGCTCTCACCCCTACCGCTGCAGCAAATCAATCGGCTTCGTAAAATCCGTCACCCGAATATACTTCGCCAGTGACGGATGCTGCCGTTCGAGCGCCACATACATCTCCCAAGCCACACGCCGATAGCTGAAGTGCCCCGCCGGAGCCGACCTCAGCTCGCTGATGTATTGCGCCTCGGCAAAATCCATCTTGAACAAGCTCCGAATCCGCGTTGCCAGAGGCAGCAAATAAAGCGCCGACTGCGCCGCCTCCGGCCCGCTCCCGCTAGCAATCCGCGCACTCGCCCCGTGCGCCCCTTCAATCGCCGCTTGATACTCGCCCAGAATCCCAGCTTCGGCAAGAATCTCCGTCTCGCCCCCAAGATCGCCCGAACTCGGCGTCTCATACCCGTGCAGCGCCGTAAACTCCTGAATAATCTGCGTACACCGCCGGTGCCGGTGCATGTCGCGGAAGCCGCCAATATCCATCAGAATGTCGAACCGCAACGCCGCCCCCGCACGGAAGGCCCGCAGCGCTTCGTCATGCCTGCCCCGGTGCCGCAACCCAAGCTCCACAATCTCCGCAACCCGCGCGCCCGAAAGCGCCGCCACAAGATCGCGAATCTGCCGATAGGAGTAGTGGCTGGCCTGGTAAAGCAGCGTCGCCGCCAGTTCCACTTCCAGTGTCTCGGTCCGCTCCACCAGGTCCACCAGCGGAGCATCCGCAACCGGTACACCGGCTAAAATCTCAGCCGCCGCCTGCTTCAACTCCGCGCTGGTCTGCATCTCGTAGTCGTTCGGCTGGGCATACTTCACCAGCGTCGGCGCCGTCCGAATCTCGCGCATCAACAGCTGCGCCGCCTCGGCCCCAAGCGACGCGTCGGCCGCCTCCACCTTGTCAACAAACGCCGCGGCAGCCTGTGCATTCACATTCCACGCCGGGCCCGTCGCCGCCTCGCGCAGCTTCACTCCCAGGTCCCGCACCTCGGCCACAGGGCTTGAAAGCAGCCGCGAAACCTGCGTCTCCAGCGTCCGCGCGCTCACAATCTGTCCCAGAGACGTATTCGTCGCCAGAGGCAGCAGATACCGCGCCACATCAAATGCCCGCGCCTTCAGCGTCCGCTCGTAGGCCTCCGGCTTCAGCGTTTCAGGGCACGCAATCCGGCCGCGCAAAACCTCTAGAACCGCCTCCGTCGTGCGCTGATACGCCGCAAACAGATTCTCAACCGTCCCCGCATAAAGCTCCGCCGAGCCCGCGTCCCCGCCAAAATCGGGCAAATACCACCCCGACTTCATAAAGTTCTGGTAACGCGTCGATCGCTCCTGCCCGTCCCATCGCTGCTCGTCCACCAGCACAATCGCAGCCATCAGGCTCAGCCGCTCCACGGCAAACGCAATGTGCGCCAGGTCGGCAATCGACCGGTGGCCGTACTGAAAATAGAATGTATTCAGGAACTGTTCAGCGCGCTGCGCGCTGATTTCCGTCAGCGACTCGCGCATCGAAAGCGAAGATCGCGAGTACTTCGCCATGGCGAAGGCCAGCACTTCCGGGTCGGTGCCGTGAACGGCAAACACATTTGTCTGGTTGCGGGCTTCTGGGGCGGTAAAATTTTCGCTGGACATTCTTCAGGTCTCGCGAACAGAATACGGCATCGGGGTTGCCCTACAGACTGTCAATCTTCACCAACCCTCGGGCCCTTGGGACGTCAAACCCTCCGAGGCGGCCAGAACCGCTGGAGTCGGCCATGCAGCAATTTCAGCTACGCACGTCGCACAGGCCTCGGCCACTCCCCTCCGGCCGCTGGGCCATCACCCAGCGATGGAACGACCTGCTCTTCGCCCACTGGCCCATTCCCCCAGCCAAAATGGCCGCCCAGTTACCCGATTGGCTCCAGGTAGACACTTTTCAGGGCTCAGCCTGGCTCGGTGCCGTGCCCTTCTGGCTCGACCGCATCAAGATTCGCGGCGTACCCACCATCCCAGGCGCGCGCAGCTTCCCCGACCTCAATCTCCGCACTTATGTTCGCGACACTTTCACCGGCACGCCCGGCGTCTATTGCTTCTCCCTCGATGCCAGCAACCTGCTTGCAGCCGCCATCGGCCGCTCTTTCTATCACCTGCCCTATTACTGGGCGGAAATGCACCTCGAACCCCGCTCCGAGCGGGAATTCGCCTTCTACAGCAGAAGGCGCTTCTCAGCCCGGCCCGTTATCTTCAAAGCCCGCTATCGCGGCCTCGGACCCAGCAGCAGACTGGCCGAGCATCACGCCGGCACTCTCGAATACTTCCTCACCGAGCGCTCCTGCCTCTTCAGCTCCAACCGCGCCGGGCAGCCAATCCGCGCCAATCTCCACTATGTCTCCTGGCCGCTGGAGGAAGCCGAAGCCGAGATCGA
>DATKWA010000203.1:0-23408 GCA_035529815.1 Occallatibacter sp. | reverse complement strand
TTCGTAAAGAATCTCATCCATTTCGAAGCTGGCAAGAATTGTTTCGATCAGGACGGTGCCTTTGATGGTGCCCTGCGGCAGACCCAGTTTCTGTTGCGCGCGGACAAAGATGTCGTTCCAAAGCCGCGCCTCAAGGTGACTCTCCAATTTAGGCAGATAAAAATAGGGGCCACTGCCGCGCGCGAGCAGTTCTTTGGCGTTGTGGAAGAAATAGAGACCGAAATCGAAGATAGAGCCTGACATTGGCTCTCCATCGACGCGCACGTGGCGCTCTTCGAGGTGCCAACCGCGCGCGCGGACAAACAGCACGGCGGTCTTGTCGTTGAGCTTGTACTGCTTCCCGGAGGCCGGGTCGGAGTAAGTGATGGTTCGCCGGATGGCGTCGCGCAGGTTGATCTGGCCGTCGAGCAGGTTGTTCCATGTCGGCGTGTTCGAGTCTTCAAAATCCGCCATGAAGACTTTTGCGCCCGAGTTGAGCGCGTTGATAATCATCTTGCGATCCACTGGGCCTGTGATCTCCACGCGTCGGTCGAGGATATCGGCGGGAAGGGGGGCGACGGTCCATTCTGAGTCGCGGATTGCGTTGGTTTCGGCAAGGAAATGGGGCTTTTCGCCGGCATCGATCCGCTCTTGCCGTTGGTGGCGGGCGTCAAGCAGCGCCTTGCGACGTTGGTTAAAGATGCGCTGCAGATCGACGATGAAGGCGACGGCTTCCGGCGTCAGGATTTCGGCAGAACGATCAGTGATTGGAGCCAGGAACTCAAAGCCGGGAAGGTCGATGGAATGGGTCATGCAGGTAACTCCCTTTTCGAAATGCATTCAGTGAATGGAATCAACAGGCCGGCCCTCAACGCATTGCCTGGGCTGACGTTTCGTGTTTTGTCTATGCAAAGCGCAGCGATACGTTGCCCGCGGTTGAGAAGCGTACATTGACTTCTGAACCGGCCGAGGCGAAGGTGTTTCCAGTCCAGCTTCCGGTGGTTATCCAGTCTCCACGCTTAAGGCCGCCGGTGCGCGGCGCACCCTGATTGGCCAGATAGATCACCAGGCGCAGCAGATCTGTGCCGGCGGTATTGGATGCGGTGCGCTCTACGCGGGTGGCGCCATCGACGGCGAGTGAAACCGACTCGTTTGCAAAATCAATCTTCTGCCAGTCATGCACGGCGGGGCCATGCACGAAACCGCCGTGCATCTGCAGATCGGCGATCATGGTGAGGCGCGCGACTTTTGAAGGATCGGCAAGTCCGGCCTCCAACTCCTCGATGGCTGGATGGCAGCTAGCGATCGCGTCCACAACCTCCTCGCGCGTGTAAGGCACGGGACGCGGTGGCAGGTCCTTGCCAATGAGGAACGAAATTTCGGCTTCAAGGCCCCGCAGACGGTAGCGAGGTTCCGCGAGCACGCTTGCATCGTCCGCGATCCAGGCAGAGATCATGGGGCCAAACATCGGCGTGGCATCTGGCGCAGGGGCTCCGATCTTCCATGCGCGCACACCTGTGGGTTCAAGAGCGCGCGCCATGGCGTCCTGCACAAAGCAGGCTTCTTCGAGTGAGGTAGGCTGGAGTGATTCAGGCAGATCGGCAAGTGGAGCAGCGGTGCAGCGGGCTTCAAGCAGCAGCCCGGCCGCAGAATGCAGGTTAGAGGTTCGAGATTCGGAGATCATGTCATTCAGTTTGCATCAAGAGGCGAGGCCTTGTCTCCTCGCAGCAACTGTTCGACCGGTATGCCACGGATCGAGGCGTCAAGCAGTTCGACCATGTGGAAAGCGGGCATCGCCTTCAGTCCTCGCCTGCGGAGGCCGTTCATCAGCTGCAGAAGACAGCCTGGATTGGCAGAGAGAACGGCTTCAGCTCCTGTTGTGATCAAGTTCCGGACCTTGCGGTCGCCGAGTTGTTCTGCTGTTTCCGATTGCAAGAGGTTATACACACCCGCTGAGCCGCAGCAGAGCGACGCCTCGGGAATCTCCGCGACCTCGAGTTCCGGAATTCCGCCGAGGAGCTTTCGCGGCTGCAGGTGGATACCTTGTGCGTGCTGGAGATGGCAGGCATCGTGATAGGCGACGCGCATATGGAGTGGATGCCGCGGCGCTTGCGGCTCAAGCTCGCACAAGATCTCGGAGATGTCCTTACATTTTGCAGAGAACGCTGCGGCGCGCGTTGCCCAAGCCGGGTCGTTGCGCAACAGATGGTTGTACTCCTTCATGGCGGAGCCGCAGCCCGCGGAGTTGATGACGATCGCGTCTACTTGAGCGGCCTCGAACACGGCAATGATGTTCTTAGCCAGCGCGACGGCTTCGCCTTCCAAACCGGAGTGCAGCATTAGAGCGCCGCAGCAGCCCTGGTCGCGGGGAACGACTACTTCGCATCCTTCGGCGGCGAGCACGCGCGCAGTGGCGGCGTTGACGTGCGAAAAAAAGACTTGCTGCACGCAGCCGCTCAGCATTCCGACGCGGCGGCGTGGGGCAATTTTTGACGGGATGTTCACGGGTAGTCTGGCAAACGGATTCGAGGGCGCATCAGGTAAGAGAGATTCCATGGCGGCCATACGTCTGGGTAGCAGCTTTGCGATGCCGGTTGTACGCGTGAGGGCTCGCAAACCGCTTTTCTGATAGGCCAAGAGAGGCAGAGCCAGCAGACGCAGCCGTTTCGGATGGGGAAAGGTGGCGAAAATCAATTTGCGAAAGATGCGCTCACCGAGACTACGCGGCAGGTTCCGTTCGATCTGGGTGCGTACCGGTTCGATGAGCTTGTTGTACTCGACCCCCGACGGGCAGGCAGTCATGCAGGCCATACAGCCCAGGCAGTTATCCATGTGCTGCTGAAAGCGGGCATCGAGCGGAGCTTCGCCGTTCGAGGCTTTCTTGATCATGTAAATTCGTCCGCGCGGGGAATCCATCTCCTCGCCCCACAATACATAGGTGGGGCAAGCGGGTAGGCAGAATCCGCAATGCACGCAATCGTCGATGTACTGCTGCTCGGGCGGATTGTGCGCGTCAAAACTGGAAGGAAGCTTCTCGGATCGTTCGACAGTGTGTGGCATAGGTGTCAGATATTCGCAATGAAACGGCCGCGGTTCAGAACTCGGTTTGGATCGAATCGACGTTTGATTTCGCGCATGAGCGGCAGTGCGTTTGAATCGCAGTCCCACGCGGCAATTCCGCCGCGGAATCCTTCTGGAACCTGCAGCGCGGCTACACTTCCATTGGAACTGCGGACTCTCCAGCGAAGATGCTCGATGAGTGTAATTGCAGTGTCAGGAGTGGATTGCAGGGCGACGGTCATGAGACCGTTTGCCTGGGCGACGATGGCAATCTTCACACCGTCCCTGGATGCTAAGTCCTGCAATTCCGCACTGACAGGGCACACGTCGGTGGGCAGCAGAGAGATTTTGAGAACGACGGCGCCTCCAGTGTCGAAGAGTTGCTGGCGTGCCTGCCAGGCGCTTTCGTCTGAATCCGTTAATTGAATTTTCCCAAAGATCTCGCGCAATTGTGCAGCATGGTCGTCCATGCATTCAGGTAAGGCGGCTATGCGGATATCGAGCGCAGTTTCCTGCCGACTGGCGCGAAGCTGGACTGCTGAAGGAGTGATCTGCGAATCCAGCAGGGCACGCAAGACCGCATCAAGTTGCGTCGCGTTTGGCGCAAAAGCAGTGAAGGTACGTGTGTTTGCCTCAACAGGATGCAACCGGAAGTTTACCTGACCAATTACCCCCAGTGTGCCGAAACCGCCGGTCATGAGCTTGTGCAGATCGTAGCCTGCGACATTTTTGACCACTTTACCGCCGGTTTTTGCGATGGTTCCATCGGCAAGAATAATCGTCATGCCGATAATGAGGTCGCGCAGGCCGCCATACTTGAGCCGCAGTGAGCCGCCATCGTTGGTGGCCACTACTCCCCCCACGGTGGCACGTTCCGGCCAGAGCGGATCGAGCGCCACCATCTGCCCATGGCGGGCTAGTTCGGCCTGCATGGCGGACCAGGTGCAACCGGCATCGACGGTACAGGTCATGTCCTGCCATGGATGCTCGCGCAGAGTATTCATGCGCTTGAGTTCGAGCCTGATGCGGGCAGCAACCGGATCGCCCCATTCCAGCTTAGTGCCGCTGCCGGAAGGCGTGACTACGATGCCGTTTTCATTGGCGAAGTGAAGAATCTCGGCAATCTGATTTGTGTCCGCGGGAGCAACGGAAATCGATTCGCCGACGAGATATGTGTGTTCCTGTCCGGCAATCGAAGCCAGATAGGCCAGGCACTGTTCAGTCGTGACTGAAGCCACTGTAGTCATCAGAAGATCTCCGCAATACCGGCCGTTTCAAGCGGGTGCGGCTTGTAGGGGCCGGGAACCTCCGCGCAGAGCCGTGGCCGCGGGAAGATCTTGTCAGGGTTTGAAAGACTCTGCGGGTCGAAGGCGCAACGCACCAGTTGCATGGTTTGGAGGTCTGGCTCGGAGAACATGTAGCCTAGCGCCTCCTGCTTCTCCTTGCCAACGCCATGCTCACCGGTGATGGAGCCGCCGCTATCCACGCATAAATGCAGAATGCGATAGGAGAGATCGAGCGCTATTTCCTCCTGCCCTTGAATGGCGCGGTCGTAAAGCACGAGCGGATGGAGGTTGCCGTCACCGGCGTGAAAAACGTTGGCCACGCGCAAGTTGACGGCGGAGGCCATGCGGTCGATCTCGCTGAGCACGCGCGGCAGCGCGGTGCGCGGAATTACACCGTCCTGCACGATGTAATTGGGGGAGATGCGGCCCATGGCGGCAAAGGCTGCCTTACGTCCCTTCCACACCAGAGCACGCTCCTGGCTTGACTGCGCGACGCGAATCTGCTCTGCGCCGTTATTTGTGCAGATGGCGCGCACGTCGCGCATCAGTGCCTCTACTTCGCTTGAGGGGCCGTCCAGTTCGACCAGCAGTAGCCCGCCGCAGACGGGATAGTGTGCGTGTACTGCGGCTTCGGCGGCCTCGATGGCAAGCGCGTCCATGATCTCCAGAGCAGAGGGAAGCATTCCAGCAGCAATGATGTCGCTTACCGTCTGGCCCGCGGCCTGCGGAGAATCGAAGGCCGCCAGCAGCGTTTGCACTACCTGAGGCTGCTTGACGATGCGCAGTGTGATCTTTGTGGCCACGCCCAGAGTGCCCTCCGAACCGACAAAGACACCGACAAGGTCGTAGCCGGGGGCGTCCAGAGTGGGGGAGCCGAGTTGAACGAGATCACCACTGGGCAAAACAACTTCCAGCGCCAAGGTATGCGTGACGGTGAAGCCGTATTTGAGGCAATGCGCGCCGCCGGAATTTTCCGCGACGTTGCCGCCGATGGTGCATACCGATTGCGACGAGGGATCGGGCGCGTAAAAGTATCCCGGTGCGGCTACGCGCTGGGTGACATGGGAGTTGATAACGCCAGGCTCAACCACGACATACTTGTTGGCAATGTCGACCTCGAGTATGCGGTTCATGCGCGCCAGACTGATAACGACCCCGCCTGCGGCTGGGAGCGCGCCTCCGCTCAGTCCGGTGCCAGCGCCGCGGCTCACGAATGGAACCTTGTGCCGTGCGCAGATGCGGACGACTGCCTGTACCTCTTCGGCATTGCGGGGGAGTACCACGGCCCCAGGCAGTACGCGGAAGTTGGTGAGGCCATCACACTCGTAGGTCTGCAACTGGCTATCGCCGGTGATCAGACCATCGGCGCCAACCGCGGTGCGCAACTCGTCAATGTGGCTCTGGGGAAGCACTCTGTAATTCAGCTTAATTGATCGATGTCGAGGTGAGCTGTCAAATTTGGAAGATTGGATTCATTCTGGATTGGTTCCAGTGACCGGGGGGGCGCTGGTTGGAGTATTTGCCGACTGGCTCTTGCTCGACAGGAGCGAGCACTTCTAGGCCAGCGGCGAATCGGCGTCGTGTTTTGTGAGGCTTAATTCAAGCTGGAATGAGAGGAAGGAGAGCGGTGCAGGAAATCTCTCTTGCGGAGCCTTCTTGACAGAAAGCTTGTACAATCCTGCTTGAAGAAAATTCGCGGCGTGCTTGTCGTGCGGAAAATCCCGGAGGACAACGGCGCGGAGTTTTTCGTACTGAGGTAAACCATGAACTCGAAGATTCTGTGGATAGTTTCCGGCGCGGCTTTGATCCTTGGGCCGGCGATCCTTGCGGCTCAGATTGTTGATTTGCCTTCCAGTAAACAATTGATCGGAGAGATTCCCGGGCATCCGCAACGCCTGAACAGCCTGCCAATTTCCATGGCCGTCTCTCCCGATGGGCGTTACGTGGTTACCGTGAATGCCGGGTATGGAACCTTCGAGTCAAAGTATTTGCAGTCGCTCGCAGTGCTGGACACGCAGACGGGCAAGCTGGCGGATTTTCCAGACGGCCGAACTGTAGTAAAGACTTCAAAGCAGACGCTCTACTCCGGATTGGCGTTCAGCCGTGATGGAAAGCATATCTATGCCAGTATGGCCTCGCTGACGAACCCGCTTGGAGGCGTCAAGGATGCAACAGGCAGCGGCGTGGCTGTCTATAGCTTCACAGACGGAAAGGTCGCACCAGAGCGCTTTATCAATTTGCCGTTGCAGCAGCTTGCCGCGGGCAGAAAGACGAAGCTCATTGGCGATGTGGATGGTGACAAGGGGGTGCCGTATCCAGCTGCGATCGCGGTGGTGGGTAACACCGGTTCCGAGAAGCTTTTGGTGGCCGACAATCTCTCAGACGACGTGCTACTGCTGGATGCCGTAACAGGCGCAATCGAAAAACGCTTCGACCTTTCCGAGAGCGATGCGGTGCCGTCGACTTATCCGATTGCGCTGGCGGTTTCAAGAGATGGCGAGCGCGCTTTTGTTGCGCTATGGAATGTGTCAGAGATTGTGGAACTTGACCTGACGAAGGAAACTGTGGCCCGCAAGCTGGCTCTGCTTAAGCCGTCCAGCCCTGTTGCTCCGGGAACCCATCCGTGTGCGTTCGCGTTATCACCAGACGGCAAGACTCTGTATGTGGCGCTGTCCAATCGCGATGTCGTGGCGGCGGTGAACGTTGGGCCGGGGGCTGGGTTGGGCCAGTTCTCAGTGAAGGGTTACTTCGATACCCGCCTGCCGCATCAGAGTTACTTTGGCTCAGAGCCGGTGGCGCTGGCCATCAACGGAGATGGCAGCCGGCTGTATGCGGCGAACATGGGTAGCGATGCAGTGGCGGTGATGGACACAAAGCAACTTACGGCAAAGGCGTCGAAGCAAGGAATGGTTGAGCCAATCGGATTTGTGTCCACCGAGTGGATGCCGATTTCGATGGCGTTCATACCTTCCGGATCGGGAGGCAAGCTCTACGTCGCCACCAACAAGGGGAAGGGAACCGGGCCCAACAACTTTCCCCAGCGCCCGGTGGAATCGGCGCCAGCAAACCACCCACAGCGATCGAACGCATACATCGCCACATTGTTGTACGGTTCGCTGGCAACCCTCAGTGAGTCTGAGATTACGGCCAACCTCTCGCAGTGGACCTCGGTCGTGCTGAAGTCGAACCGCATGAAAGCGGCTGCGGAAAAGATTACCTTTGCCGAGGGAGCACAGGGCCGCATCAAGCACGTGATTTACATCATCAAGGAGAACCGGACCTACGATCAGATTTTCGGCGACCTGAGCAAGGATGGAAAACAGGTGGGCAACGGAGATCCGAGCCTGGCGATGTATGGAGAAGCGATTACGCCCAACGAACATAAGCTGGCATTGCAGTTCGGCGTGCTCGACAATTTCTTTGATTCGGGTGAGGTGTCGGGTGACGGGCACGTGTGGTCGACGGCGGCTATCGGCACGGATTACCTGGAGAAGACGTGGCAGCAGAATTATCGGGGTAGCCAGCGAACCTACGACTACGAGGGCGTGGTGGCCGACGGGTATCCGTTGCTGCAGAAGATTCCCGACGTCAATGAGCCCGAGAGCGGCTATCTGTGGGGCGATCTGGCAGCCCACGGCAAGACCTACTATCATTTTGCCGAGTTCATTTCGTCCACGTTCTGCAACGAAGCCAAGGTTGCCAATCCGCAACTGGGGCCGATGCTTGAGGGCCGCAACTGCGCACGAAAAGCGATTGCGCCAGGCGAGGCATTGCCTGCGGAGTGGGGCGGCGGTGTAAACAAGTGGTCGTGGGCCATTCCGCTGATTGCCACCAATATCGCGACCAAGCCGGAGCTGGTGGGGCACTTTGCTCCCGAGTCGCCGGACTTCAATCTGCTGGTGCCGGATCAGATACGTTTTGAGGTATTTGCACGGCATCTGAAGGTTTGGATTGCAGACAAGGAGCGCGGCAAAGACACCATGCCGAACTTTGTGATGCTGCGCTTGCCTAATGACCATACCGCGGGAACCAGACCAGGCGGACCGACGCCCAAATCCTCCGTTGCCGATAACGATCTTGCGGTGGGAAGGGCTGTCGAGGCGATCTCTCACTCGCCGTTCTGGGATGACACAGCATTCTTCATCCTCGAAGACGACGCCCAGGCCGGCGCCGATCACGTGGACGCGCATCGCAGCCTGGCACTCGTTGTGAGCAAGTATTCGCCGCACGGTCATGACGGGGCGCCTTTTGTGGACAGCCGTTTCTACTCGACAGTGAGTGTGCTGCGCACCATTGAGTCGCTGCTGGGCCTGCCGCCCATGAATAATAACGATGCATTCAGCTCATTGATTTCCACATTATTTACCGGTCCTGGCGATCAGCCGGCCTATACGGCCGATTACTCCAATCGCGACAACGGTCTTATCTACACGGCCAACGCTAAAAGCGCAGTGGGGGCAAAAGAGAGCATGAAGATGGATTTTCGTCATGCCGACCGCGCTCCGACGGAAAAGCTGAATGTGATTCTCTGGAAGGATGCGATGGGCGACGCGCCGGTACCGGCAATGTTGAAGGTGCATGTGAAGAAGTCGGGCAAGGATGACGACGATTAGGGCGTCTGCCATGCGGAGGAAGATTGGTTTGTTCGTCTCGATCTTCTAAAACGTACGTTTCCGGCAAGTGTGAACGACCTGCGGTGCTAACATTGCCAGCGGAGTGTGTACGGTGCGCGAAAATGCGGCAAGGATTTCCCTGGATCGCAAGTTGAGGGCGTGTAACCTCACGTTAGTGGTGGTCGCGGGCCTCACCTGTTTGTCGGCTGCAGCCACATTACAGGGGCAGCAAGCTCCCAAGCTTACTGTTCATTGGGACAAGGTTATTGTGGTTTCAAAATCCACACCCACCCTTCAGGTGGTTGTCAACCCACGATTGCGGCCCGGAGAACCGCTGGGCGAGTCCGCTTACAAGGCACTGAAGGACCTGGGGGCCGACTATGTGCGGTATGTGCCCTGGCTGCCGTATCCGAAACTGGCGGTCGCTGAGCTCGAACCTCCCACGCCGCAGAAGACATCCTGGGATTTCAGCCTCATCGACCCTATGACGAAGGACTTTCTCTCTGCTACCGATGGGCATCCCACGGTTATGAACTTCAGCACCACGCCGGCGTGGCTGTGGAAGACCGATAAGCCGGTGACGTATCCGGCCGATCCCAATAAAGTTGACTGGAACTATACGCAGGGAACTGAGCTGCGCGATCGTACAGGCAAGGAACTGGGCGACTACTACGCGCGCCTGGTGAGCTGGTATGTAAACGGCGGTTTTACCGATGAGAATGGCGTGCGCCACGAATCCGGCTATCACTACAAGTTTCCCGTTTGGGAGGTGCTGAACGAGGTTGACTTTGAGCACCAGATGACCCCTGAGCAGTACACAGAACGCTACGACGCGATTGTGAGCGCGACCCACAAAGTCTCGCCGGAGACGAAGTTCATGGGCATGGCGCTGGCGGCACCGACCACGAATCCCCACTACTTCGGCTACTTTCTGAATCCGATCCACCACAAGGCCGGAATTCCGATTGATTACATCTCATATCACTTTTACGCTTCGCCGACGAAGGAACAGACTCTCGATGATTGGCAGTACACATTCTTCGATCAGGCCAACGGGTTTCTCACTGCGGTTCGCTTTGTCGAGAGCACGCGGAAGCGCCTTTTGCCGCAGACCAAGACCGATCTAGACGAGTTGGGCGCGATTTTGCCCACCGACAACAAGGCAGGGGACGATGTGCCGCCGCCGGCACGTTATTGGAATCTTGCCGGTTCTCTTTACGCCTACCTCTACATTGAGCTTTCGAAGATTCAGATCGATCTGATCGGTATGTCGCAGATGGTTGGTTATCCAACGCAGTTTCCCAGCGTGAGCATGATGGACTGGCGGACCAACCAGCCTAATGCGCGCTACTGGGTTTTGAAGCTTATCAAGGATTCATTTCATCCCGGAGATCGACTGGTGGAAACTTCAAGCAGCTCAGGCGACGTGGCGGCGCAAGGGTTTCTGACGCCGCGCGGGCGCAAACTGCTGCTAGCCAACAAGCGGAATCGGCCTGTCGAGATCGAGCTTCCGGATGCGGACAAGGCTGCGGCGCGGACGGTAGATGAACAGACGGGCGACGGCCCTGCACGGTTTGTAAAACCTGCAGATGGCAAGATTGTGCTGGGGCCATTTGCTGTATCTGTGGTCAGTTGGTAGGTGCTGTTGAAAGGATTTGAATTGCAATGCGCGAGGAAAGACCACTGCGTGTTGGATTGTGCGGAATTGGCCTGGACGCTTACTGGAGTCAGTTTGCGGGCCTTGAAGCGCGGCTGAAAGGCTACGTGGCGCAGGTGGCGGCGCGGCTCAAGCGCCTCGGAGTTGAGGTAGTTAACCTCGGACTGGTGGACACGCCTGCTCGCTCAAGCGAGGCCGGCCACCTGAGCCGCCGCGAAGACATTGACGTGTTGTTCCTTTACGTCACCACCTATGCGCTTTCGAGCACGGTTTTACCTCTTGTTCAGCGTGCTGGTGTGCCGGTTGTTGTGCTGAACCTTCAGCCTGAAGCCGCCATCGACTACCAAGCATTTAATCGGCTGAAAGATCGCACTGCGATGACCGGCGAATGGCTTGCTTATTGCTCGGCCTGCCCGGTTCCCGAGATTGCCAACCTGCTGAAGCGCGCCCGAATTCCATTCCACCAGGTGACAGGCATTCTGGATGAAGAGGCGACCTGGCAGGAGATTGAGGAGTGGCTGGCGGCCGCGCGCGTCCGCTCGATGCTGGCCTCGGCGCGACTGGGCCTGATGGGCCACTACTACAGCGGCATGCTGGACATCATGACCGATGTGACCCTGGTTTCCATTGCCTTCGGCACTCATGTGGAACTACTTGAAGTGGACGAGCTGAGCGCGCTGTGCGCCGAGGTCAGGGAAGACGATCTTGCGAGACGGGACGAGGAGTTTAGCGCCGTCTTCGACGTTCAGCCAGATTGCTCACCCGAAGAATTGCGCCGCGCGGCGCGCACGTCTGTGGCTCTGGATGCGTTTGTAGAGCGCCACGATCTCGATCTGATGGCCTATTACTATAAGGGTTCGGGAGTGGCCGCCAACGAAGACACTATAAGCTCGATCATCCTCGGCACATCTCTGCTGACTGCGCGCCACATTCCGGTGGCCGGGGAATACGAGGTGAAAAACGCTCTGGCGATGAAGATCATGGATATTTTGGGCGCGGGCGGTTCGTTCACGGAGTACTACGCGATGGACTTCAATGACGACCTGGTGCTGATGGGTCACGATGGGCCAGGCCATATCGCCATTGCCGAGGGCAAGACCAAGGTGCGGCCGCTCAAGGTCTACCATGGCAAGGTCGGCCGCGGCCTTTCCGTCGAAATGAGCGTCCGGTGCGGCCCGGTGACGCTGCTTTCGGTGGTGGAAGACCCAGAGTCGCGGTTCAAGTTGGTGGTAGCCGAGGGCGAGTGCGTGGCTGGGGAAGTGCTGGAGATCGGTAACACGAACAGCCACTATCGCTTCCCACTGGGCGCGCGCGGGTTTGTGATTGCCTGGAATGAGCAGGGCCCAGCCCATCACTTCGCTGTCGGCGTGGGACATGTGGCGGGCGCACTCGCCAGGACGGCGGCGCTGATGGGTATTGGCTACTGCAGGGTTTGCTGAAGCGGTGCGTACGCCCGAGAAGGTCTAGAATCGCTGTTTTTGGTTCCTGGACTGTGATCCTGGTCACGATCGCGTTGACAACTCGTATGGAAGACTGCTTGAGGTGGAAGAGTTGATCGCCGCTGTGCCGTGAATGAGGCGTTTCGATGGTGTCTCCGGTCAAACGGTTCACAGGGTGGGATGAGCGGCAAGAAGTTAGGGCCGAATGGCGGAAGAGCCCCGTGAGGGGTTACCCAAAACCGCCCCCTAATCTGGTACGTTGGATAGGAAGGATTTTCTGCTCAATATGGCGTCAAATACCTATTTTTCTTTAGTGGTTTTGTTTATTGGCGCGTTGGGTTTTGGTCTGGCGCCGCTGGCGCTGGCGTGGCTGTGGGCCCACGCGTTTTCGCCGGCCAAACCCAATGCTCTGAAGAATGCCATTTATGAGTGCGGATTGGTGTCGAAGGGCGATGCGTGGGTTCAGTTCCGTTCCGCCTATTATCTGTATGCAATCATCTTTCTCATTTTTGACGTGGAAGCAGTCTTTCTATTGCCTTTTGCGGTTGCGTTTACAGGGCTTGGCGCGGCGGCCTGCGCAGCCATGCTGGTGTTCGTTCTGATGCTGATCGAAGGCTTGGCGTGGGCCTGGGCCAAGGGTGTGCTGACGTGGGCGTAAGCGCAATGTGGACAGCAATACAGGCCCCAAGGAGCGAGGCAATCAATGGTGGATGAAGGACTGAAGATCGAACTGGGCAAACAGGGCGTCTTCGTTACGACCATCGAGGAGCTCTACAACTGGGGTCGCCGCAGTTCGGTCTGGCCCATGAACTTCGGCCTCGCATGCTGCGCCATCGAAATGATCGCAACTACGATGGCTCGCTATGATCTGGCCCGCTTCGGCGCGGAAGTATTTCGGCCTTCGCCCCGCCAGGCCGACCTGATGATCATCTCTGGCACGGTTACCAAAAAGATGGCTCCCCAGGTCGTCCGGCTCTACAACCAGATGGCAGAGCCCCGCTATGCGATTGCCATGGGGGCCTGCGCTATCTCCGGAGGACCGTTCAAGCAGGGATACAACGTCCTCAAGGGCATTGATCGCTATATCCCTATCGATGTTCACATTCCTGGCTGCCCGCCGCGCCCCGAGGCGCTGCTCCAGGCCTTTATGACTCTGCAGAAAAAGATCGACGCCCAGCCTCTGACTGGCGCGGACCGCCCCCGCTTCCTCGATGCCGAGGCCCAGGGCGAGTTTCCCGTTCCCGCGCCGGGCGAGCACGACCTTGAACCCACCTCCAACAAGGGAGTCTGGCCGATACCGGTGGTGATTCGCTGATGAAAACGATCGATGAGATCAAGTCGGCGATCGAAGCGGCGATTCCGGGCGCGGACGTTGAGATTGTCCCTAACCTTGGCCCATCTGCGCAGCACTCCCTGCTTCTGAAGCCGAGCCAAGCAGTCGAGGTGGCAAGATTCCTTCGGGACGATTCCGAGTTGGCATTTGATTTCCTCTCGAACGTCACCGGCGTCGACTGGCCAGACAAGGAAATCACAGAGAAAGTGAAGATCACGCGCACCGTGACAAAGACTGTGGATGGTGTCGAACAAGGGGTAGAAGAAACCGTCGAGGAGCCGCGCAAGCGCATTGAGCCCGGCCATCTTGAGACTGTTTATCATCTGTATTCCATCACCAGGAAGCACGGCCCCATGGTCTTGCGCATGCGTACCGTCAATCGCACAGATCTGGTAGATCTGCCGTCTTTGACGCCCCTGTGGCGTTCCGCCGAGTTTCAAGAGCGCGAAATCTTCGACCTCTATGGGATCGTCTTCACGGGCCATCCCGATCTGCGCCGCATTCTCATGTGGGAGGGATTCAAGGATCACCCCATGCGCAGGGATTACGTTGAACCGGACGACTTCGAGTATGAGCCCACGGCGCACGATGAAGTGCGCAAGCGCGCACAGGCCCACCGGGCGGCAACTGCGCCAGCGACTGCGGGTCAGGAAGGAGCAGGCGCCGCGCAATGAACTCTTCCGCCATCGATTTTGAAAAGCGCGACGACTGGAACCGCCCACCGGTGATTGAGCCAGAGGGTGACGGCGAACTTCTGGAAGTCGCGATGGGGCCGCACCATCCCTCGACTCACGGCGTCTTCCGCATGGACGTGACTCTGGACGGCGAACGCGTTGTGCACCTGAAGCCGGTTTTTGGCTACTTGCACCGCAATCACGAAAAGATCGCCGAAGGCGCGAGCTACCTAGCTTCGATGCCCTATACCGACCGGCTCGACTACTTCTGTTCGCTCACGAACAACTGGGCCTATGCGCTAGCGGTTGAGAAGCTTGTGGGACAGCAAGTCCCTGAGCGCGCCGAGTATATTCGCGTCATCCTCGCCGAGCTCACCCGCATCCAGAATCATGCTTCTGCCGTCGGTTTCCTTATTCAGGATATGGGCGCCAGCGGCACGCCATTGATGTACGCCTTTCGCGAGCGCGAGAAGATTCTCGACCTATTCGAGTCGCTCACCGGCTCACGCATGATGTGCAATTACATGCGTTTCGGCGGATGCCGCGTCGATGTCTCCGCGACGTGGCTCGATGCCGCGCGCAAAGTTGTCGCCGATCTACCGGCTTTCGCTGATGAGTTTGAGGCCCTGCTTACCTCGAACGAAATCCTCATGGCCCGCACCCAGGGAGTTGGCGTCCTACGTCCTGAACTGGCCATCAGCGCCGGCGTGACCGGTCCGATGTTGCGCGCCTCGGGGGTGGACTACGACATTCGAAAAGTCGACCACTACGGGATCTATGACCGCTTCAACTTCAAGGTGCCCCTAGGCGATCACTGGGACGTCTATGACCGCTTCATGATCCGGCTGCTCGAACTGCGCGAGTCCATCCAGATCGCTGGGCAGGCGCTCAAAGACATTCCGGCCGGGCCTATCATGGACCCGAAGGCAAAAATTCGCGGCTTCCGCCCCAAGCCTGGCGAAGCTTATGGGCGCATCGAGGGCCCGAAAGGCGAGCTGGGTTTTTATCTCATCAGCGACGGCGGCCCTAACCCGTACCGCTATCGAGTTCGCCCGCCCAGCCTCATCAACTTGACGATTTTGGAAGACATGTGCCTCGGCCACAATGTAGCCGACGTAGTTCTGATTTTGGGCAGTGTGGATATTGTTCTTGGAGAAGTGGATAGGTAGAAGTTTTGAAAGGCGTGGCTTTAGTCATGCTGCGGAATGATTCACCAACGTTGGGCGTCAGATCCTGAGGGAGTGGACGCAGCCGTAATGAGATGTCTATCCCGTCTTGTCGCGTTCTGGTTTTTGCGACGGACGTTGGACAGAACGATAGCCGATCTTTGATCTCTGCAACTGGAGGAAACTGTTGTTAGGTGAAGGCATCATGAAGGGCCTGATGGAGACGGCAAAGAACTTTGCCGGAAGCTACGTCTCCAAAGAACGGCTGACGACCGTCCAGTACCCGGAGGAGCGCGTGGTTCCAGCTGAGGCGGCGCGCGTCTTCCCGTTCCTTGTCTACGACGGTTCAGATTGGCAGGCTGGCCTGCGTTGTGTTGCCTGCCAGATATGCGAAAAAGAGTGCCCGCCGAAGTGCATCTATATCGATAAATCAGCCGATAAAAAACCCGACGCCGTCGGGAAAGTGCAGTTCTATCCCGCCCGTTTTGATATCGACATCTCGGTATGCATGAGCTGCCAGATTTGTGTAGAGGTCTGCCCCTTTGAGGCCATCAAGATGGACACGCAATTCGAGCTGGCCACGGACGATCGTTTCGGTGGCCTGCTCCTCGATCGCGAACAACTGGCCAAATCGAACGAGTACTACCATCATATTCATGCCGCCGAAGCTGGCGAGGTCGATGCTCGCCTAGCCGCGGAGCGCGCCGCCTACGAAGCCAAGGCAAAAGCTGCTGCAGAGGCCGCCGCTGCCAAAGCTGCCGCTGCCAAAGACGCGCCGCCCGCACCCAAACCACCCACCGGAGCTCCCCCGAGCCCACCGGCGCCGGCATCTGACGGAGGAGTAGACTAGCCCATGTCCGCCTCAAACTTGGACCAGATCTTCATTCTCATCAAAAACTGGCTGGTGGCCTTTCTTCCCCAGTTTTGGCAGCCAATAGCCGGCGCCATCCTCGGTGCTGTCGCTATCATTGCCGTCTATCCCACGCTATTTGCCCTCGCCGTGCTGATGGAACGCAAAGGCCTTGGCCGAATGCAAAATCGCTACGGCCCGAACCGCGTAGGGCCCTTCGGCATTCTGCAACCGGTGGCCGACGGCATCAAGGCTCTCATCAAAGAAGACGTCGTACCGTTCCGCGCAGACGCCGCGGTGCACTTTCTGGCGCCCATCCTGCTGGTGGTCGTGGTCTTTATGAGCCTTGCTGTGCTGCCCATGGGCCGAAACCTTGTCCTCGTCGACATGGACTCCGGATTGCTCTTCTTCTTCGCTATGGGAGCCGCGGTTGAACTTTCGGTGTTCATGGCCGGATGGTCCAGCCGCAATAAGTACTCCTTGCTTGGAGCCATGCGCGCCGTGGCCCAGATGATCAGCTACGAAGTCGTGCTGCTGCTTTCAAGCGTAGCTGTGGTCATGATTTCCGGTTCCCTTTCTCTGGTGAAGATCGTCGAGGCACAGAACCACTACATCGGCATTTTGCCCAACTGGTATGTATTCACTCCATGGGGCTTGGCTGGCTTTGTCATGTTTGTCATCGCCTCGACGGCGGAAACCAATCGCTCCCCCTTCGACCTGCCTGAAGGCGAATCGGAGATAGTCGCCGGATACTTCACCGAGTATTCGGGTTTCAAATTCGCACTGTTCTTTCTCGGCGAATACGTGGAGATGTTTGGCGTCGCCGGCCTCGGTACGACGCTCTTTCTCGGCGGCTGGACAGCCCCGCTCTCGGTTCTTGCCGTGGTTCCCTCCTGGATATGGTTTTTCGCCAAGGTTGAGCTTTGGATATGCTTCTTTATCTGGATGCGCGGCACGCTTCCTCGCCTCCGCCAGGATCAGTTGATGAGTTTTGCATGGAAGTTTGCGCTGCCCTTTACGCTGCTCAACTTGATGGTGACTGCCCTTTGGCGATTCATGGGCGAGGGATGGGAGCGCTGGGTTGTCTGTTCGGCGATTCTGATTGGCGCTTACGTCCTGATGGGCCGTGTGGGGATGCACAAGGGACAAATCGGGCCGAGGAGATACCGCTATGCGGAGTAAGATTTGCCCGGGCGGAAAGGAGGCCTGCCAATGAGCTTCGCTTTTTATATTGTTTCAGTTCTAGCCGTGGGCGGCGCTCTCGCCGCGGTACTGCTCAAGAACACGGTGCACTGCGCCCTGGCGCTCACTGTGGCGTTGGCCGGGCTGGCTCTGCTTTTCCTCAATCTCGACGCGCAGTTTGCGGGCTTTGCGCAGATTCTGGTCTACATCGGGGCGGTCGCCATCCTCATCGTATTTGCGATTCTTCTTACGCGCGGCTCAGAGGTTCCGAAAGACGGAGTTTACAGCCCTAACTGGGCAATTGGCATCGTGATCGCAGCGGCGGTATTTTCCGTGCTTGGCTGGGCTGTGCTTCAAAGCGCATGGATACTACCTCATGATGCGGTAGTTCCGGCGGTCACTGTTCACGACATTGGCGTTGCTCTGGTGGGCCGCTACGTGCTTCCGCTTGAAATTGTCGCGCTACTACTTACAGCCGCAACGATCGGCGCCGTGATTGTGGCCATGCACGAGAAAGACGGTGCCCAATGACGCCGCTCGCGGGTTATCTACTTGTTGCCGCATTGTTGTTTGCCATCGGCCTAGCTGGCGCCCTAGTGCGCCGCAACGCGATTCTTGTACTCATAGGCATCGAGTTGATGCTGAACTCGGCAAACCTTAATTTTATTGCCTTCTGGCGTTACGGGCCGCACCCGGAGGTGCTGACGGGCATGATGTTTGCCATCTTCTCGATAGCCGTGGCAGCGGCCGAAGCAGCAGTGGGATTGGGGTTGGTGATCGCCATCTATCGCCATGCGCAAACAACGGATTTGGACAAAATGAACAGGATGAAGGGGTGAGGAATTGATGCAAGAGACAATTTCATTTACCCCGCAGCTTGCCGCTTCTCCGATTACGGGGATACTGTGGCTGATACCCGCGTTGCCTATCGTTAGCTCGGGCGTCATAGCACTGCTCAAGCAGCCGAGGCGCAAGGCCGCCGCAACTCTGTCCATCGGGTCGCTGGGTGTTTCGCTGCTTCTGTCGCTGCTTGCGTTCGGACACGTGGTCGCCGGATGGGCACATGGCGCGGCCGTCCGTGAGACTGTCAACTTTACATGGCTTCAGTTTGGCGCGTCCCCGATTGACCTCGGCTGGATTCTCGATCCTCTGGCAGCGATTATGCTGGTGATGGTCAGTCTTGTCGGCCTGCTGATCTTCATATACTCCACCGGTTATATGGCGCAAGACGAGAACTTCACTCGGTTCTTCTGCTTCCTCTCGCTCTTTGCTGGGGCCATGCTGGGTGTTGTGATCTCGAACAGCATTCTGCTGCTGTTCATGTGCTGGGAACTTGTCGGACTCACATCGTACCTGCTGATTGGCTTCTGGTATCAAAAGCCTTCGGCGGCCGCTGCAGCCAAGAAAGCCTTCCTCACAACTAGGGTTGGCGATGTTTTCTTTCTTCTTGGAATCGTCTGGTTATTCAGTCAAACAGGCACTTTGCTGTTTTATAACCACGGCGCAGGTTCGATGGAGGGCTGGGCGCTCACGGGACTGCTGGCGCAGCCTGCAGCGTTTGGTCTGAGTGCGGCTGGCGCGATCGGGCTGCTGATTTTTGCAGGCGCCGCGGGCAAGAGCGGCCAGCTTCCGCTTCATGTATGGCTTCCGGACGCAATGGAGGGCCCTACGCCCGTCTCTGCGCTCATTCATGCGGCGACGATGGTTGCCGCGGGTGTCTATCTGATCGCCCGCGTTTATCCGCTAATGCAGGCTGGAGCGCTGACAGGTGGAACATCCACCGCGCTAACCGTTGTCACCTGGGTGGGCGCATCGACGGCTTTGTTCGCCGCGTTGATCGCCATTGCGCAAAACGACATCAAGCGCATTCTTGCTTATTCCACCGTTTCGCAACTCGGCTACATG
Organism: Occallatibacter sp.; assembly: GCA_035529815.1. Taxonomy (GTDB): domain Bacteria; phylum Acidobacteriota; class Terriglobia; order Terriglobales; family Acidobacteriaceae; genus Telmatobacter. The sequence goes on along the minus strand of DATKWA010000203.1, from coordinate 4,264 downwards.
ATGGCCGGTCTTGGCCTGGGCGGCGTTGCGGTTGGCATGTTCCACCTGATCACTCACGCTTTCTTCAAGTCGCTCTTGTTCATGGGTGCGGGTTCGGTGATTCACGGCTGCCACGAGGAGCAGGACGTGCGCCGCATGGGGGGGCTTTGGACCAAGATGCCGCTCACTTTCGCCACTTATGCTGTCGGCACGATGGCCCTTTGCGGAGTTCCAATCTTCTTCTCCGGCTTCTGGAGCAAGGACGCGATTTTGGAGTCGGCGCACGGATGGCCGCTCTCGCAGGCGCCTTACTACATGCTGGTCTTTGGCGCTGTGCTTACGGCGTTCTACATGACGCGCCAGGTCAGCTACGTCTTCTTCGGCTCATGGCGTGGGCATGGAAATACACACGAAAGCCCCAGAGTGATGACTACACCGCTCGCGATCCTGGCCTTCTTCGCCATTGCGCTTGGCTGCATCGGCACGCCAGCCTGGGCTTGGTTCCGCTCCTTTCTTGACAACCGGCCTGCGGACGTTGACTTGCACGTCTTTGCCGAGCCAGCCTGGCTAATGCTTCTACTCACTTCGTGCGTTATCGTGGCGGTCGGCATTGGTGTTGCGTGGTGGCTGTACGGGAACAAATCTCCGCAGGCGGATGCGCCGGATGCTCTCGAAGAGTCTATGCCTTGGGTCTGGGCCGTGCTTCGCGACAAGTTTTATGTGGACGAGTTATATGGCATAACGGTGATCGCGTTCTACGCGTGGTGGGCGGGGGTTGCGGATTGGTTGGATCGGCGAATTTGGGGGGGGATGGTGGCTGGGGTCGCGTGGACCTTTGGTCTGTGGGCGCAGTTGAACCGCTTTCTGGATACCCATGTGGTTGATGGGGGGTTCGACAAGGGGTGTGAAGAGATTTCTACCGGGGGTGGGTTGCTGGCGCGGGTTCAGAGCGGGCGCGTGCAAACTTACCTTAGAATCCTGGCTCTTGCCGTTGTTGCGCTGGCAGCCATTCTAATATGGAGCGCGCGGGCATGAGCGGAATCCCTGTACTGACGCTATTGACCGTGCTGCCCCTTGTTGGGGCGGCGATTGCGTTGTTCTCTGGCAAGCATGCGCGCGCTGTCGCCCTGGTCACGACCATTGCGAGCCTGGCCGTAGCTCTTTTGGTCTGGTACAACCTTCCCGCGGATGGAACGATGGGAATGGTGGAGCGTGTGGTTTGGGCGCCGTCGCTCGGGATCGAATACCACCTTGGCGTGGATGGGCTGGGAGCGCTGATGCTGGTGCTTTCGGCGATCGTGACGCTGATGTCAGTGGATGCGGCGCAGCGCGTACACCACCAACCGAACCTCTACTTCGGGCTGGTTCTGCTGCTTGAATCCGGCCTTTTCGGGTCCTTTACGGCGCTGAACTTCTTTCATTGGTTCTTGTTCTGGGAATTGAGCCTGATTCCGGCGTTTTTCCTGATCAAGCTGTGGGGCGGAGCGCGGCGCGGGCCGGCGGCCACACAATTCTTCATCTACACCATGGCGGGTTCTGTTGCGCTGCTGATTTCGTTTCTGGCCGTTTTTCTTTCGACGGGCAGCATGGACTTTGGCCAACTCACTCAACTGGCCTCAACCGGCGCGCTGGGGCAGATGGTCACGGCGCATCTGGGTCCGGTGATGCCGTGGCTTGCGATTGGGGTTCTGGCGGGTTTTGCGGTCAAGGTGCCCATGATTCCGTTTCATTCATGGTTGCCGGCCGCGTACGCTGAGGCGCCTTCTCCGGTGACGATGCTGCTGACGGGGGCAATGTCGAAGATGGGCGTCTACGGCCTGTTGCGGATTGCACTGCCGGTGTTCGGGCACCAGATTTCGCAGATGCGGACGCCGTTGCTGGTGCTGGCCGTGGCTACGGTGGTGATGGGCGCGTGGGCCGCGGCTGCGCAGAAGGACCTGAAGCGCGTTTTCGCCTATTCGTCGGTGAACCACCTGGGCTATTGCCTGCTTGCCATCTTTGCGCTGGCTGTTCCAGCATCCGGGGCTGCAACGCTCGGCAACCAGGCTGCGGCGCTGAACGGCGTGATTCTTCAAATGTTTAACCACGGCATTACGGCGGCGGCGCTGTTCTGGTTTATCGCCATGATTCAGATGCGCAGCGGCGGACATCGCGGGATCGACCAGTTTGGCGGGCTTCGTAAGCCTGCGCCTATTCTGGCGGGGCTGATGGGCATAGCGATGTTCTCGTCCCTTGGCCTGCCGGGGCTGAACGGGTTTGTGGGCGAGTTTCTTATATTCCGAGGGGTCTTTCCGCTGGCCTGGGTTGCGGCCACGGTTTCTGTTCTTGGCCTGCTGGTTACTGCCGTAGTTATCCTCACCGTGATTCAGAAAGTATTCAGCGGCCCGGTGCCCGAGCATTGCGCTGGCTTTCCGGATCTGGACCATGGCGAGCGTCTTGCGATGGCCCCGGTTATTGGCCTGATGCTGCTTATCGGCCTTTTGCCCCAACTGATTGTGGGCAGCGTGAACCCAACGGTTGTTAACCTGCTGGCTCACTGGAGATTTTAGATGTTGGCGTGGACGATCTATCTCTCGTTTGCCGGAGCGCTTGTCGAGGCTCTCTTGCCGAAGGGCAAGGCTGGTTTGGCGCGCTGGTTTGCGCTTGTCGTTGCGGTGCTGGGCCTAGCATATGGCATTGGCGGATTTATTGCCGGAATGGGCCATGGGTTGGTGATTATCACGGATGTGCCATGGGTTCCGTCGATGGGCATTCATTTTCTGCTGGCCGCAGACGGCATCAGCCGCGTACTGGTTCTGCTCACCGGTCTGGCCGCAGTTGGCGGCGTTCTGTTCAGTTGGAACATTGAGCATCGCACCAACGAGTTTTTCGCCTTTTATCTGGCTCTAATTGGCGGCGTCTATGGCGTGTTTCTGAGCTTCGACTTCTTCCTGCTCTTCGTTTTCTACGAAATCGCCATCGTACCCAAGTACTTCCTGATCGCGATTTGGGGTTCGACGCGCCGGGAGTACGGAGCGATGAAGCTGGCGCTCTACTCGTTTGTTGGCTCGGCGATGGTGCTGATTGGCTTGCTGGCCGCCTACACGACATCCGGCAGTCACTCAACCAGCCTTATCTATCTTGCTCATGCGGGCCTGCCGGTGAGCTTCCAGATGTGGTGCTTCCCGCTTGTCTTTACAGGCTTTGCGATTCTGGCGGGCATGTGGCCATTCCATACTTGGGCGCCGACCGGCCACGTGGCCGCGCCGACCGCGGCTTCGATGCTGCTGGCTGGAGTGGTGATGAAGCTTGGAGCCTACGGCTGCCTGCGCGTGGGCATCTGGGTGTTTCCGCATGGACTTGATCCGTGGGGATTCTCGTTTATCGGAGTCGGATCATGGCGTGATGTGTTTGCGATCCTGGCGGTGATTGGCATTGTGTATGGTGCGCTGGTTGCCCTTGCACAGTCCGACTTTAAATTTGTGATCGGCTACTCCAGCGTGAGCCACATGGGCTTTGTGCTGCTGGGTCTGATGACGCTGAACCAGATTGGCATGACGGGCGCGGTGCTACAGATGTTTTCGCATGGCATCATCGCGGGGTTGCTGTTCGCGATTGTCGGGCGCATCGTGTACGAACGTACCCACACGCGACAGTTGGACGAACTTGAAACCATGCACCTGGGCAAGCGGCTGCCATTTGCGGCGTGGGCGTTTGTGATTGCCGGAATGGCGTCGATGGGGCTGCCGGGCTTCTCAGGGTTTGTTGCGGAACTGCAAATTCTGGTTGGCGCGTGGATTGCGAAACCGTGGTGGACGGTGGCTGCCGGTGTGGGCATTGTGATTGGCGTGGCGTATACGTGGCGCGCGCTACAGAAGGCGTTCTTCAGCGATAAGCTACCGACGCCGGAAGAGCACCCGAAGGCGGGTTGGCCGCCACTCGGCGCGATTACGTGGCCTGAAGTTACGGGCGTTGTGATGCTGGTGGGTGTGAGCTTGTGGGTTGGACTTTACCCCAGGATACTTTTGAATGCGATTGAACCGGCCGTGAAGGCGCTGCTTGCGGGAGGGGGACGATGAACTACGCAGATCTCTTCCGCGCAACACTTCCGGAGACGGCGCTTGAAATTGCGGCGCTGGTTGTGCTGTTTATCGATTTGGCCTTTCTGCGCAAGGCGGCTCTGAAGACTCGTGTCTCTGTGGCAACGCTGCTGGGCGTTGCCGGCTGCGGAGCGGCACTCTGGGCGATTTGCGCGGCGGGTACGGGCGGGCTGAGTGCTGGCGGCGATTTGCTGCTTGTGGCAGGC
>DATKWA010000202.1:0-75339 GCA_035529815.1 Occallatibacter sp. | reverse complement strand
CCCTGCCACCCACGCTGCGCACATGCTGAATCAATCTTCACTGCGACGCAGAGGGAGAGAAAACGTGTCACTAGGCTGTTTCCAAAATTGCAACCTATTTAATATGAATAGCTTTCGCAACTCTGCTGTAGAAGATGAGTTTATCTGTCACTACACTGCGAGTATCCAAACCCCTGAACGGTGATAAAGTGCATACTGTGTCTCCAATCCAGCCGACCTGGCGGGTTTGAGCAAATGGGAATATTCGAGTGCGCAGACATTTACAATCCGCAGTGCTCGCGGCGACGCTATGGCTATTGTTTCAGAGCGGCGTTGGAAATGTGCATGCGCTGGAGTCGCCATCAAAGACGACTATCGCTCTCGAGGAACGCGCATTACTGTTGGCAGCTAAGAGAGAGCCTCGTAATGTTGAAGTCGTGGGCGCGCTCGGTGAATATTACTTACATAAAGAAGAGTGGCGCGAAAGCGTGCGCTGGCTCGCGAGAGCGGCCGCACTTTCTGCGCAGGATGAATCGATCGGGTACGACTTAGCATTCGCATACATGCAGGCGGGGGAGCTGGATAGCGCACAACATCAGATTCGGCAAATGTTGGCGCAGGCGGATAGTGCGAAGTTGCACAACTTGCTGGCGGCCGTAAAAGAGCGGGGCGGCGACAATGACGGAGCGGTAAGAGAGTACTATCGCGCAGCGGAAGTTGAACCGACAGAGTCAAATATCTTCGACTTGGCGACATTCTTGCTTCAGCACAAACAATATGTGGGCTGGCTCGACGAGTCCGTCAAGTATTTCCGCTACGGGGTCGAGAAGTATCCCCGTTCGTCGCAGATGATGGTGGGCCTGGGCGTGGCACTTTATGCGTCGGAACAATACGACGAGGCGGTGCGGGTGTTGTGCGCGGCCGTTGATCTGGATCCTAAGGACCCGCGCCCTGTTCAATTTCTTGGCAGGGCAGGCAGGGTGTCGCCTGACCTGGCAACCGCAGTGGATAAGCGATTGAAGGACTTTGCTGATCGTTACCCGGACAACGCCGCAACAAATTACTTCTATGCACTTAGCCTGTGGGAACGCGGTGGGCGCGACGAAGGCAGGAATTTTCCTAAGATTCAGGAATTGTTGCGAAAGGCAGAGGCGCTTTCTCCTGGATGGTATGAGCCTCATTACCAGCTTGGCTTATTGTATGAGGCAGAAAAGCGGTATCCAGATGCAATTCGCGAAATGCAGAAGGCAGTAAAGATTGATCCTAACTTCTTTTCTGCGCATTTCCGCCTCGTAACGCTTTACGGACGAATAGGAGATAAACCGAAGGCTTTGGATGAGGCACAGAAGGTCAAGCACCTGAAGCAGATCGACGATGCAAATGAGATAGTACACGATGTGTCACGTTGAAACGTTTGCTTTCTGCGAGTGCGGGCTGCATCCTAGGCTTCAGGAAGATAGCCGTTCTAGGTAGAGAGGCTGTTGTGCAAATAGTTTGCGAAGCCGGATGGCGACTTGGTGTTGGGTTAAGACTTGGTGTTGCGTTAATTTGTTCGGGAAACAAAGACCAAATGTCAGATCGCAAATGCTACTGTGGATTCGCGGATTTCACATCTGGTCATTGGATTGGAAACAGTAGTAGATACGGAAGGAACCGATGAATCGTCGAGACTTTATGAAGGTGGCTGGCACGGCCAGTAGTACCTTGGCAGTAGCGCCGGTATTGGGTCATGCTGCGAACGCTTCCGGTGAACCGCGCCAAGTAGTGGTGATTCTTGGAGAATCGGTTCGCTACGACATGTTGAACTGCTACAGAAATACCGGCTTGAAGACACCTAATCTGGACCGTCTGGCAGAGCAGGGTATCCGCTTCGATCGCGCCTACAATTGCCAGCCTGTATGTGCTCCGGCACGATCTTCAATATGGACCGGGCTTTACCCGCATACGAACGGAGTTTGGGGCAACAGTATGCCGCTGGGCAACACAGTGCATACGATTGGCCAGCGGCTTCACGATCGCGGAATTGAATGTGCCTTTATGGGGAAGTGGCATCTTTCCGGTACCGACTACTTCGATACAGGAAAGCCGGCACCGGGGTGGAATGGCGCCTACTGGTACGACATGCGCCGTTACCTAACGGAACTGACGCCGGAAGAGCGCGTTCGTTCGCGCAACCGGGCGACTGGCGACGATCCGACGTGGACGGCGGATATGTGTTACGGCCACCGCGTGACGAATCGTGCGGTGGACTTTCTTGCGGAACACAAAGGAGACGATTTTCTGCTTGTCGTGGCGTATGACGAGCCGCACGATCCAAGTCTATGCCCGATTGAATATTCAGAGATGTACAAGGACTTTGTTTTTCCAAGCGATCCCAATGTGAACGATTCGCTCGACGGAAAGCCCGTCGAACAACGCATTTGGGCCGATGGAAGACTAGATGAGAAGCCGCGACCGATTCAGTCGAAGCACTTCTTCGGCTCCCATACGTTCATCGATGCAGAGATAGGGCGGGTACTTGACCAGATCGAAAAAAGCGCGCCAAATGCGCTTGTTATCTACACCGCTGACCATGGAGTCTTTCTGGAATCACATCGGCTTCAGGACAAGGGGCCGGCGATGTACGAAGAGATAACGCATATTCCATTCCTGGCGAAATGGCCGGGGAAAGCGCCGGCAAATACAGTATCCAAGGGACTGGTATCCCATATCGATCTGAACGGCACACTGATGGAGTTCTTCGGATTTGAGGTGCCAAAGACGCTGGAGGGCGGTAGCATGCTGCCGATGTTTATGGATACGAATGCGACTGTCCGCAAAGAAGTGTTTATCGAGTGGGGACGGTATGAAGTAGACCATGATGGCTTTGGCGGGATTCAACCTATCCGGTGTGTATGCGACGGGAGATATAAACTTGCCATCAACCTAATGGTTACCGATGAACTGTACGACTTAGAAGAAGATCCGGGAGAACTGCATAACCTTATAGATTCCGAACAACACGCAGAGATACGAAATCACCTGCATGACCAATTACTGAACTGGATGGATACTTCGCGCGATCCTTTCCGCGGATATTACTGGGGGAGGCGAGCCTGGAGGCCGGACTTTCCTGAGACGTGGGCGAATGCAGGGATGACGCGCCAACGCGAGAACGATGGCTATCTGCCACGCGAGCTGGACTATGACACAGGGCTGACGATGACGACTGCGACGCGACTTAAGGGCAACTCGAAAGAAGCCGCTGCATGGAAAGATGCAACAAGCGACTAGAGTCTATCTTCCAATCTAGAGAGACCGGCTAGGCGTCTCGGTTTTCTAGTATTGAATACTTGAAGGGGTTTCACTTTGATTTGAAAATCTTATCAGTATGCTTTCGTCTTGTTGTGCTCGATACTTTCGCTGAAAACGGGTCTCAGGTCACGGAAGACATACTAAAGGCAGGGCGACTGAAACGAAAGCGGGATTGTGCAAAGCGTGACGTTTAAGAGCGAGACGGTTACTTATCTTCGGATTTGTCCCGTTCATCACTTTCATTCATATATCCGGTAAACAGGGATAGGTTACTTCGGAAAATAATGTGCGGAGCCAGGCGAGTTACCGGATCCGGCGGGACTTTGTTCAGGAGGTACCGGAGAAGAAGCTCAAGCGCAGCCTTCCCCTGGGCAAAAGGTCGCTGGTAGAGAGTTGCGAGAAGTTTCCCTGATTCGATATAGGGAACGAGCTCGGGAAAAAGATCAGTCGCAATGATCTGGACCTCATTGAGGAGGTGCTTTTCTTCGAGTGCTCGAAGTACTGGGATGCTGTTTGCAGTGCTTATATAAATCCCAAGCGGTAGGGGTTTGCGAGAGAGCAGAGCAAGCGCCTGGCTATAGGCCAACTTAGGCAGTTCGTGTGACTCGATAGCGGGAAGCAGAGAGAGGTGGGGAGCAAAGACAGCGAGGTTTGCTGCAAAGCCGCGCAGCTTTTCGGCATGATCCAGCGTGGTCAACTCACCGGTAATTGTGGCCAGGTAGCCGGTCTTCTGGATTGTGCGGGAGAAAATCTCCGCAGCAAGGGCACCGCTTGTATGCGCATCTGTGGTGACTGAGGCGAGGCGTTCGCTTCGTGGGACGTCGCTTGCGACGCAAACAACAGCCACACCGCGGCGCGCCAAAACATTCAGCGTAGGTCCAATGTGGTCAGGATTGCCTGGCGCCACGAGGATACCATCGAACTTTTCATTAGAATGCGCCATCAGCAACTCAACATCGCCTTCATCGAGCCTTGGAAATGTTCGAAAGACGAGTTCTACGTTGACGCCCGTAGCAGCAGAAGCCACAGAACGAACGCCAGCACGCAACGGGTCGAAGAAGGACGCGATTTCGCGAGGAAAGTAAACGCCGATGCGCAGCCTGCTGTTGAGTTTGAGAGACCGGGCAGCAAGATTAGGCCTGTATCCGAGCTGCTCGGCTTTCTTCAAGACGCGCGTACGCGTGGCGGAACTGACGTCGGGCCGCCCGTGCAGGGCGCGGTCAACAGTGCCGATTGAGATACCCAGGGCTCGGGCGATGTCTTTGATGTTCGTAGGCTTCATGAGTCTTCGCTACAAGCGACAATTCTACAGCATCTCTGCCGCGAGTTGCCGCGACGAGTGAAGTCTACATTTGATGCCGGGAGGCTCTTTCGAGATTGAGAGCCAAAGACTTACAAACAGTGCTGGGTCGTGAGTGATGCGCGATAAGGGATCAAAGGCTGTGCCTGGTTCCAGCAGGCAAAGATAGTGTGGCGATAATTCCGATTACAAAAACTGAGTGCTGGTCGCGCACGGCAAAGAACGTGGCGAAGCTAGCAAGTGAATGAACTCCGACAGCATCGTGCGCCATGAACAAGGGTGCGTGTTTCATCTAGGACAAGAGCAAAGTTAAGGCTGTAGGTTCAGAATCCAGTTATAGGCCCAGCCTGTACTCGTCGGAACTAAGGCGAGACAGTAGGAGACTTTCGAAGAGGGAGCTGTATCTTCTTCCAACCATCGCCCAGCCATCAGGCAAGACAGAGAGAGCTGACTGAAAGAATGCGAAGGACGAAGGACCTAATAAAGGATGTTGGGATACTCTGGCTGACGAGGAATGGCAATTGACAGACAGATTGCACTGTTTGCGGGTTGCCAGAGCGCAAGCTTCCAGGCCTGTGCAGCTAGAGGTTAGACTGCCGCTATTGACAGGGTATAAAGAAAACGTGTACGTTAACGATTGTCGAAGTGTGCTAATGAAACTGAGCCTGAATTGTAGGCCGCCGATTTTTAGTAGTCGTGGCTTTTAAAGCAATGAGGTGGAAGTCGGATGATTGTGACGCATGAACCGAATCCAGTCGCTTGTTGGGAAGAGGAGGTTGTGGTCCCTTCGTATCCGGTGCCGGAAGCGGACCCCAACCCGATGTTTCTTGAAAAAAGGGTCTACCAGGGAAGCAGCGGGAAGGTATATCCCAATCCATTCACGGATCGAGTGACTCTAGAAAAAGTGGACGCAAAGTATCGGGCAATCATGCTGGAGAATGACTATATTCAGCTGATGATACTTCCCGAAATTGGGGGGAGAATCCATGCTGGTCTAGATAAGACGAACCAATACGATTTCTTTTATCGACAGCATGTCATTAAGCCAGCGTTGGTGGGGCTATTGGGACCATGGATATCCGGGGGAGTTGAGTATAACTGGCCGCAACATCACCGCCCGTCCACTTATATGCCTGTCCATGCGGCGATCGAAGAATCTCCCGATGGGAGCCGAACTGTCTGGCTAAGCGAACACGACCCCATGCTGAGAATGAAGGGCATGGTGGGCATCTGTCTTTCACCAGGAAAAGCGGTTGTTGAGGCCAAGGTCAGGTTGTATAACCGCACGAACGTACCACAAACCTTTCTTTGGTGGGCCAATGTGGCAGTGCGAGTTCACGATCAATATCAGGCCTTTTTCCCGCCCGATGTGGCATTCGTAGCCGACCACGCAAAGCGTGCGATCTCATCGTTCCCGGTGGCTCGCAGCTTTTATTATGGCGTGGACTACCGGCCAGGCACAGATATTTCCTGGTACAAGAATATTCCAGTCCCCACCTCTTATATGGTTACTGAGTCGAAGTACGACTTCTGCGGGGGCTACGATCACGCCCGCCAAGCAGGTCTTGTGCATACATCCAACCACCACGTTGCGCCGGGCAAGAAAATGTGGACCTGGGGCAATGCGGAGTTCGGGTATGCATGGGACCGGAACCTGACCGACGAAGACGGACCATATATAGAGCTGATGGCGGGCGCCTATACAGACAATCAGCCCGATTTTTCGTGGCTACAGCCGTATGAGACGAAAGCGTTCAGCCAATATTGGTATCCGATCCAGCAGATCGGCCCAGCGAAAAATGCCAACACTCAGGTCGCGGTGAATCTGGATTTTCAATCTACGACATTAAGAGTGGGAGTTTGCGTTACCTCGCGCAGGCGCGTGCGCATAGTTCTGAAGCGCAATGGGAGTCCAGTTGTTGACGAAGAGATTGAGTTGAGTCCCGGCCATCCCTTTGTGAAAACGTGCGAGGCGGATGGTGCAATTCCCGAGCAGTACTGCTTGTCCGTTCTGGATGAACGGGGCAATGAACTGATTAGTTATCAGCCCGAGGCATCCAGGGAAGATAAACTCCCAGATGCTGCCACGGAACCGCCAATGCCGGAAGAGATTTCCAGTTTGGAAGAGTTGTACCTGACAGGTCTGCACCTTGAACAGTATCGTCATGCAACTCGCTCACCGGAGCCCTATTGGCAAGAGGGACTCAAGCGCGACCCGGAAGATGTGCGGCTTAACAATGCAATGGGGTTGTGGTATTTGCGCAAGGGCCAGTTCAGTGAGGCGGAAAGGCACTTTGCCACGGCGATTCACCGCCTTACTTTGCGAAATCCAAACCCTTACGATGGGGAACCCTTTTACAATCTCGGCCTGGCCTGCCTGTACCAGCACAAGACCGTAGAAGCCTACAATGCCTTCCACAAGTCAGTGTGGAACCATGCCTGGAAGAGTGCGGGATATTATGCGCTTGCGTGTATCAGCATTGAGCGTGGGAACCTTTCCTTGGCGCTGGAACAAATTGAGCAAAGCCTGCTAACCGACGTAGAGAATCTGAAGGCGCGAGCGCTGAAAGCTTCTCTATTGCGCCGGACAGGCCGACTAGAAGAAGCGCGGACTGCGATTGACAAGACGCTGGCCGTCGATCGCGTAGATTTCCGTACGCTTGCCGAGCGCTTTCTGTTGAGTTCAGAGCAGCAGGACCTCGATGAGTATGTCGCTCAACTTGGGAAAGACGTCCAAACTTTGCTCGACGTCTGCTTTGATCTGGCCTGGTCCGGACTTCGTGAGGACGCCTTCGCACTGTTGGAGGCTTGCAGCCTGAAGGCAGGATTTGAGCATCCGATGGTCTGGTACACGCTTTCCTGGCTTGCCTCCTCGCTTGGACAAGCGCAGCAATCGAATCAATACGTGGCTAAAGCCGAAGCGGCGACGTCGCGATATTGCTTTCCGGCTCGACTCGAAGAAATGATCGTACTTGAGGGCGCTGTCCAGCGGGATCCTTTGAGCGCGAAGGCGCACTACTATCTCGGCAATCTTTATTACGACAAGCGCCGCTATGAAGACGCAATACGGTGCTGGCGCAAGTCTGTTGAACTTGACGGCGACTTTTCCATTCCCTGGAGGAATCTTGGGATTGCTGAGTTCAATGTATTGCACGATCAGGGAGCTGCCGAACGTATGTATGCACGCGCACTCGAGGTCAATCCTGGCGATGCGCGCGTGTTGTATGAGTGGGATCAACTGAAGAAGAGAGGCTGTCGGGTCTCTCCGGAAGAACGACTGCGCATGCTGGATGAGCGCAAGGACCTTGTGGTGCGCAGGGATGATTTGACAGTGGAGTACATCACCCTGCTAAATCAGTGCGGTCAATGGTCAGCCGCGCTGGAACACCTGGGTACGCGTCGCTTCAGTCCCTGGGAAGGCGGAGAAGGACTCGTGTCAGCCCAGTATGTGTATGCACATCGCGCACTGGGCAGAGAGGCTCTGGCAACGGGACGGTATGACGATGCGCTCATGCACTTTGAAGCCGCTCGAAGATATCCCTGGAACCTGGGAGAAGGGAAGCACTTACTCACGCTAGAGCGAGATCTCGATTACCTGTCAGGATTGGCGGCGCGGCAGCTTGGAGATACGCAACGAGCGAGCGACTTCTGGAATGCCGCTGCTGCACCACTACAGGATGTGACCGTTCACTCATACTTTCAGGCTCTCTCTCTCCTGGAACTAGGTGACCGCCGCACGGGGTTTGCAGTATTTTCCAGCCTGACGGAGTTCGCTGCCAAACAGTTGGAACTGGAACCGAAGATTGACTACTTCGCGACTTCGTTACCTAACCTTCTTCTCTTCGACGACGACCTGCACAAACGAAATCGCGTTGAATCTATGTTGCTGGGAGCGCTGGCCCGTCATGGGCTAGGTGACCTGCAAGGCGCGATCCGGCAATTGGAGCAGGTCGCTGCGCTGGACCCGAATCATCTATTCGCGGCCGAAATGCTTGGCTGGTTCAAGGTAGAAAGACGGCAAGCGCCGGAGAACCTCGAGGCGCACTCCAAGTCATGATCCAAACGATACCAGCCTCGGGAGAAGGTGCTGAGAGCGTAGGCTCCTTTCGCCGACTCTACATTTGGATGGCTGCCGCAGCCGGCGCGCTGGGCGGGCTACTCTTCGGCTACGATTGGGTGGTTATAGGCGGCGCAAAGCCGTTTTATGAGCCCTACTTTCACCTTGAATCGCCCTCGAGTCAAGGTTGGGCGATGAGCTGTGCACTGATAGGCTGCCTTGCTGGCGCCATTTCATCTGGTGGGCTAAGCAATCGCTTCGGCAGAAAATGGCTGCTTACTCTGGCAGCGCTGATATTCGCGCTTTCGTCGATTGGCACTGGGCTGGCCACACACTTCATTGGTTTTGTTGCGTGGCGAGTATTCGGTGGATTCGCCATCGGTCTCGCCTCCGGAATATCGCCAATGTACATCGCTGAGATCTCTCCGGCAGGATTGCGTGGTCGCCTGGTATCACTTAACCAGCTGGCCATTGTCTTCGGAATTCTACTGGCGCAAGTAGTGAATTGGCTGATTGCCAAACCTGTGCCGACCGGTGCTACTGTGCCACAGATATTGCTTTCGTGGAATGGCCAATTCGGTTGGCGCTGGATGTTCGCGGTTACGGCTATTCCTGCGATTGTGTTCTTAGGTGCGACGCTCCTTGTCCCCGAGAGTCCGCGTTGGCTGGCATATAAAGGCCGCAACCGACAGGCGCTCCAAGTACTGGAGCGCCTCGGCGGGAAGGTATATGCACAGCGGGTGATGGAAGATTTCAGGAGTGTGAGTGAAGCAGAGCCTCAACGCTCCGGATTGCGCGAACTGTTCTCTCCCGGAATGGCAAAGGTTCTCGTGCTGGGCGTCGTGCTTGCCGTACTTCAACAGTGGTGCGGAATCAATGTGATCTTCAATTATGCGCAAGAGATATTTGCAGCGGCCGGATACCAGGTATCCGACATTTTATTCAATATCGTGGTCACCGGGGCGGTGAACGTAGTTTTTACTTTTGTTGCGCTGTTCACGATCGACCGTTATGGCAGGCGCTTTCTGCTGCTTACGGGAATCTCTGGGCTGGTCGTGATCTATGGGGCTCTCGGCGCATTCTATCAACTGCACGTACAGGGCACACCGCTGTTAGTGCTAGTTCTTGCGGCGATCGCCTGCTATGCCATGTCGTTGGCGCCCGCAACATGGGTTGTCATATCAGAGATCTTCCCCAACCGGATCCGCAGTAGCGCGATGTCCGTTACTGTCACAGGACTGTGGACTGCATGTTTTGTCCTCACGTACACATTCCCCCTGTTAAATGCTTCGCTCGGGGCGGCGGGCACATTCTGGACATATGCGGGTATCTGTTCGGCAGGCCTAGTTTTTCTCTACATCCGACTGCCAGAGACTCGAGGCAAGACTCTCGAAGAGATCGAAATGAACTTACGCATGGGTAAATCGTAGGAGGAAGAACATGAGCACCGGACAAAGTGTACTTGATCGTGTCAAAGGGGCAAGTTGGCGGACGAGTCTGTCGGCATCTCTGTTGGGGGTGGCGCTTTGCCTCGCAACTATGAGCGCAAACTGTCAGCAGATCAGCATCGTATTGGATGGACATAGCAAGGGGCGGGTATATGACGGCATCGGAGCAGTAAGCGCTGGCGCATCGTCGCGTCTATTAGTTGACTATCCTGAGCCGCAGCGGAGCCAGATTCTGGATTATCTCTTCAAGCCAGGCTACGGTGCGGCGTTGCAGCATCTGAAGGTGGAGATTGGTGCGGACGTAAACTCGACCGATGGCTCCGAGCCCAGTCACATGCGCAGTGCTAAAGATCACGACGCGACCCGCGGATACGAGTGGTGGCTTATGGTGGAGGCGCACAAGCGTAACCCGAACATTGTGCTTGAGGGACTCCCATGGGGGGCACCTGGCTGGGTTGGCACGGATACACTTTATACTCCCAAAATGGCGGAATATGTCGCAGATTTTATCCAGACTGCAAAGCGAAGTTACGGCCTGGATATTTCTTATGTGGGTCCATGGAATGAGAAGGTCTTCGATATTCCTTATATCAAGGAGCTTGACAGGCAACTCAAGGCCGACCATCTGGCAACCAGAATCGTCTGTTGTGACGAGTATCCTGGACAGGGAAAAGGACAATGGTCCATCGCCGACGAGATGCTGAAAGACCCTGACCTGGCCAGTGCAATTTCCGTGATCGGCGTACACTACCCGCTCGTCCACGGCAAGGTTACCACCACTGATACGGCTCGCAAGACAGGCAAACCACTTTGGTCGAGCGAAGATCAGCCAAACGGCGGAGGCGGTCCGTTTGTCAACCGGGACTGGCCTTATGGCGGTCGCATCCTTGCGCATCTTTATAACCAGAATTACCTAGAGGGCTCGCTCACATCAACTGAAATATGGAGCCCCATCACCTCCTACTACGACAACCTCGCAGCTCCAAATTCCGGGTTGATGTACGCAAATACTCCGTGGTCTGGAAATTACGATGTTCAGGGAACCATTTGGGCAACCGCTCACACTACACAGTTTGCCCAGCCGGGTTGGCAGTATATGGATTCTTCGTCCGGCTACCTTCCAGAAAAGGGAAGCTACGTGGCTCTTCGCTCTACCGACAAAAAGAACTGGAGTGTAATTCTCGAGACGATCAACGCCGAGCACCCACAGCAGGTTTCCTTTCGGTTGGAAGGGGGCCTCGCAGCCACTGAGGTTCACATCTGGGAGACAAATAATACCCGCACATTTGAACACGTCGCCAACGTTAAACCGGTGAATGGGAAATTCGACTACACTTTCGACGCAGATTCACTCTATTCGCTGACCACTACCACCGGGCAGGGCAAAGGAACGGCAGTTCCGCCGCCTGCTTCAGCATTTCCACTTCCCTATGCGGATGACTTTGAGGGAACCCCTTTAAAACATACTCCGAAGTATCTTTCCGATCAGGACGGCGCTTTTGAGGTTCATCACTGTGAGGGACGTCCAGGTCAGTGCCTTGAACAAGTGATCTCCATGAAGCCAATTCCCTGGGGGCCGCTGCCGGATCCATTCACAATTGCGGGTGCAGACAATTGGACTGACTACAGCGTAGCTGTCGATACGCGATTTCTGACCAATGCGCCGGCAACAGTGATGGGGCGAATTGACTCCGCAAACGTCTTTAGAGATGGCAAGTCGCATTTCCCAAGCGGCTACGTACTGCGCTTCGCTCCGGACGGTTCCTGGCAGCTCCTTTCAGCGGAGTTCAAGAAGCCCACGGTAACCCTCGCATCCGGTTTGGCAAAAATAGACCGCAACCAATGGCATCGCCTTCAGTTGAGGTTCCAAGGCAAACAGATTGTAGCCTTACTGGATGGAGTGTCCCTCACAACAATCGACAACTCAGACCATACACACGGAATGTTTGCTTTGGGGACTGAGTGGGATCACATCCAATTCGACAATTTGCGAGTAACGCCTTAGTCTCGGATGAATTATCGAGACCCAGGATGAATTATGTTCACAATCATTGGCTAGGATAGGCGTGGTATGCTTCGACCGCGGCAGTAATCGGAGTCCCGGTAACCTGGCACTGCAACCGGCATACATGCGCTTCCCGGTTGGTGATGGCGGGAGTCGATATTCGCACTGTTGCACAATTGATGGGACACCGTACAATACAGATGACGATGCGATTTGTGCATCTTGCTCCCGAGCACAACCAGGGAGCGGTCGAGAAGCTGGTCACACCGTAGGAAGAAGTGGTGACCAAACTGGCGACCATAAGTTTACAGTGATGGACCTGAAAAGCTGAAATCGCTGTAAGCTTAAGTAAATAAAATGCTTACTAGATAAGCCGGGATGGCGGAACTGGCAGACGCAGCGGACTCAAAATCCGCCGATCGCAAGGTCGTGGGGGTTCGACCCCCCCTCCCGGCACCATAGGTAATCTAGTTTAAAATCAATCACTTGCAAAATCAGCAAAACGTTTGTGCCAAAATTGTGCCAAGAATGTGCTTGTTCGGCATTGAACTGGCGGCCTTTCTGGATTCTTTCTCAGAGTAGCCGATCCTGATGCCTATCAGTGCAACAACGCCGATGGGCTTCGCTAACCTACCGTTCACCTCGTTCATGGCTAGGATGACGGTATGATGGTGGTGAAATCATTCGCGATCGGCTTTCAAGTATTCGGGTAAGGGGAGTCCGCCGCGTTGATTCGGAGGTGTCTCCGGCATGGGCCAAGGCTGCGCGCCGACGCGCTTTGCCCAAGTTCGATAGGCTCCTGCCATCATGTCAACACGCTCGGGCATGGCATCGGCGAGGTTGTGAAGCTCGGTACGGTCGGCTTCCATGTCATGGAGTTCCCAGGTGTCCGGCCATGCGGAGACGAGCTTCCACTTGCCATCGCGAACGGCACAATTTCCTTCGTGCTCCCAGAAGATCATGCCGCGGTCAGTGAGCGGCATGCCGTGGAAGACCGGCAGCAGGCTCTTGCCCTCTAGCGGCGCCGGTTTGGTGCCTGCCTTGGATTTCGCGGGCATGATGGCGCCGGCGGCAGCAAGGCAGGTGGGCATAATGTCGATCTCGTGCCCGACCTGATGGGCCATTTCGCCTCTGGCTTCGAAGCCTTTGGGCCAATGAACGACCAGCGGCGTCGAGATGCCGCCTTCGTGCGCGTAATGCTTGTACAGCTTAAAGGGCGTGTTTGACAAGTTGCCCCACGGGCCGCCGTAACTCTGGATGGTGTTCGCCGGACCGGGCATGACCTCGGGCACGTTGCCCATGAGCAGCGGAGAGCCGTCGGGCGCGGTGTCAGACAGCCAGATAGCGTGCTGTTTGCCGACCACGTGCTTGTTGAACTCCTCATAGTTGCCGCCGTTGTCGGCCATGAAGAAGATGAGAGTATTGTCGAACTCGCCCAACTGTTCGAGCTTCTCGATGACGCGGCCGACAGCCTGGTCGAGAATGTCGACCTGCGCGGCATAGACAGCCATGCGCTCAGTTTCCCACTTCTTGTACGATGCCCGTTGCCACGCGGGCACGCGCGGATCGCGCGGTGTGAGTTTCCAATCCGCTTTCAGTAGACCGGATTTGATCTGCTTTGCGTGGCGCTGCTCACGCATCTTGTCCCAGCCGGCCAAATAACGTTCACGATACTTGGCGACGACGTGCTCGGGAGCATGCAATGGCCAATGCGGGGCGTTGAAGGCGCAGTAGAGGAAGAACGGCTGGTCAGCGGGACCGTCGGCTATCATCTTGGTGGCGTGGTCGGCGATGGCGTCAGTGAAGTAAAAGTCTTTAGGAAACGTATTGATGGGCTCGTTGTCCCAGGTGAGCGTGTTTGGCGTGTAATAGCTGCCCGCGCCGGTGATCATGCTGTAGCCGTGATCGAAACCACGCTGCAGAGGCCAGTTGTGCTTGTCCGCGCCTTCCTCCGTGGTTTGATGCGCGGCCAGATGCCACTTACCGCTGTGATACGTGCGGTAGCCTGCGGGCTTCAGGGCTTCTGCGATAGTGACACAATTGGTATTCAGGTCGCCGTCGTACGCCGGATAAGGATAGCGGCCGTGGTCATCGACCATCATGCCCATGTGCGCCTGATGCGAGTACATGCCGGTCATGAGCGATGCGCGCGACGGGCAGCAGCGCGGCGAGTTGTAGAAAGTAGTGAACTGCAGGCCGCCACTAGCCAGCTTGTCAAGGTTGGGCGTATCGATCTCTGAGCCTTGGCAGCCGAGGTCAGAGTAGCCCATGTCATCTGCGAGAAACAGAATAATGTTCGGCTTGCGGGCCGGAGCCATGGTAGGAAGGGCGGACGACGTTGCGGAAGCAGCGGCCAGACCGGCTGCTGCGAGAGTGGCATCTCGAAGGAATTCGCGGCGATTACTCATGTGGCTTAGATCTCCTGATGTGGATGCGATCTGTGCGGGTTGAAGGCGGCAGATCATGTTGGGCTGACCGCGTTGAATGGAATTCCTCTCACTTATCAATATATGACAGGGAGTAGATCTCATTTCCGGTTATCTCGCGGAGGAAGATAATCGAACTGTGAGGGGCTAATGTAAACCAGGTTTCTATGCGCCCAGAAAGGGCTGTGAAGGATCGAATATCAATGGCAGTTTCAATCTTTGCGCCATTCGCCGAAATTCGCAAGATTTCTGGCTCGTCGCCAGAAGGCCTGCTCGCGTAGAGAAACTGAGAATCGGATGACCAGACGAGATCGTTGCCATTCACCCCGTAGGCGAACTTTCGCCAGTTCTGTTTCGCAACGTCAAATACCAGGACCTGATGTTCCACGGGGATCAGAGCTGCAATAAACTGTCCATCTGGAGACCACCGTGCTGTACCTAGTCCTTCTGAGCCGGGGACTGTGAACTCTTGTCCTGTGAGGAGATCTAGTTTATGAATCGCGCAGGTTTCCCCCAGCTGACATTCCACATTTCTATACACCAGCCATTTGCCGCCTGGTGACCAAGTAGGCGCCCGTTGATTGTCTGTTCCCATGGATGCCGCTCGGGGGACTGCCGCGATCGGCTGAGACTACGAATATGCGCCAAGGCTTATTGGGGAGTTCCGCCATGAATACGAGCGACCTGCCGTCCGGTGACCATCTGGGCAATTCGAGATAGTCTGCAGAAATCTCAATTTGTCTAGCTGCGGTGCCGTCGGTATGACTGATCCATAATGTCTGGTCCGAAGGCCGAATGTATGCGATCATCCTCCCATCTATCGAGAAGTCCACATTCCTCGCAGTAATTCCTGGGAGAAATGGCCTGAATTCATGCGAATGGGTGTCGAATCGTAAGAGGTCCGCTCGCACTGGATTTATATCTTCCTGAGGACCTGCAGAATTGCCTAGCGCAAGAACCTTCTTTGCTTCAGGAACCAGTGCCAAATTTGTATGGTTGTGGATGATAGCGTTTGTGGGCAACAAGTAAAACTTTGAATTCCAGAACTCATGGTGCTTTTCGAGAAGAAAAATCCCTTCTTTACTACATTCTCCTCCCCCCAAGAAAAAGCGACCACTTCTATCAAGTGTCATCGATCTTTCCCAGCAATCTCTCAGCGCAACATGTAAGGGAACGAGTGAGGAGACTTGATTTTTTGTCCGATTCGCTGAAGGTTCAAGTGGCAGATATGTCACAGGGTTGTACGACTGCCCTCTGTGGAACAATACAGCGCCGATCGTGCGAGTCTAGTTCCTCTATATTGTGAAATCAGGCCAGCGAGCCGGGCAAGCCCGGCTCGCTGGGGACTTTACCTGCTCAGAAGCTGAGCTTCAGCGCGAATTGAATTACTCTCGGGGTTCCCGTTGTGCTTTGAATCTGACCAAAGGTCAGATGGTTTGCGTTCGAGTCTGGCGCGTAGAAATGGATCGTGTTGAACAAGTTGAATGCCTCGGCTCTGAGCATGACGTCCATGTTCTCAATTTTATGGTGCTTTTCAAGCGCAGTGTCGAATTGTGTAAAGCTTGGACTCCTCAAGCGGGGATCAGTACGCGATTCATTGCCAAAAGTAAAGGGTGCAGGCACCACAAAGCACGAGGTATCAAACCATTTACTCACCTCCTGTGCTCGTGAAGTATGACTTAACGAACCGCTGCAAGTCTTGTTGGGGCGATTGCCTCCGCCGATGATCGTTGCGCTCATCGCCAACGGGAAGCCGCTTCGGTAGGTAAAGATCCCATTCGACTGCCAACCCCCGACAAGCCAGTTTTCTATACCGTGGGCATTCGACAGGAAGCGGCGGCCCTTTCCCAGCGGTATCTCGGCCACATAGTTGACTGAGACGTCTTGGGGAGTATCCAGTTCTGAAAGGGAGCGTTCGGCGCGGAGGTCGTAGGGGTTCTGCACACCCGTAGTGAGGCCCGCATTGATTGGGTTGTTGTAATTACCGAGTGAGTTAAGTACGTTCGCAATTTCTTTGCTGAATGTATAACTCAAGGACGCGGACACGCCGTGGCGGTCCGGTACCTTCACTTTCAAAGCCAGCGCATGGTAGCTTGAACTTCCAAATGTATCGTCCAGCATATTAATACCGCTGAATTGTGGATTGGGCAGAAGCAATTGTCGTTGTGCAACAGTTGGCTGGGCCAGAGCTCCGGTAGTTATCGTTCCGTAAAAGGGATTTGGCACCAGTTTCTGTAGACCCGTACCTAACGCGAAGTCTTGAGTGGGGAGTGCATTATGTTCGAGTGGCTGTACCAGATGGGTTCCCTTGCTGCCTTGATACAGGAGGTCAATTAGAATTCCCTTCACCTGCTGCTGAATACCGAAATTCCACTGCCATTCGTTCGGCATCTGAGGGTTTGGATTCCAGATATTGACCGACTGTCCTAAGTAAGTGCTTGCTCCCAGGCTAGTTCCGGATGGCTGATTCAGTCCGCCTGGAAATGGATTAGACAAGGTATTGAACGGAGTCAGACCGTCCAACGACGCCACCATTGGAGTGTCGGCGCTGAATCCCGACTGAGGTGCCGCGCCAATGCCCGCCCCCGGCAGGTTGAGAGCAAGTGGCATATACGTGAGGCCAATTCCGCCTCGAATCACCGTGTGGGTGATCGGGTTAAAAGCAAACCCAAAACGAGGTTGTATATCGTTCATGGACCAGCCATACACCGATCGGTTTGACGATGATGCAAAAACCAAGCCACCGGTCAGGCTAGAAAATTGGGAGTTCCTTGCTGGACTCGGTAGATTGTAATCGAACCAATTCAGCCGGTTGTGCCTATCGGTCATAGGGCTAGTCGCGTCATACCGCAATCCATAACTGAGCGTCAGCTTCGGAGTGATGCGAAAGTCATCCTGTCCGTATCCACTGAAATACATATTTTCGAGCGCCATGCCCACCGGAATCCCCATGCTCCCTGACGCTGCCGTACCAAGAAGGAAGCTTGCCCAAGCGCTGCCGGCGTTGCTCGCGAATGAGTTCGGGTTTGGGCCTGCAGTCATAGCTTGGGCAAAGGAATATGACCCATTTGCGTCTCCGCCTTGAATTTGATTGAAGAGGTTCAGTCGAAGGTCCACCCCGAACTTGAGTGAGTGACGACCTGAAAGTCTCATCAGTGAGACCTGGATGCTATGTGTATTCTGCCCAGTAAACAGCAGGCCTCCACCACCACCGATACCGGAGAACCCTGCAATGCCGAAGTTGGGGAACAGAGGATATGCAGCCTTGCTCACCAATGAACTTGGAAATCCAAGTTTTGACTGATCAAATCCGTAACTCAGCGTCGGTCGTCCCCAGTAGAAACGCGCAAAGCCATAGCTGATGTTTAAGACGCTCGAAGGGCCCAGAGTTGTCGTACTATTCACTCCGGCACTGTAGTTGTACAAACGCAACTTTCCAAGGGCGCCGACACCCGGGGTCCCCGGGCCTCCAAAGCTATCGGGCTGGCCGAGAGTATTTCGGTTAAGGGAGTAGCGCTCGAACAGTTTCTCCTTAGTACCCACACTTTGGTCAAACTTTACTCCAAATTCGGCTTCGTCAATGCGCCGAGGTGCATTACTGATAAAGTTCTGCGCTCCGGTGATTGGGTTTCCGGGAAGATTGGGAAGTGGGAGGTAGGTCATCGCCGCTGTCGCAACGGGGCTTATCATACCCTGGGGGATTTGGTTATTTGCGAATGCCGTACGAATGGACTGCGATGGGTTATTGGGATCAGGCGTTGTCGAAAAGGGGTTAAAAATTTGTATAACATTTCCCTTACTGTCAAGGGACTGGGAGAAATCGCCAGCTCGCTGCGCCTTGGTAGGAACGGTGGCGATATACGTCTGTCCCTGAATCCAGCGGGTTCCTTGATAATCCACAAAGAAAAAGTACTTGTCCTTTCCATGGATGACCTTCGGAATGAAAACAGGTCCGCCAGCCGTAAAGCCGAACTGGTTCATCTTGAATGAGGGCGTCGGTACCCCATTCAGCTTGTCGAAGTAGTCGTTGGCGTCCAGAATGTTGTTGCGTAAAAACTCATACGCGTCGCCATGCAAATTGTTCGTTCCGGATTTCGTGTAAACATTAATTACACCGCCTCCGTTTTGCCCCCATTCAGCCTTGAGCGGCCCGCTCTGCACAGAGAATTCCTGTGTTGCATCGACGGATGGAATAGTCGTCATCTGGTTCATGAAGCCGGTCGTTGTTGGAATTCCATCGATCATGACTTCGTTCGCAGATGCCGGACCACCGCCAATAGAAATCAGGGTATCATCGGTTGTGTTCACGGGTATGTCGCCGAACTGGCCATTGGCGCTGGGAGCAGCATGGACACCGGGTGTTTGCAGTACCAGCCTATATGGACTTCGTCCGTTTAGTGGTAAGCCCTCAACCTGCTGGTTGCCGATAACTTCACCCACTGTGGGATTTGTTGTCGATAGGAGGGGCGATTCCCCTGAAACCTCCACCGTTTGGCTCACCGAGCCAACGGTCAGGGAAAAATTGACGTTGGCGATCTGGTCCACTGCAAGTCTGATGCCTCTTCGGGCAGCGGATGTAAAACCTTCCTTCGTAATCACGATGTCATATAGTCCCGGCGAAAGTTGAGGGACTGTATACAAACCGTCTGCGTTTGAAGTCGAGTGCCACGTTCCCTGGGTCTGTGCGTTTTTCACCGTTACCACCGCTCCGGGAATTGATGCATCGGAGGGGTCCGTTATGCGCCCGGTGATCTGACCGGTCGTTCCCTGTCCGAACAAAGCCAACCGTCAAGGACATTGCCGCAGCCATGCAAAGGCTTAATGTCAGGGAAAAAATTCTGGGTCTTTTGGTCATTTTCAGTGTCATGTTACTCCTCCTCAGTCAACGCTTTTGTTGGCCTTTCCTGTCCATTTTCCGGAACAGGGTGGGCCATGTTCATGCGGAAATAAGTGGAATTCTGAATATTCCTTCGCTATTCATGAGTTGCAAATCGCATGTCAAATTGATCTTGGCAAACGTTTACTAGTACATTTGTACTAGCGTTTATTAGCGGATTAGTACGTTAGCACTAGCGTTCATTAGTTCATTGGTACTAGCAGCTATTGGCAGATCGGGCGAACAAAGGCGAGTTGAGTTACTTTGGAATTCGATAGAGTAAACTCCACGCTATTCATAAGCATTTGTGAATGTATCTGCGCACTTATTGGATTGTCAAGAGTAGAGGTTTTCTCCGTGTGGCTGATGCTCTTTAGTTGATGTATAGAACCGGTGCAATGACGGGTGAGAGACGGACTGAACAATCTCAGCGCTATATAAGATGAGGTTGTGCGCTGGCCCCATTGAATGCGAGTTACAGACTGAAATTTGCAGATAGACCTGCCCGAACGCGTAAACGTTTGCTAGACTAATTGTCACAAAGGAGAAAAGTATGAGTACTCGCCGAGGATTTATCCAATCTAGTTCCGCATTGGCTGCGACTCTGGCATTTGATGGCCTGAAAAGTACATTAGCGCAAGAAAGTAACACAGCGCTGAGGCCTAACGTGATTTTCATCCTTGCCGATGATATGGGTTATTCCGACATCGGCTGCTACGGGTCGGAGGTCGATACGCCCAACCTCAATGCCCTGGCCGAGACTGGCCTGCGTTTTTCCAACTTCTATAACAACCCGCGCTGCTGCCCTTCGCGTGCCTCGCTGATGACCGGTCTCTACTCGCACCAGGTGGGCTTTGCGCTCATGGCAGACAACTACGGCGAGATTCCCTATCCTGCCTATAAGGGCGACCTGAGTTCCAACTGCGTCACGGTGGCAGAGGCATTGCGTTCAGGTGGCTATCGCACGGCGATGACCGGCAAGTGGCATCTGACTCCGCCGATGCTTGAGTCCAAGCACAACTGGCCTCTGCAGCGCGGGTTCGAGCGCTTTTATGGCACGATCGCCGGCGCCTGCAGCTACTACGATCCGGCCACGCTCACCGACGGCAACGAGCGAGTGCGCGCCGGCAAGGATTTTTACTACACCGACGCCATCGGTGATCACGCTGTGAAGTATATCGATGAGTTCACCAGCGAGGGCGAGCAGAATCCCTTCTTCCTGTATGCGGCCTTTACCGCGCCGCACTGGCCGCTCCAGGCTCCGGAAGGCGTCATCAACAAATACATCGAGCGATTCTCGATGGGCTGGGATCAGATACGCGCCAACCGGCATAGCCGTCAGATTGAGATGGGGCTGCTACCCGAGAAGTGGGCACTGACGGAGCGCGATTTGCGCGTTCCGCCGTGGCAGCTTGCTGCACATAAGGAGTGGGAGATTCGCCGCATGGCGGTCTACGCTGCGCAGATCGAGTGTCTGGATCACAACATCGGCAAGATCGTCGCAGAGCTCAAAATGAAGGGTGCTTATGAGAATACGCTTATCCTGTTCATGTCCGATAACGGCGGCAACCTGGAGGAACTGTCTGAACCCGGTCCGCTCGCAAACGCGCCCATCTTTATTCCGCACGAGACGGCGGATGGGCGTCCGGTCCGTGCTGGCAACAATCCCAACATCATGCCCGGCGGTCCTGACACGTACCAAAGCATTGGCATTCCCTGGGGCAATGTAGCCAATACCCCATTCCGCATGTACAAGCACTACACGCAGGAGGGCGGCATCTCCACGCCTTTCATCGCACACTGGCCTGCGGGTATTCAGTTGGGCAAGAACGCTATCACGCACCAGGTTGGACACGAGACGGATGTGATGGCTACGCTGCTCGATCTCGCTCACACCAGTTATCCCAAGGAGCGCGATGGCAATCCTGTCCTGCCGACGGTAGGCACCACGCTGGTGCCGGTCTTCTCCGGCAAGCCCCGCGCCGAGCGCACCTACTTCTGGGAGCACGAGGGAAACGCCGCGGTGCGGATCGGTAAATGGAAGTTAGTTTCCGCCTATCCGAATTATTGGCAGCTCTACGACATGGAAGCGGATCGCACGGAGTTACACGACTTGGCCGATCAATATCCTGACCGAGTCGGTCAGATGGCTACTGCCTACAAGAAGTGGGCGAGTATGGTCGGGGTTGAGCCTTGGCCTGTCACCGGTATCTCCTCGAGAGTGCCTGGCGTGATGCCCTACCTCCGCCGGGATAACCAACTGGATTGAGCAAGTGAAATATTCTGCCCTCTGGACGGGTTCCGCTCCGCAAGCCTGATGGTTTGGGCGATGAGGTAAGGAGGAGGTGTAGCGCATCGCGTTTTAGGCCGGAGAAGCGCCGAGCAGTGGCAGTTGAGAGCGTTGGCTCCTGGAGCCTTTGCAGGCCCGCCCGGCATCTCAGATCTGAGCTCCCGTGCTCATTAAGGGTGCTTGGCATGTAGCTTGGCCGAAAGATGCCCCGGCTCTTGCCAGGCGGTCGAGCTTAGGGGTTTTGATCCACTGATTCAATACGCCGAGCGCATGCCGTCGCTCTCTGCTGGCCGGAAAGACGGTGTTCACCTATCGCGAGGCTTAGAGCGGCTAAATGGCAATACGGGACCTCAGCTGGCGGGGCGATGTTAGACAATCACAGCGGACATTATCACGCCGGAGCAGGGCGGCGTTGGCAAGATAATTGCGCAAGGCGGGAGAAAATATGACGGGGTAACACTCCTTGTGAAGGATCGCTTCGTGTTTCACGAGGTGAGAACTTTTGGCAAGTGGTCGGGCCGCATTGCCTCTCTCGATCGACTTGCCAGAGGTTCCTCCCAAGCTGAGCTGCAGGCGGCTCCTGACCGCACACTGGCGGAAGAGCATCCGAAGTTCGCAATGTACCCGACGGATCGGTTTGGGTACGGCTTGGAAAGGGATTGCTGACCGTGGACTGCAAGCAGCAGGCGATGGTATTCGTTAATGTTTGGGGCAGCCTGGGCTAGGAAATCTTCGACGTTGGTAGTGATCTCGGGTCTGCCGTAAATATGGAGTATGAAAGCCCGGACCGGTCTACCGGGAAGATTGAAGCGGTGGCAATTCAACTACAACAGCCGATCCTGCTTTTGCTACGGGGCACACGGACCTATATTGGTCGCAGGCGGGAAAGTAAATTGAAAATTCCCATTCAATCAGGCAGGTATTCGACATGAAGAACGCGCAGTTCGCGGGGCATCTCGATCCCAAACGCATATCACCATCAATGCGTCCAGAAATAGGATCGGGTAGAGCGGCTCAAGCGGCCGGCTCTGCCACTCCCTGACTTCTTCCATCACTGTATCCGCGACCGCCGAAATCACCGAAGGCGACACCTCTACACCGTAGATTTCCTCGTCGCCCTGCGTCCACGATGATTACCTTCTGCCCGTACCACGGATGCCAGAGATAGCGCATTTCACGAATGCGGATTTTATGGGTATCGTGTTCCTCGGTTGTACAACTGGAAAGGACCCCATGGTGGCATCGGCTTGGCCACACCTATCAGCTGCTTCGGCCTCGAAAGGAACAACCTGTTGAGACTCTACAACTAGTCAGAATGGAGGGACCGGTTCCAGTGCACTGGATGTAAAAGAGTACGATAGTTATTATGCATTTCGTCGGAAGGCCGACCTGTCTACTCCTGGCTTTACTCGGTTTGGCCTTGTCCGGCTGCGCTTCCAGTTCCTGGCGATCCACTATCGCCGTCATCCCGCGCGAAACATCAGAGGAGATCTCCGTAGCCGAACACGGCGGTGCTGCTGACGCTGCACTGCGCCAGCATCTACGCGTCTATTGGAACGGTCCTACCACCAGCGATGATGTCGAGCCGCAGATCAAGCTCACGGAAAAAGCCATCCGTGACCGCAGCTACGGGCTGTTGCTATCTCCGAATAACCCGTTTGCCCTGAATACGCTCATCGAGCGCGCTCTTTCCAGCGCCATCCCCGTGGTTGTCGTCGGCGCTGAGATTCCCATCGCGCCGCGGCAGGGCCTCTCCTTTGTGCTCAACGATGAAAACAGAACCGGCACCCTTATCGCCCGCAGATTGCACCGCATTCTCGGCGGAAAAGGAAAAGTCATCATCCTTGGCGTGAATCCTCTCTCTCCCGGCAGTGTGCCCCGCGCGGAAGCGGTACAGCGCGCGATCCTGCGCGAAGATCCGCAGATTCAGATTGTTGACGAGCTTACAGGATCGTTCAGCTTTGGTCGGGCGGAACTGGTAACTGAGCAGGCGATTCGGAGCCATCCCGGCCTCGACGCCATCATCGCCCTCGGCATCAACGAAACGCGGGGTGCGGCGTCCGCGGTCGCCAGTGCCGGCGCAATGGGCCGCATTCGCATCGTTGGCTGCGATCAGGGCATGGATCTGCTCTTCCTCCTGCGCGATTCCGTGATCGACTCCCTGGTGGTGCAGGATTCGCGCACCATGGGACGTATCGCTGTCGGCAATCTGGTCGCCCAGCATCTGGGCCGCAGCGTTCCCGAGAGAGTGCTTGTGGAGCCTCGGTTCGTCAGCCAAGCCAATGTCGACGATCCCGTCATTCAGACCATTCTTTCGGAGCGTTGGAGGCCCGGGACGTGAAAGGCCCGATCCTTTCCCGAATTGCGCGGCGGCGATTTGCCGGACTCATCGCAGTGCTCGCGGCCGCCGCCACAATCGCCGTCTTCACCCTGCGGGGGGGCGGTCCAAAGCTTCCATATCACGACTCCTTTTCGGCGAACAAAGCCGAAGAGTGGTCCGCCTACGGCGGCGCCTGGCAACTGGCCGGAGGAACCGTCTTCAATCGATCGGATGAACGAGGCGCAAAGCTCGTCACCGGTTCGCCCACGTGGTCAAACTATCGCATCCAAAGCGATCTTGAGATGCTGGGCCACGCCGGAGACGTAGGTCTCATCCTCCGCGTCGGAGACGAGGAGACGGGCATCGACTCCTATAACGGCTACTACGTTGGCCTGCGAAGCAACGATTCCGCGCTGGTCATTGGCCGAGCCGATCATGGCTGGCTCGAAGCCCACCCCGTGCCCGTGCCCGGAGGTGTGGAACCATCCGTGTGGTATCGCCTGGAAGTCGTCGCAGTCGGCTGCAGGATTGGCGCAGTCGCCACCAACCTCCAAACCGGCCAGTCCGCCTGGGGCGCCTTCGAGGAGAATCCTTGTGTCGCCGGCGGCAAAATTGGCCTGCGCTCGATGGGAACCGGTGGCGCCTGGCGTCACATCAGTGTTACGCCCACCACCGAAGCAGACCTGAAATCGATCATGGCGCATGCAGGAGCCGTGGAATATCTGAAGTACCCCGAGAGCGAGGCCGAGTACTACAACATGCGCCGGTTCGATTTCGGTAAGACCTACTTTCCCGTGCACGGCCATCAGAAGACCATACTCGCCCTCATGCAGGAAGTGCCGAGGCAGCCTGTGCGGCCACTCGTCTCTCTGGCGCCGATTGAGAGCGTGCGTTCGATGATCACCCCTGACGCCACCGTCCGAGTGCGGGGCGTTGTCACCCTGGCCAACCCCGTCTATATTCAGGATTCCTCCGGGGGCATCCAGCTCGACTCCAAAGCTCAGCTGCCTCTCAACCTCGGCGACGAGATCGAAGTCACCGGCCGTATCGTTCTCTCCGGCTACCGTCACGATCTCGAAGCCACCACCGTCCGCCTCCTCTGGGACCGCACGCCGACCGTTCCCCTCTCCATCTCCAGCACCCAAGCCGCCAGCGGCGCCTTCAGTTCCTCGCTGGTCGAGATTCGCGGCTACATCCGTTCCATCACTCGCGAATCCGACGGCACACTGCGCCTCCGGCTCGACGACGAGTCGCAGTCCTTTGCCGCCGTCGTCCCCACGCCTCTGTCAAGCAGTGCATACCGAAACTGGCAGCCCGGCAGTTGGCTCAGCGTGCACGGAATCTGCGTTATCGGCGAGAACTTCGCAAAGCAGAGCGCGGCGTTCACTGTTCTCACCCGCTCCTCGGACGATATCGAGGTGCTCGCCGGGCCTCCATGGTGGAGTGCACCGCGCCTCCTGCGCCTCCTGATCGCCGCATTCGTCCTCATGTTCGTCGGAATCCTTCTCTACCTGAAAATCGAACGCTGGAAGATGAGGGGCATCATGGACGAGCGCGAACGCCTGGCACACGAAATGCACGACACTCTGGCCCAGAGCTTCGCCGGTGTCAGCTTTCACCTGCAGGGTGTGCGCAATCGGATGCGCAATCTTGCCTTGGTGGAAAGGGCGGATCTTCTCGAAAAGCTCGATACCGCCTGCAGCCTTGTCGCCCAAACCCACTCGGAGACCAGCGCCAATATCGCCGCTCTTCATCCCGATGCCGACGGCGGCGTCGATCTTCTCGTCGCCCTCGAGCGCTACGCCGCGCCCATGCTAGATGCCGACAATGTCCCCATGGAGATCAGGCGAAGCGGCGTCGTCCGCGAAATCTCTCTCCCCGTGCGTGACGCCCTCTTTCAGGTGGGCCGTGAGGCTATCACCAATGTTGTTCGGCACAGCCGCTCAGAGAAGCTCTCTCTCTGCCTGCGTTATGAACCCCGCACCGTGGCGCTTGAGGTGCGCGACAACGGCGTCGGCTTCAGCTGCGACACAGAGGCGGGCTTCGGGATCTCCGCCATGCGGCGGCGCTGCGAACGAATCGACGCCGATCTGCAGATCGCGAGCGCTCCAGGGCAGGGCACCACGGTGACGATCACCTCACCCTACGGTCGAAGGCACACCGTGTCGGAATGGTTCCGGCAAACCTGGAACCGGCTGCTCTCCTTCCGCCGCGTCGCGCCGCCAGGGGAAGATGACGCCGTCGAAGAGCGCAACGTCTGACTGCGTCGCCCAACCCCAGCCTTCTGGTCCCTATTCCTCGTCGAGATGCACCAGCCCTTGCTGCAACGCAATCGCCGTGGCCTCTGTACGGTCGCGGACGCCCAGCTTCTCGAGCAGGCTCACTACGTGGTTCCGTACTGTATTGGCGCTGATCGAAAGCTGCATCGCGATCTCGTGATTCTTCATCCCGCGTGCCACCAGGTGGAGGATCTCCAGCTCTCGCGTGCTCAGCGGCTGGCGGCTCACGCGTTGCGCCAACTGGTGCGCAATATGCGGTGGAATCGCGCTCTCTCCCGCGTGCACCTTGCGAATCGCTTCGGTGACCTCCTCGAGAGAAGAGCTTTTCAGGATGTAAGCCTTCGCACCCGCCTTAATTGCGCCAAATACGTCCTCATCGGAGTGATAAGTCGTTAGGACCACAGCCCGCAGTTGCGGACACAGACGCCGAAGTTCCAGCAGCATTTCCACTCCGCCGATCTGCGGCATCCGCAGATCGGTGACTAGGATGTCCGGCGAAAGTACGGGAACCTTTTGAATAGCCTCCAGGGAACTGCCGGCCATACCAACGACTGCCATGTCCAGCTCGCTTTCCAGCATCGTCCGCAGCCCCAAGCGGACCACGTCGTGATCGTCCACGATAAAGATCCGAATGCGGCCGTCGCTGGAAATCTCGGACATCATAGTTAGCATTGTACCGTTACGTCATCCGCGGCACAGCATGGTTCTTGCTCGCGCTCGACGTCCTGTAAATAGTTCTCAGGAACTATTCAAAAATGCGCGGCTCATACCATTGACCCGGACGACCTCTACTCCATAGGATGAGCCCGGCACCACGGGTGACCAGCCGCGACATCGGAAAAGCGCGGCACCACAGACCATAGGGATGGCCCCGCAAGACGTCGTTGGAATCTTGCATCTCCACAAGATGCGAACGATCCAGGAGAGGATTTAGTTCAATGCGCCTAACTACCCGGCGAGTTAGCTATAAGTGCGTAGTGATCTTGGCAGTACTATTGCTGCCTGTTGCAAAGGCAAGGGCCCAGGCACCCGCAGGTAGTATGGACTTCCGTCCGCCCGCCATACCTCTCGTAGCCCACGATCCGTATTTCAGCATCTGGTCGATGGCCGATCAGGCGACGAAGGTTCCGACGGAACACTGGTCCGGAGTCAACCAGGATCTCTATGGAATCATCCGCGTTGACGGAAGGAACTACCGCTTCCTAGGCGCACTGCCGCGCCATCGCGACGCCGAGCCCGCCCTGAAGCAGGTCCGCCTGTCGGTTACGCCCACGCGCACAGCCGTCGTCCTGACGAGCTCCGAAATCGAGCTCGATATGGAATTCATGAATCCTCTGTTCCCCGACGATCTCGCGCTGCTGTCACGTCCCGTCACCTATCTCACGTGGAACGTGAAGTCCCGTGATAACCGGGATCACCAGGTAACGCTTTATCTCGACGCCGCAGGCACCCTTGCCACAAACGACCCCGGCCAGGCGGTCTTTGCGTCCCGGGCCAGAATGCAGGGACTTGATCTGTTGCGCATCGGCACGAAGAGGCAGTCCGTTTTGGATCGCTTTGGTGACAACGTCCGTATCGACTGGGGCTGGTTCTATCTCGCCGTTCCTCAGAACGAAAGCGCCAGTACTGCTGCCGGCAACCGGAGTTACCGCGAGAAGTTTCTCCTTACCGGCAATATGCCTGAAGCGGACGATATCGGCGACGCCCGCCCTCCGCAGAATCACTATCCGCCTGCGCCGACTCTGAACTTGATGGTGCCGTTCGGCAGCGTCGGAGCCACCCCAGTTCAGCGGCACATCCTCCTTGCCTACGACGACCTCTGGTCCGTCGAATACATGCACACGAAGCTCCTGCCCTATTGGCGTACCAAGGTTCCAGGTTTTACGGAAATGCTCGAAGCCGCCGAAAAGGAGTACCCAGCTCTCGAAGTGCGCTCCCGCCGCTTTGACAGCGAACTAGAATCTGATCTCGTCAAAGCCGGCGGCGAGCAGTATGCCCGGATTGCGACCCTCGCCTATCCCCAGGCAATGGCCGCCCAGAAGCTCGTTGAGGGCCCCGGCGGCGAGCCCTTCTTCATGCCGAAGGAGAACTTCAGCAACGGATCCATCTCCACCGTCGACGTGATCTACCCCTCTGCACCCATGTTTCTTCTGTTGAACCCAAAGCTTGTAGAGGCGCAGCTGGAGCCGGTCTTTCGCTATGCGGCGATGACAGCGTGGAAGTTTGACTTTGCTCCGCATGACCTCGGCGTCTATCCTCTGGCGAATGGACAGCAGTATGGCGGAGGTGAAGTCAGCGAAGAAAACCAAATGCCCGTGGAAGAATCGGGCGACATGATCCTGCTGTCCGCAGCCATCGCTCATGCCGAGAAGAGCCCTGCCTATCCCGGCCGTCACTGGGACCTCCTCAGCAAATGGGCGGACTATCTGCTCGTTCATGGCCTCGATCCCGAAAACCAGCTATGCACTGACGATTTCGCCGGACACCTCGCCCACAATGCGAACCTCTCCATCAAGGCGGTTGAAGCTCTCGGCGCATTTGCGCAAATGGCTGAGGATCTGCACCATCCTCAGGTGGCGGAGCGCTATCGTGCCGTCGCCAAAGCCATGGCCCAAAAATGGATCTCGATGGCCGATGACGGTGACCATTACCGTCTGGCCTTCGACAAGCCTGGCACCTGGAGCCAGAAGTACAACCTCGTCTGGGACACCGTTCTGGGTCTCCACCTGTTCCCGCCGTCCGCCGCCGCGCGCGAGTCCACCTTCTATCTGTCCAGAATGAATCGGTACGGCCTGCCTCTCGACAACCGGGCGACCTATACCAAGCTGGACTGGGAACTCTGGACCGCCACCCTCGCTACGAATCCCGCCGACTTCCAGCGCATCACCGAGGCCGTTTATCGCTTTCTGAACGACACACCGGATCGTGTTCCCATGACGGACTGGTACGATACCGTCACCGCAAATCAGGTTCATTTCCAGGCGCGCTCCGTTGTCGGCGGCGTCTATATGAAAATGCTCGCCGACCCCACCCTTTGGGCTACCTGGGTCGCGCGCAGTACCAACGCCCGCGGCGATTCCCAGTAGGCTCGGCCAAGGACCGGGAAGCGAAGTTTATTGGATTTTGGCGGCAGCCTGCCCGAATCACTGATTTGCTCAATCAGCAACCATTCCTGCTGAGTTCGCCGATAACCCTGGAGTCACACACACGTTGTATGCGAATTGTGCGCACAAGCTTCGGCAGGACTTTTTTCCAGGTCGGCACCTATAAGCGCCAGGGCAAAAATAGACCACAGAACGCCACGTGAGGGGTGTTCTGCGGCGGAGTAAAAGTGGTTCGGATCCGACGTCGGGACGGATATCCTCAATTGCCAATTTGTGTCCAGTTTGTGCCTGAAGATGTCGGTTGTGGCGATTTGAGCGATTCTGTCGATTCTGGAGTCAGTAACTTACGTGTTTTCAATACCTGGGTAAGGTTCGCCCCCCTCCCGGCACCAATCTAAGATATTCAAAACATTTAGTTTGATCGCATTGACTTGCGAGTGCCGTTGGCGGGGTCAGAGCCGAGGCGCGGGAGTCCTTCGATGGGCTGTTGACCACGTTCGGGCTCGGCAAGCAGGCGACGACCTTTATGGCGTCCGGCTTTGGTGGAACCCCCAACCGCGAATAGCGACGGCACCGACCACGGGTGGGCGGTCTGTTTCAGCATGGATTCGGGATGGCGTCAGGTTGCGGAGCAGACCGGGCTTGTAACAAGAGTCAGTACGGTCTGCACCAACTGAGGAAGCGCGCTTTCAACGACGGCAGAGAGAGTGTCGCCGTGCTCAAAGTTTTCGCCCGCGATGGAAACGACGAAGTGCTGTGGGCGATTGCCGTAGAGGACTTCACCGAGGTCGAGCAGCTGTGCGGGCGTGAGCCAGTGGGAAGAACCGCTGCCTGCAATCTGATCCAAATCGTTGTGGCAGCGCACCTGTCCCGGCTTGTCTCCATTAGCCGCATCGATAAAAATTACTCGATCCACATGCGCCGCACTCTCGGCGAGCTCAGGCGTGAGCTGGTGTGTGCAGACGATCTCCGCGTCCGCGAGTGAGAGCTTTGCGCGAAGGAGCTCGGCCGCGCGCCATGCAACTCCGTCGTCGGAGCGGAGCGGGTTGCCATAGGCGAGGATGAGGACGCGGGGAGTCATGAACAACCGGCGTCAGTTCCGAGCGACGCGATCGACTATTTCGCCGGCGGTGTTGACGAGTTGTACCTCAAGCGCCATCTGCCCAAGCGCATGCGTGGAGCAGCTCAGGCATGGATCGTAGGCGCGAATCACGGCTTCGACGCGGTTGAGCATGCCGTGGGTAATCTTGTCGCCCTTCACGTAATGCTTTGCAACCTGGAGAACGCTGCGATTCATAGCGAGATTATTCTGGCCGGTGGCGATGATGAGGTTGACCCACTGGATGAGGCCATTTTCGTCGATTTTGTAGTGATGGATGAGTGTGCCTCGCGGCGCTTCTGCCACGCCGACGCCCTCCATCGCGTTGGGGTTGGCGACGGCCCGAACGTGAGTGTCGAGGATTTCAGGATCGTTGAGCAACTGCTCGATCCGTTCGACGCAGTAGAGAATCTCAACCACGCGCGCGTAGTGGTAGTAGAAGGAGCTGAGGGGTACGGGCTGCTGCAACTGGCGGAACTCGGCGAGCGCCTTGTCGGCGAGCGGCGTGCCGCAGTGCGTGACGACATTGAGGCGCGCAAGCGGACCGACGCGGTAGATGCCACCGGGGAATCCCCTGGGCAGATAGTAGGCGGATTTGAGATAGCTCCACGGCTCAACCTTCTCGCCCAGAAATTCGAGATAGCGGGAGGGGTCGAGGTTGCCGGCTACTTCAATGCCATTCTCATCGACGAAGCGAAGCGTGCCGTCGTAGAAGGTGAGGGAGCCGTCCTTCCTGACGAGCCCCATGAACAGAGACGGGAAGTTGCCGAAGACGCTAATTTCTTCGCTGAGCGTTTCACTGGCCTGCTTGAGCCAGTTGAGGCTGCGCACGGCGATGTCCAAGGCATCGGGAATGGTTTTGAGAATGGCGTCGCGATCTTGCTGGCTGAGGGGCTCACTGACGCCCCCGGGAACAACCCAGGCGGGATGAATGCGCTTGCCGCCGAGGCGCTCGATAATCTGCTGGCCGAATTTGCGAAGCATGATGCCGTCGCGCGCCAGGGAGGGATTTTTGGCAAGGACGCCGAAGATATTGGTTTCGGCGGGATCGGCGTCCATGCCGAGGAGGATATCGGGCGAGGAAAGATGGAAGAGGCTGAGGGCGTGAGATTGGACGACCTGCGCGATGCCGAAGATGCGGCGCAGTTTCTCGGCGGTGGGTGGAATGCGAACGGCGAGCAGAGCGTCGCAGGCCTTGGCCGAGGCGATGAGATGGCTGACGGGGCAGATGCCGCAGATGCGCGCCATAAGCGAAGGCATTTCTGAAAATGGACGGCCCTCGGTGAATTTCTCAAAGCCGCGGAACTGGGTGACGTGAAAGCGCGCGTCCTCGACGTTGCCGTTTTCGTCCATATGCAGCGTGATCTTCGAGTGGCCTTCGATGCGCGTGACCGGGTCGATGAGAATGGTTTTGCGTTCTGCCATGACTCAGGCTCCAAACCGTGTGAGAGCGCTCAGCTCGGGAATGCGGCCTGCAAGCAGCTCAGTGAGCGCGAAGTAGATGGTGTCTGCAGAGGGCGGGCAGCCGGGGATATAGACGTCGACGTTGACGACTTCATGCACGGGGCGCGCGTAAGGCAGCAGACGCGGGATGACCTGGTCGGGCGTGCCCTGATCGAGGGTCGCGTTCTCAACATAGGCACGGTCATAGATGGCCTGGACGGGAAAAGGATTGCGCATGGCGGGCACATTGGCGGTGACGGCGCAATCGCCAAAGGAGATGAGCAGCTTTGTGCGGCCGCGCACGTGCCGGATTTTGTGGAGGTCTTCCTCGCTGCTGACCGCGCCCTCAACGAGGGTGATGTCGACATCGTCCGGAAAGTCCTTGCGATCGACGAGGGGGCTGTAGACCAGCTCCACTTTGTCGGCGAGCTCGATCAGGCGCTCATCCATGTCCAGGAAGGACATGTGGCAGCCGGAGCAGCCATCGAGCCATACCGTTGCCAGCTTCGTTCTGCTCATTCGTGTTCACCTCTCATCAGCGTCAGATAGGGAAGGAATTGTCGGCGCTTCTCCATCTCCGCGACGGAGCGGCCCTTCTCAGAGAGCGCGCCGGTGGGGCAGACGTGGACGCACTTGCCACAGCTTGTGCAGGACTCGGAGTCGCCCCACGGCTGATTGAGATCGGTAATGACGCGGGCCTCAATGCCGCGGCCCATCACGTCCCATGTGTGAGCGCCTTCGATTTCGTCGCAGACGCGCACGCAGCGGGTGCATAGAATGCAGCGGTTGTGGTCGAGCGTGAAGCGCGGGTGGGAGGCGTCGACGGAGAGTTGCGGATTGCGATAGGGTAGCGTGACATGGGTGACACCCTGCTCCTGGGCCAGCGACTGCAGCTCGCAGTGCCCATTGACCACGCAGACCGAGCAGACGTGATTGCGCTCGGCGAAGAGAAGCTCAAGGATGGTGTGACGATGCTTTTTGAGCCGGTCGGTGGCGGTGTAGACCTCCATGCCCTCCTCGACCCTGGCGATGCAGGCGGGGAGCAGCTTGTTGGAGCCCTTTACCTCGACCAGGCACATGCGGCAGGCGCCGATATCGCTGAGTCCCTCAAGGTGGCAGAGGGTGGGGATTTGGATGCCGTTCTCGCGCGCTACTTCAAGGATGGTCTGGCTGGCGTGTGCGCTGACGTCCATTCCGTCGATGACCAGAGTTTTGACATCGGTTGCGGGACTCATGCGGTTACCTCCACGGTAGCTTCAGCAGGCTGCATGGTGCAGACACCGGCGGGACAGCGCTTGTGGACGATGTGTTCGATGTACTCGTCGCGGAAGTAGCGCAGGGTGCTGAGCACGGGGTTCGGCGCTGTCTGGCCGAGGCCGCAGAGGCTTGCCTCCTTGACAGTGGCGCAGAGATCGACGAGGCGCTCGAGGTCGTCCATCGTGGCTGTGCCGGTGCAGATGCGGGTAAGGAAGGTGTGCATCTGCGCGGTGCCGGCGCGGCAGGGAACACACTTGCCGCAGGATTCTGTCATGCAGAACTCGACAAAGAAGCGCGCGACGTTGACCATACAGGAGGTGTCGTCCATGACGATCATGCCGCCGGAGCCCATGATGGAACCAGCGGCCATGAGTGCGTCGTAGCTTACGCCGAGGTCGAGCATTTCCGCGGGTATGCAGCCACCGGAAGGTCCGCCGGTCTGCACCGCCTTGAAGGTGTGGCCGCCGGGAACGCCGCCGCCAATGCCCTCAATAATCTGCCGCAGCTTGATACCGAGCGGGACTTCGATTAGACCTGTATGGCGGATTCTGCCAGTAAGGGCGAAGACCTTTGTTCCCTTGCTGCGCTCAGAGCCCATGTCGTAAAACCACTTGCCACCGTTGCGAATGATGGGCGCGATGTTTGCGTAGGTTTCGACATTGTTGATGAGGGTGGGTTTTCCCCAGAGGCCGGCGACCGCCGGATAGGGGGGGCGTGGACGGGGCGTGCCTCTCTGGCCCTCGATGGAGGCGATGAGTGCGGTCTCTTCGCCGCAGACGAAGGCCCCCGCACCGAGACGAATCTCGATGTCGAAATTGAATTGCGTGTTGCAGATGTTGGCGCCAAGCAGGCCGCGGCGGCGCGCTTCACGAATAGCGGTGGTGAGGCGAGCGACCGCGACAGGATATTCGGCGCGTACGTAAATGTAGCCATTGGTGGCGCCCACGGCGTAGGCGGCCAGCGCCATGCCTTCGAGGACGCGGTGCGGATCGCCTTCCATCACGCTGCGATCCATAAATGCGCCAGGGTCTCCTTCGTCACCATTACAGATGACAAATTTTGGACTTCCAGCGGCTTTGGCAACGGTGCTCCACTTGAGGCCGGTGGGATAGCCGCCGCCGCCGCGCCCGCGCAGGCCGCTCATCGTGATTTCCTGAACGACTTCGGCGGGCTTCATCTCAGTAAGCGCCGAGAGGAGCGCCTTGTAGCCGTCGCGCGCAATGTAGTCGTCGATCTTTTCGGGGTCAATGTACCCCGCGTTCTCGAGAACAACGCGCACCTGATGCTCGAAGTGCTCGTTCAGGTCGCATTGCAGTTCTGCGACGGGCTTTGCGCCTAGGGCGTCGACAATCTGCGCAGCTTTGACGTCGGGCACCTTGTGATAGAGAGTGCCTTCGGGATCGACGCGGACCAGCGGACCAGAGGAACAGGGACCCATGCATCCGGTTTTACGGATGAATACGTTCTTGCCCGCAGCCTTCGCGGCCTCGATCAATGCGCCGCGCACGCGGTCTGCGCCCTGGCTGGCACAGGCCAGATCCATGCAGACGTTGATCTCATAGTCGTACTTCTCGTTTTCCTGATGGACGCTTCTGGCGATTTGCTCAAGTTCTTCGCTGGTCATTCCACTGTCCACCTTTCCAGTTGCGCGAGCATCTGCTCGCGGCTGACTTCACCGGCCACGGCACCGTCAGAGAGCACGACGGGAGCACGGCTGCAGGCGCCCACACAGCGAGCGGTCATGAGGCTGATGTTGCCGTCGCTGGTGGTGTGCCCCGCCTTTATGCACAGGTGCTTCTCGGCTTCGGCAATCAGCTTGTCGGTCCCCTTGATGTAGCAGGCTGTGCCGGTGCAGATGGTCATGGTGTGCCTTCCGGGAGGCTTGAGAGTGAAGAAATGGTAGAAAGTCGCCACACCGTAGGCCTTGCTGAGCGGTACGCGCAGCGAAAGCGCGACGAAGCGGATGGCTTCGTCATCGAGATATCCGAACGAAGATTGAACGGTGTGAAGCGCTTCGATGAGCGAGTGGCGCGCAAAACCATTCTTGCGCATGGTGCCATTCACGATTCTCCAGCGCTTATCGTCGCTTGGAGGCTCCGGCATTGCTCCGTAGGAAGCCATGATTTTCTCTCCGGTGTGGCCAGACACAACACTTACCACTTTTGAGTCTAGATTGCACGTGTGTCCAAGGCTGTGACTCGAGTCACCTGGGGACGTGAGACGATGCATGTCGATGCAGTCAGGACAAG
This sequence comes from Occallatibacter sp., assembly GCA_035529815.1. GTDB lineage: Bacteria > Acidobacteriota > Terriglobia > Terriglobales > Acidobacteriaceae > Telmatobacter. Next base: position 39,913 of record DATKWA010000202.1, on the reverse strand, counting down.
TGACGATGAGCGGCAACCATGGCCTGGCCAAGGCTGAGGCCACCGTCACCGGCGGGAACCATGTGGTGAATGAAGACGCTAAATCCTTCGACCTGAAGACGTTGAGACAGCTGCAGCAGCAGGCGCACGTTGTGAAAGGCTCCGCCACTGAGGCAGACCTGATGGAGGCCGGTGCGCTGGCGCAAGAGCTGCGCGGTGCGAACGAGAACATCGGCGAGGCCATTGTGGAAGCGGGCGCTGATCATTTCGGCTGGGACGGCGGCATGGATATCGGCGACGAGTGCGTGGAAGAGGCTTCGCGTGCCGATGAGGAAGCAATCGCCGGAGAGCGTGAGATCGAAGGGGTAGGCGGAGGCGTCGTCGATGCCGACTGCGGCCATCTCGAGTTCGATGGCGGCCTGGCCTTCGTAGTTGACCTGCTGGCGAATGCCTGCAAGGGAGGCGACCGCATCGAAGAGCCGGCCGCAACTGGATGTGAGCGGAGCGTTGATGCGGCGCTCGAGCATGCGCGTGGCGAGATCGATCTTTGCGGTGCCGATCTGGTCAAAGAGCGGAAGCGGCATTTTGCGGAAATCCGGACCGAATGTCTGATGAAGAAAGCTGACGGCCATGCGCCAGGGTTCGCGAATGGCCGCGGCTCCGCCGGGCATGGGGATGTATTCCAGGTGCGCGACGCGGGAGAAGGAAGCGTAGCCGGCGATGAGGACTTCGCCGCCCCAGATGTTGCCATCGGGGCCATAGCCGGTGCCGTCGAGAGCGAAGCCAATCACGGTGCCGTCGAGGTGATTCTCTGCCATGCATCCGGCGATGTGGGCGTGATGATGCTGCACCCCGATGAGCGTGCGGCCGTCCTGCTTGAGCGCCCAGCGCGTCGAGAAATAGTTGGGGTGCAGATCGTAGGCGACAATGCCTGGATCGATTTCGAGAATCTCTTTGAGATGATCGATGGCTTCGAGAAAGAATCCGTAAGCGGCGAGATTTTCGAGGTCGCCGATGTGTTGACTGAGAAATGCCTGGCGGTCCTGCGCGAGGCAGATGGTGTTTTTGAGTTCTCCGCCGACGGCAAGGATGGCTGGGACTGCCTTGTGCAGTTGAACGGGTGAGGGCACGAAGCCCCGTGAACGGCGCAGGTGTTGCAGATTGCAGCCGGTGACACGCACGACAGAATCGTCGCAGCGGAGGAGGATGTCGCGGTTGTGGACGAGGAAGAAGTCGGCAAGGGTGGCGAGGCGCTCGCGCGCTTCTTCGTTTGCGATGGCGATCGGCTCTTCACTGGCGTTGCCGCTCGTCATGACGAGAGCCTTGAAGCGGCCTTCGCGGAAGAGCAGTGCGTGGACGGGCGTGTAGGGGAGAAAGATGCCGAGATCGTGGTTGCGTGGCGCGATGGCCCCAGGCAGAGCGCAATTTTGGTTCCGGCGCAGCAGGACAATGGGGCGCTGGCGTGATTGCAGTGCGTCGCTCTCCGCGGCGCTGACATGACAGAATCCGCGCGCTGTTTCGACGTCGGGAACCATGAGGGCGAAGGGCTTTTCCACCCGGTGTTTGCGCGTGCGGAGGAGTTCAACGGAGGACGTGTTCAAGGCATCTGCGGCGAGATGAAAGCCTCCGATGCCCTTGATGGCGACGATGTGTCCGGCGCGGAGAAGATCGATGGTGTGCGCGATGGGGTCGTGCTCTGCGATCAATCGGCCGTCGTTGGTCCAAAGCTCGAGACGCGGTCCGCATTGCCAGCAGGCGTTGGGCTGGGCGTGAAAGCGCCGGCTGAGCGGGTCGTCGTACTCGGCCTGACAGGCGGGGCACATGGGAAACGTCGCCATCGATGTGGATGGCCGGTCGTAGGGAATGCCACGCACAATGGTGAAGCGCGGGCCGCAGTTGGTGCAGTTGATGAAGGGGTAGCGATGGCGACGATCCTGAGGCGAGAACATCTCGCGCAGACAGTCGTCGCATACGGTGACGTCAGGCGAGATGAGGGTGTGGACGGCCTCGCCTTTGCGGCTCTCGACGATGCGGAAAGCGGCATCGTTGCCTATTGCGTCGCGATTTTCGATGGTGACGGAGAGAATGCGGGCGAGTGGAGGAGTCTCACTCCGCAGGCGCCCGAGGAAACTGTCGATGACGGCCGCATCGCCCTGCACTTCAATGACGACGCCGGAGGCATTGTTCCAGACAGAACCGGCGAGACCCAGATCGGTGGCGATGCGATAGACAAAAGGCCGGAAGCCGACACCCTGCACAAGTCCAGAGACCTGAATCTGACGGCGAGAGAGAGCGTCGCTCATGAGCACCTATCCAACGGTTGCGGTCTGCGCTGCACGCAAACGCTGGTGGCGCTGCTCAAGCCACGCAAGCCATTGGTCGAGGCCGTCTCCGGTGGTGTTGGAGACACGAAGAATCTCTATCTCCGGATGCACGCGGCGCGCGTTCTCTTCGGCGAGATCGATGTTGAACGGGACATGCGGCAGCAGATCTGTTTTGGTAAGGACTGCGAGCTCGGACTTGAAGAAGATCGACGGGTACTTGAGCGGCTTGTCTTCGCCCTCAGTGACGCTGAGCAGGACGATTTTGGCTTCTTCGCCGAGGTCGTAGCTCGACGGGCAGACCAGATTGCCGACGTTCTCGACAAAAAGGATGTCGATTTCGCCGAGGTTCCAATTTTCGAGATGACGTTCAATCATCTTCGCATCGAGATGGCAGGTGCCGCCGGTGGTGATCTGCTTGACCGGGAAGCCGTAGCGGCGGAGGCGATTGGCGTCGTTTTCTGTCTGAATGTCTCCGGTGAGAACCGCGGCACGCAGCCCACCTTTCATGCGCTCCAGGGTTCTTTCGAGGAGGCTGGTCTTGCCGGAGCCGGGCGAACTGATGAGATTGACGCAGAGCGTTCCATGGGCGTGATAACGTTCGCGAAGTTCGGCGGCAATACGGTCATTTTCCTTGAGGACTTTCTTTTCAAGCGGAATTTGATTCATACTCCTCCACCTCCAGTGATGCCAATTCCAATTGGTCTCCGCTCAGGAACTTGGTTTGCTCCCGCCCGCACTGCGGACAGCGGAAATCGAAGCCCGCGACGGCGAATGTGGTGCTGCATTGCGGGCAGCGGTGTGTGCGCGGACAGAATTCAATTTCCAGCTGAAGGCCGGCGAGATTGGTGTCCTGCGTGAGCGCATGAAAGCAGAATTGGAGAGCGTCGGGATCGATGGCAGCGAGCTCGCCGACGCGAACAGCGACTCGCATGGGCCGCGTGGCCGGGTAGCGGAGCATCTCCATGCGAACGGCTTCAAGAATCGAGTTGGCAATGCCGATTTCATGCATGGCGGCGGCTCTCAACAGATGCGCGGCAACTGGTCGCCGGCGAGCATGTCGACGATGCGGCTGGTGCCGAGCGGAGTTTTCATGGTGACGAGGCCGGGAAGCGAGCCGGTGACGCGCCCGACGATTTGCGCGTTTTCTCCGCGAGGATTAGCGCGCATCGCCCGCAGAACGCTGTGGGCGACATCGGGCGGGACGATGGCGATGAGTTTGCCTTCATTGGCGACGTAGAGCGGGTCGAGGCCGAGCATCTCGCACGCACCGCGGACTTCGTCGCGCACGGGAATGGCGGTCTCGTTGAGTTCGATGCCGACGTTGGATTGCGCGGCGATTTCATTCATGGCGCTGGAGAGGCCGCCGCGGGTGAGGTCGCGCATGCAGCGGACGGAGGTCGACGCGCTGAGGATGGCGGCGCAGAGCTCGTGAAGCGGTGCGCTATCGCTTTGAAGGGCGCTTTCAAATTCGAGGCCTTCGCGTTCTGCGAGGATGGCGATGCCGTGTTCGCCGATGGAGCCGCTAAGCAGAATGACGTCGCCAGGCTGTGCGCGGTCGGCGGAGAGGTTGAGATCTTCAGGGACAAGGCCGATGCCGGTGGTGTTGATGAAAATGCCGTCGCCTTTGCCTCTTTCAACGACTTTAGTGTCCCCTGCCACGATGCGGACACCGGCGGCTTTTGCAGCCTGCTGCATGGATTGCGCAACGCGGCGCAGGACGTCCATGGGCAGGCCCTCTTCGATGATGAAGGCGGCGGTGAGGAAGAGCGGGAGTGCGCCGCCGACGGCGAGGTCGTTGACGGTGCCATGCACGGCGAGCGAGCCGATGTCGCCGCCGCGAAAGAACAGCGGCCTGATGACAAAGGAATCGGTGGTGATGGCGATTCTGGACTGGCCGACACGCACGACGGCCTGGTCATTGAGCTGGGCGAGCTCAGGATTGCCGAAGGCGGGGAGGAATACGTCGCGCACGAGGTCGTTGCTGAGCTTGCCTCCGCTGCCGTGGCCGAGAAGGACGGTATTACTGGTGGTGAACGGGACGGGACACACCATGTCGATGATTGATTTCCCGCTCATTTTGACTCCTCGAGAGCGACCAGGTTGTGGCGACGGTAGTGGTAGTAGGCTGCGCAGGCACCCTCGGCCGAGACCATGGGCGCGCCGAGCGGGGTCTCTGGCGTGCAGCGAGTGGTGAAGGCCGAGCAATCGGTTGGCTTGCGGAGACCTTGCAGCACCTGTGCGCTGATGCACTCGGCGGGCTCTTCCGTGGCAATGGGAGCGAGATCGAAGATGAGGTTGGCATCAAAGGCGGCGTATTCGCTGCGGAAGCGGAGGCCGCTCGCGGGAATGCCGCCGATGCCGCGCCACTTCTGGTCGGCGACTTCGAAGACTTCATTGACCACCCGCTGGGCAACACGGTTGCCTGCGCGGCTGACGGCTCGCACGTACTGGTTCTCCACGCAGGCTTTGCTGGCCTCGAGCTGGCGGACGAGCATGAGAATGGCTTCCAGCAGATCGACGGGTTCGAAGCCTCCGACGACCATGGGCATGCGGAACTCGCGCGAGATCTCTTCGTATTCCTCGTAGCCGACGATGGTGCAAACGTGGCCGGGCGCAATGAATCCCTGGATGCGATTGTGCGGCGACGAGAGCAGCGAGCGGATGGCCGGCGGGACGAGGACATGAGAGACGAGCATGGAGAAGTTGGTGAGGCCTTGGCGTTTGGCGTCCCATGCGGCCATGGCATTGGCGGGTGCGGTGGTCTCAAAGCCGATGGCGAGGAAGACAACCTGACGATCCGGATTGGCGTGGGCGATTTTGATCGCCTCCGTGGGCGAGTAAGCGATGCGCACGTCAGCGCCCTGAGCCTTGGCGCGAAAGAGGTCGAGCTGCGAGCCGGGTACGCGGAGCATGTCTCCGTAGGAGACGAGGATGACGCCGGGGCGAAGGGCGAGGGCGACGGCCTTGTCGATTGTCTCCAGAGGGGTGACGCAGACAGGGCAGCCGGGTCCGTGGACGAGCTCAACGTTGCGCGCGAGAAGCTCGTCGATGCCATAGCGCATGATGGTGTGGGTCTGGCCGCCACAGATCTCCATCAGCACCCACGGGCGGGTGGAAATGGAGGCGATTTCGGCCGCGATCCTGCGCGCGAGAGCACCATCGCGATACTCGTCGAGGTATTTCATGGTGCGGAGTGCTCTGGAGGCGGCTCCTCTGCAGGCGGCAGTTCACCCTCCCATACACCCATCTCTCGGAGGATTTCGTAGGTGCGTCGGGCCTCCTGCTCATCGATACAGCTGATGGCAAATCCAACATGCACGAGGACATAGTCGCCGACGACGGCCTCAGGCACGAGGTCGAGGCGGACGGCGCGCGTAATAGCCGCGAACTGCACCTTGCCCGCGCGCAGCCCTTGCAGCTCGTTTATCTCAAGAACCTTACCTGGTATAGCGAGACACATAGCATTTGCATTGAACTATACCATTGTCGAATCGCGGCGGGATACGTGGGACGCCGGATCGCTGTCGCGCATGTGCTGCAGAGTGAGCGTGATGCGTGCCAGTTGGTAAACCCGCCACGCGGCACGCAACACTACCACGCCAAACAGCGTTACGACGAAGACGCGCCGACTCCGGGCTATCATCGCGCTGGCCACCCAGTACGGCCGTCTTGGCTACCGACGAATGACGGTCAAGTTGCGAGAAGCCGGCTGGCTTTATCGTGCGAGCATCCTATTTTCGGTACTGATTGGCGGAATTTGAAGTTGTGGTGGATCGCCGCTTGCACGATACGGGGACTGAAATCGCGGCTATTGCTGAAGCGCGAAGAAATTCGAACTTAGTTTGCGCGTGAACCCATGCGATGTGCGGGAGAGATCGCGCCGTCGAGAGCCTGGGCTACCTCCTGCTGCTGAGTGAGGGTGATGCGGTTAAAGAAGGGCAGCGCCAGCGTGCGCCGGGATACGGATTCGGTAAGGGCAAGGCCCCTTGCGGCGGGAGCGGGCTGCGCGCGCCAGGACGGTTGCAGGTGAATGGGGGCAAAGTAGCGTCCAGTGGCGATGCCGCGACTGGCTAGCAGGGAATGCACATCGTCGCGGTTCTGGCCTTCAGGCATTCTTACAACGTAGACGAACCAACTGATGGTGCGGCGTGGAAGCGTGAGCGGCGGACGTTCCAGGCCTGGAATCCCACTCAAGAGAGCGTCGTAGCGTTGGGCGGCCTGCTGGCGCAGCGCAAGTATTTCGCCGATCCGGGAGAGCTGAACCCTGCCCAGGGCGCAAGCCAACTCTGAAAGCCGGAAGTTATAGCCGGGCTCGGCATGGTCCAGCCAACCACAGTTGGGCTGGCGGCCCTGGTTTCTGAGGCTGCGCAGGCGCGCAGTGCAGGCGGGATCGCAACTGAGCACTGCGCCGCCTTCGCCGGTGGTGATTTGCTTGTTTGGATAGAAGCCGAGGACGGCCAGGTTGCCGAAGCTGCCCACGTGGCGCCCATCGAACGTGGCGCCGATGGCCTCGCAGGCATCTTCAATCAGGGCCAGGCCGTGCCGGTGCGCAATGCTTTGAAGCTCATCCATTGCAGCAGGAACGCCGAAGGTGTGAACAACCAGGATGGCGCGCGTGCGCGGGGTAACGGCTTCTTCTACGGCGGCCGGATCGAGATTGAGCGTGACGGCATCGATCTCTGCCAGGACCGGCGTTGCGCCGGTCTGGAGCACGGTGTTGGCCACGGCGATAAATGCGAAAGAAGGAACGATAACCTCATGGCCCCGGCTTACTCCCAGCGTGAGCAGCGCCAGATACAAACCAGCTGTGCCGGAGCTAACGGCAACGGCGTCATGCACGGAGTGATACGCGGCCAAAGCCGCTTCAAAGGCCGCAAGTTCAGGTCCAAGGCTGAGGTGCGGCGTACGCAGGACTGCCGCGACGGCATCGATCTCCGCCTCGGCGATGTCGGGCGCGGAGAGTGGAATGCGTGCGGTCATCGCGGCTCCGAGTGTGTTTCCCCGCTCGTTTGCGGCAAGGGCGTGGGCCGCTTGACGAGCAAGCGGTCAAGCGGGACGGTGGTGATAACACGTGCAATGGTGACGGCAGCGTCTCCGTCGCCGTAGGGGTTTTTCATGCCCGTGAGGCTCTCGCGAAACTCCGGTTCGAGGACGCGCTGGATTGCAGTGCGGATGGCCTCTGTTTGAGCATCGGCGTCGACTACGTTGCGGGCGCGCTCGCGGCCCTGTTGGCGCATGCCCACGTTGACCACCGGCAACGCCAAGGAGGCCGCTTCCATGATGCCACTGGAGGAGTTTCCGATCAGCGCATCCGCATGGCTCAGCAGGCTCCAATAAGTTACCGCGTCGAGGTTGACGAAGATGTGTGTTTGGGGGCGCGTTGCCGCAAGAGCCCTGGTGCGCTCGATGAGCGCATAACTGCCCGCGTCGGTGTTGGGATAGACGAAGATGAGTTGGCTCGGGGCTTGGGCAAGCGTGGAGAAAAAGGCGTCAGCCTCGGCATTTGTGTCGCGAAGGATGGTGACGGGATGCCAGGCGGCGATGAGAGTGGGCGGCAAGAGCGTGAGCCCCAGGCGGGCTTCGAGGGCTGCGCGGGCGAGCAGCGTGGAGCGGCGCAAGTGGTCGAGCGAGGGCGCGCCGGCGCGATGCACCCGCCATCTCTTCTCCCATGGAGATGACGCGGCGGCACGCGGCGTCCGTCGAGGTGAAGTGAATGTGAGCGAGTTTGGTGAGGGCGTTGCGCACCTGGTCATCGATTGCGCCCTGGCTCACTTCACCGCCTTCGATGTGGGCAACAGGGATGCGCAGAGCGAGAGCAGTGGAGGCGGGCGCCAGCATTTCGTAGCGGTCGGCGATCAACAGGAGCAGGTCCGGGCGCCAGGCAGTGAGGGCGTCAGCCAGACCCAGAATGGCGAGGCCAATGGTTTTAGCCATGCCGGTGTCGGAGTCAGAGCTGAGCAGGCACTCGATGCGGGCCTTGATCGGAAATCCGTCACGCTCAATTTCCTGGATTGTCATGCCGAACTGGGGCGAAAGATGCGGCCCAAGCGCGAAGATGCCCAACTCGACGGCGGGGTTGTCGGCGAGTTCGCGGAGCGGCCAAAAGAGATGACTATAGTCTGCGCGTGAGGTGGTGATAACGCCAATGCGGCGCGGCACGGCTGCTGCTTCCGTGGAGCAAGAGCTTTCACCAATTGAATTCATGCGCATGCTCGCGAACTGGAGTGGAAGAGTCGTTCCATGGATGCCTGGAAGGCGGCGTTACCATTGGCGCTCACGAGCATGGGCGTCTTGGAAATGAGGTTGAAGGCATTCAGTGGTGGCGATTGAAATGCGGATCGCGCAAGAGAATCGCCGAGGTGAATACTTTCCAGGAACGGAGTCACAGGAGAAGTATAAACTTGGCGCGGCATGACGCCGCTTGATGACGCGATTCAAGAGGTCAGGGTGATAGTACAAGACACTCGCGTACACTGATGGGTGCTGTAGCGCTTTGAGATTCGCGGTGATTAGGGACGGTGGTAATGCGAAAGACCTTGGCAGTGGGGCTTGTTGTTCTGGCCTGGACGACGACGATATCGAGGGCGCAGAAACATTACGACGAAGAGGCGATTCGGCTCAACAATCGCGGTGTGGCGCAGATGAGCCAGCAGTTTACCGAGCGCGCTGCGGCGAGCTTCGCACAGGCATTCAGGAAGGACCCGAAATTTGCGCAGGCCGCAGTGAACGAGGGCATTGCGCTTCTGGCTTTGCAGCGGGTGGATGGAGGCAAGGCCGTACTTAAACAGGCGATTGCACTTGATCCGAACAGCGCGCAGGCGTGGTACAACCTGGGCTTGGCCGAACACGCGGACAACGAATTGGAGTTGGCGCTGGCCAGCTTTCAGCGCGCTTCGAAGATCGATCCAAGAGATGCCGATTCGATTTATTTCGAGGGTGCCTGCTACCAGGAGATGAAGGAGTACGACAAGGCCATTTTGACCTTCAAGACGGCGCTCGCGATTAACCCGCTGCATGCCTCGGCGGAGTTTGGTCTGGCACGGGCATTGCAGCGCACCGGCCACACCGCAGAGGCGAGGGCGCGTTTCGCCCGCTTTCAGCATTTGACCAGCACCAAGATTGGAGCGGCGCTCGGTCTGAGTTATGGGGAGCAAGGGCACTACTCTGTGGTGACGGCGGTTGAATCTCCAGAGACGATTCGCCATGCGATGATCCCTGTGCGGCTGGTGGCGGAGCCGATGATTCCTTCGGCACAGAATGCGGGTTCTGCCGGAGCCACGGGCACCTTGACCGGAGGGGCCTGCATGATGGACGTGTCGGGCTTAGGGAGCGCGGACCTGGTGCTGATGCAGTCAGGCGAGGAGGCAATTCGCGTTCTGCACCGGGATAGCACAGGGAAGTTTGAGGAATTGGATGCGAAGGCGGCTGGCCTGGCAGTGAGCGGCCATGCCGTGGCGTGCGCCGTTGGCGACTACGACAGCGACGGGCTGAACGATCTGGCTGTGGCGCTGGACGGAGGCATGGTTCTGTTTCGCAACCTTGGACGCGGCAAGTTCAAGAACGTAACGGCAGAAAGCGGTCTCGCTCCACGCAACCGGCCGACGGGCATCAGCTTTGTGGACTACGACCACGATGGTGATCTGGACCTGCTGCTGACCGGCTCGCCGCTGAAGCCCGGCGATGCACCGAACGTGCTTTGGCGCAACAACGGCAATGGAACTTTTACGGAGAATACGGAGGCGACTGGACTGGGCGGAAGCGGGAACACGGCCGCGTCGATTCTGACCGACTTCAACAACGATCGCGCTGTGGACCTGGCGATGACAGGCGATGGGCCTTCGCCGCTGATCTATGTGAATCCGCGTGAGGGGAAGTATCCAACGCAGCCACTGTATGAAGACGTCAAACTGCCGCCCACTGCAGGCATCGCGGTGCTTGATTACAACAAGGACGGCTGGATGGACATTGCCGTGACTCATGCAGGCCCGCCTGGCCTGACGCTATGGCGCAACGTGGAGGCTCGTGGCAGCGTGGGCCGGCGTTTCGAGCGCGTTGACCTGCCGCTGAAGGACGCCGAGCGCGGATGGGGTCTGACGCCTATCGACATTGACAACGATGGCTGGGTGGATCTGGCGGCGATTGTCGACACAAAGGACGGGCCGCGCGTGCGCGTGTTTCGCAATCAAGGTGACGGTACGTTTGAGGACGTGAGCGAGCGGCTGGGCCTGGACAAGATTGCGTTACACGCGCCGCGTGGGCTGATGGCCGCCGATGTGTCTGGTGACGGTGCGGCCGATCTGATCGTGACCGAGGAGAATGCCCCGCCGGTGCTGCTGCGCAACGTTGGTGCAAACAAGAATCACTTTGTGCGTCTCGACCTTACTGGCTTTGCCGACAACAAGACCGGGCTGGGCGTGAAGGTGGAGGTGTTTGCGAACGGGCTTTGGCAGAAATGGGAACTGGCTGGCGCGTCGGGCTTTCAGACGCAGGCAGCGCCACAGATTCTGGTGGGCCTGGGCGATGCGCCGAAGATCGACCTGTTGCGCATTCTGTGGCCGACGGGCGTGTTGCAGGACGAGATCGATCTGCCGCAGCAACCAGTGATCGCGATGAAAGAGGCCGACCGGCGCGGCAGTTCCTGCCCGGTGCTGTTTGCGTGGGATGGGCATCGCTACAAGTTTGTGACGGATGTAATCGGCGCGGGCGTGGTGGGACACTGGTTTACGCCCACGCGGCGCAACATACCGAACCCGGGAGAGTGGATCAAGGTCGAGGGCGCGGATGTGGCGCCGGTGAATGGCAAGGTGAGCCTTCGCTTTATGGAGCCGATGGAAGAGGTGAATTATATTGATCAACTGCGCCTGGTTGCGGTCGATCATCCGGACGACGTGGAGGTGAACCCGGACGAGCGGTTCCTTGACGATCCGCCCTTTGCCTCGGGCCGCGTGGTGGCAAGCTCGAAGACAAGATTGCCGCTGGGAGCATGGGACGGGGATGGACGTGATGTGCTCAGCCAGCTGAGCCTCCGCGATCACGTTTTTGCGAGCGGGTTCACGGCCCAGCCATACGACGGCTTCGCCAACGTGCATGCGCTCACGCTGGACCTGGGCGCGGTCAAGCAGAAGGCTCCGCTGCGGCTGCTGATGACCGGCTACGTGAACTACTTCAGCGCAACTTCGCTTTATGCCGCATGGCAGGCGGGGATCAAGCCGATCTCGCCTTATGTGGAGTCGGAGTTGCCCGATGGCAGATGGCAGCGCGTCGCCGGCGAAGCGGGCTTTCCCGCCGGGCTGGAGCGGACGATTGTGGTCGACCTTTCAGGAAAGTTACCCGCGGGCACGAAACGCATCCGGCTCGTGACGAACCTGGAGATTTATTGGGACCAGGTGCTGATCGACCAGAGCGCGGATGCCAGGGCGCTCTCAACGGAAGTTCCGCTTGCGTCGGCGACGCTGCACTTCCGCGGCTATCCAACGCAGATTGACGGCAAGAGCCCCGGCGACCTGGACTACGACTACAACCGCGTGAGCCTGAGCGGCCCCTTCCAGCGCGAGCGCGGCAACTATACGCACATGGGAGACGTGACGGCCTTGCTCACTGGCATCGACGACCGGTTCGCAATCTTCGGCACCGGCGAGGAGATTCGCGCGGAGTTCGATGCGGGCAAGTTGCCAGCTTTGCCGGCACACTGGGAGCGCGATTACTTTTTCTATGCCCATGGGTATGTGAAAGACATGGATTGGTGGGATGCGTTGCCGTTCACTGTGGCGCAACTTCCGTTTCGCGGCATGAAGACCTATCCCTATCCCCCGAGTGAAAAATATCCGAGCGATGCGAACGCACTCGATTATCAATTGAACTGGAATGATCGGTTCGATTCGGGCGAGCCCGTGCGGTCGTACCGATTCAACTATGAGCAATTGCCATCGACGCCAGCGCAGGATGGGACGTCTCAAGCAAATCGGGCAGTGCAACCATGAACGAGATTGTGCTGGCGCCGGCAGAGAGACAGTTGGAACTGCTGCGCGCGGGCCAGGTATCAGTGACTGAGCTGGCCGAGGCGCACCTCGAGCAGATTGAACGCCTGAATCCGGAACTGAACGCATTTGCCGACTTTGACGCGGAACGCGTGCGCGCACAGGCGCGGCGGCTCGATGCAGTGAAGGAACCACGCGGGCTGTTGCACGGTTTGCCGGTGACCATCAAGTCATCGATTGCCACGGCAGGATACCGGTGCGAGATTGGTAGCTTGCTGCGGAAGGGCGAGATTCCGGCTGAGGATTCGGTTGTTAGCGCGCGGCTTCGTGCCGCGGGGGCGTTGATTCTGGGCACGACTAATTGCCCGGAATTTCTGATGGCGTACGAGACTGCGAATCTTCTACATGGCCGCACCCGCAATCCTTGGGATCTGGAGCGGTCGCCGGGCGGATCGAGCGGGGGCGAGTCGGCGGCTATTGCGGCCGGGCTCTCGGCGGCTGGGCTGGGCAGTGATAGCGGCGGCTCGGTGCGTGTACCCGCGCACTTTACTGGCATCTGCGCACTTAAGCCGACGCCGGGCCGCGTTCCTGGGCGTGGGCATTTGCCGCCGTGCGTGGGGCCATTTTCGATTCTTGGCGCCATCGGGCCCATGGCGCGCACCATTGGCGACGTCGATCTTCTCTTTCGCGTGCTTGCCGGCCAGGATCCTGGCGATCCGGTCAGTCCTCCCATTTCGAGCAACAAGCCTACACTTGACGATCTGCGGACCCAGACGATCGGATTCTTCGAGGACGATGGACTGGTACCTGTTACAGAAGAGACGCGGGGCGCGGTGCGTGCGGCGGCGGAGGTGCTGCGTGACGCGGGCTTTCGCGTGGAGCCTTTCCGTCCGAGCGAGCTGGAACAACTGCGCAAGTTGTGGTGGACGTTCTTTGTGCAATGCGGAGCGATGTTTTATGAGCCGGAGATTCGTGGCAGACGCGATCAGCTGAGCCCCATCTTCAAGGAGTTTCTCTCCTTTGCCGAGGCAGCGGGCCCGCTGACCGCGACGGAATTGCTGAACGCCTGGGCTGGGCTGGAACTGCTACGCTCCAAAGTTCTGGAGGAGATGAGCGAATTCCCGGTATTGCTTTGCCCGGTGGCAAGCATTCCCGCCTTTCGCCACGATGAGCGCACATGGCAGGTCGAGGGCCAGTCTGTGAGTTATCTTGATGCCGTGCGCTACACACAATGGTTCAATGCGATGGCTGCTCCGGCGGCGGTGGTCCCGGTGAGCTGTTCGCCTGAGGGCATGCCGATCGGCGTGCAGATTGCTGCGCGGCCGTTCCAGGACGAGACTGCATTGGCAGTTTCCGCCGTGGTGGATGCGGCCTTCGGCTTCCGCCCGCCGCCGATGACACGGGGCTGATCACACCGGGCACTTTTCTGTTGAGGAAGAATCTTCTGTGGGCTCCTAGCGGCCGTCACAGGGCACTCCAGGCAAAGTTGCATTGCTCCACCTTTCGGTTGATGTGCTTTCAGCAACAGGCACGGTAGACTTGCGTTTCCCCAGACTGGAGCGCACAGGGTGCGTGTAAGTTGGCAAGAACGCTTTGCCGAGACACCTGAAGTTCTGATCGGCGCGCGTTGCGGCCGTACAGTTGTGCCGGTGCTCGATTTCGCCATCGGTGGCGACGAATTCATTACCATGGCAGGGCCTTGCTCGGTCGAATCCGAAGCCCAGCTTATGGCCGTTGCCCATCATGTGCGCCGGGCAGGTGCGCGTGTTTTGCGCGGTGGTGCTTTCAAGCCGCGGAGTTCTCCGTATGCGTTTCAGGGGCTGGGCCTGGCAGCCCTCAAACTGCTCGCCCAGGCGCGCGGGGAAACCGGTCTTGCGATCGTTACCGAGGTGATGGGAGAGCGCGAAGTTCCCATGGTCGCCGAGTTTGCCGATATCTTACAGATCGGCTCGCGCAGCATGGAGAACTACTCGCTATTGGCGGCGGCGGCGCGGTCTGGCCGGCCGATTCTGCTGAAGCGAGGCATGGTAGCAACGATCGCCGATATGCTGCGCTCGGCTCAGGTGATTCTGGACAACGGCAACCCCAACGTTATTCTGTGCGAGCGCGGCATCCGCACCTTTGACACTGCATTGCGCAATACCTTCGACTCGGCGGGCATTGCGCTGCTCAAACAAATTACGCACCTTCCTGTCATTGCCGACCCAAGCCATGCGTGCGGCCACCGCGACCTGGTTCCTGCGTTGGCGCGCATCGGCATTGCCGCCGGTTCGGATGGGCTGATAGTCGAGGTGCATCCCGATCCCGACAAGGCGCTGAGCGATGGCGACCAGTCGCTGAATTTTGCAGAATTCGACGCCATGATGACCGCGCTTGAGCCGTGGATAGACCTGCGCGGGATCGCATCGCGCAGCGCGAAGCTCAAAGAAAATGCTGATCAACGCAGGGAGGATGATTTTCATCCCATGGAGGCCGTGGGATGAAGTTTCTGATCCGACTGCTTCCAGTGGCTGCAACGATTGCCATGTTGATCTCTCCGTGTGGATTTGCGTCCAGCGCCGCGATGGTGCCGGACGAAGACATCATCATCACCGCCGCTCCCGCCTATCATCCACTCGCTGCCCTGCACGGAGAGGAACGATTCCCCGAGGGTGCACAGCTCATGCTTGTTCACCAGGGCACAGCAGTGCCGCTGGTCAAGGATTTTGCAGCCAGCGCAGACGCAAATGTCTCGTTCGATGGCAAGTCTGTGCTCTTTGCCGGCAAGCACTCCGCCGGCGATCCCTGGCAAATATGGGAACTTACGATTGCCGATGGCGTGGTGCGCAGGCTTATCGATAGCTCAACCAATGCCATTCGTCCTCTCTATCTGCCTGCCGGGCAGTTGGTGTATGCATTGCGAACTTCAGCGGGTTATCAACTGGTAGTGGCGGGCAAAGCCGCTTCATCCGCGCTTGCGTCCATTGCTCCGAATGCGGGCTCAACGGCGCTTCCCATTTCCTATTTGCCGGCGAGCGCGATCCCTGTGGATGTGCTGCTCGACGGCCGCATTCTTTTTGAAGCCAACTACCCGCTTGGAACCGGATCAACGCCGGAGCTCTACCTGGTCTACTCCGATGGCTCCGGTGTTGAGTCGTACCGGTGCGATCATGGGCGCGCGCGGTGGGGCGGCGCGCAGTTGTCTTCGGGCGATGTAGTCTTCACACACGGATCTTCGCTGGCACGTTTCACCTCGCCCCTTGCGCATGAGGTTCCGGTGGTAGCGCCACGCGCCGAATACGCAGGGCCAATCGCAGAAACAGAGCAGGGGGATTGGCTGGTAAGCGCACGGACCGCGCCCAGCGCGCACTATGCGCTGAAACTGATGAAACCTGGTTCAACGCAGCCCCGCGCCACCAGCTTGCAAACTGTGCTTGCCGTGAGCGGTGAGAATCTCGTCGAGCCGGTTTTGATAGCGGCGCGCACCCGGCCGAACCATCATCCGTCTGCACTGCATCGCTGGAATTACGCAAACCTGCTGGCTCTGGATTCGCGTTTGTCGCGCGAGGGGGATTTGCACACGCTGCCCGCATCGGTTCGGCTGGAGATGCGGGATGCGCAAGGCCACGCGGTTGTGAACGGCACTGCGCCGGTGGCAGCCGATGGCTCATTCTTTGTGCAGGTGCCAGCAGACAGGCCTATTCGCTTTGCATTGCTCAACGCCAAGGGCGCGGTTGTGCGGCAGGAGCATGGCTGGTTCTGGATTCGCAGCGGCGAGCAGCGTATCTGCACCGGTTGCCACACGGGGCCCGAGCGCGCGTCGGAGAATCTCGTGCCCGCCGTCCTGATGCAGACCACCATCCCCGTAGATCTGACCGGCACCAAGGCCGTTGCCCCATCGCAGACCACAGAGCCGGGAGAGAATTGATATGAAGCTCGAACTGCTATTGACTTTCGGCGCGCTCTTGCTTGCGCCCAGTGCTTTCGCCGCGCAAGCGGGAACGGCCGCGGCACAGGCCCCTCACCAGCCGGTCATTCGCTTTGAAGATGCTTCGAATAAAGCTGGAATCCATTTTACGCACAGCTTTGGATCGCGCCAGCTAGGCTCGCTGCTCGAGGGAACCGGCGGGGGCTGCGTCTGGTTCGACTACAACAACTCGGGTCTGCAGTCGCTTTACGTGGTCAGCGGCCGTCCGCTGGATGATTCCATGCATCCTTTTCCGCTGAAGGTGAAGCCTGATCCGCCACCACACAACCATCTTTATCGCAACGACGGCAACGGGCATTTTACCGATGTAACGGAGCAGTCCGGACTCGATCCCAACATGTACTCCATCGCCGTCACTGCGGGAGATTATGACAACGACGGTCATGAAGACCTTCTGGTGACCGGATACGGCAAGGTGGTTCTCTATCACAACGACGGCAACGGCCACTTTACCGATGTGACTGCAAAGGCCGGGATCAAGGTTTCCGGCTGGTCGATCAGTTCCACCTGGCTGGACTACGACAAGGATGGCTGTCTTGATCTGTTTGTGGGTCGCTACGTCAAATTCGACCCCAGCTACCATGCCTACTACGCCGCGGATAACTACCCTGGGCCCCTTGACTACGCGGGCGAAACGAACATGCTGTTTCACAACAACTGCAACGGAACATTTACCGACGTGACGGACAAGTCAGGCATCGGTGCCTTTGTTGGACGCACGATGGGAGTGACCGCGGCCGACTTCGACAACGACGGCTGGGACGATATTTACGTTGCCAATGACCGCACCGAGAATTTTCTGTTCCACAACAAACACGACGGGACCTTTGAAGAGATTGCCAACGATACCGGCACGGCCTATGGCCAGAATGGCGAGGCAACCTCTTCGATGGGCCCGGTCTTTGTCGACTTTGAAGGCCGGGGCCTGCTGGACTTGTGGGTGACCGATGGACACTACAACCGCTTTTTGCGGAACACCGGGACGCAGGGCTTTGAAGATGTGGGCGCCTCCAACGGTATCTCGCAGGTGAACGCGCAATACGTGAGTTGGGGATCCGGCGTCTACGACTTCGACAATGACGGCCAATCGGACATTCTGATCTTTCACGGCGGATTGATTCACCTCATCCCACAGGAACATACGCTGTTTCGCGGGCTCGGGAAGGGAAGATTCGAAGACGTCTCGCAGCAGGCGGGTCCGGTGTTGAGCAATCGCAGCGTGGCCCGCGGCGCCTGCTTTGCCGATTATGAAAATGACGGCAAGGTCGATGCTTACCTGGTAAACCTCGGCGCTCAGGGCACGCTGCTTGAGAATGTTTCAACAGACGCCGGCCACTGGATCGCGATCAAGTTGGTGGGCGCAAAGAGCAATCGTGACGGTATCGGCGCGCGCGTGGAGATTTTTGCTGGAGGCAAACGGCAAACAGCAGAGCGCGTGGCGAGCTCGGGATATCTCTCCCAGAACGATCCCAGGCTGCACTTTGGCCTGGGCGCGGCAACCACGGTTGACAAGGTAGTGGTGCATTGGCCCAGCGGGCGCGAGCAAACGCTAGAGAAACTCGCCGCCGACCGCGTTCTTACGGTTGAGGAGCCAAAGTGATGGGAGCCGCTGCCAAGGATCGCGCCACGCGCTTGAGCCTGTTGAGTGGACTGATGGCGGCAGCACTGCTGCCCGCGATTGCACTCTGGCTGGCGCTGAACCCATCGGCCAAAGCCGACGAGCGTGCCCAATCGCCCATGCCGCTGGTGTATGCTTCGCCGCTTGAAGTTCTGGTTTCGCCTGACGGTGCGCGGCTGTATGTTCTATGCCAGCAGACCGAAGAAGTGCGAGTTCTCGATGAGTCCACCCACAAGCCGATCAAGGCTATCCCGGTGGGACGCGTACCGCGCGGCATGGCGCTGTCGGCCAGCGGCGATCGGCTCTTTGTGACCAACTCCTGGGACGATACGCTTTCGGTGATCGACACGCGCACGCTCGCGGTCATCGATACATGGAGCGTTGGCGCGGAGCCATCCGGCGTTGTGGAAGACCGCGCGGGCAATCAACTGTTTGTCGCCAACCGCATTTCAAACGACGTGGCCGTACTCGACGCCCACACGGGCGCTGAAAAGAAGCGTTTGATGGCCGGGCGCGGCTCGAGCTATCTCACGCTTTCACCGGACGGCAAACGCATCTACGCGACGCATGTCTATCCCAATGCGACGCCTCATCGTACGGCGCCCGAGTCCGAAATCACCGTCATCGATGTTGAGCATGCAATCGTCGTCGATCGCATTCCGCTCCACGGGATTGCGGGTGTCTTCCATCTCGCAATTTCGGCCGATGGTCGGCTGGGCGCAGTGGCTGAGTACCACCCGAAGAATCTGGTTCCCCTTGCGCATCTTGAGCACGGTGGCGCATTTGCTTATACGCTCACGTTGTTCGGCGCCGATGTGGGCAAGCCTGTCGAGATTCCGCTGGACGAGTTGGAGCGTTACGCATCAATGCCATTTGGCGTGGCGATCTCGCCGGACAAATCGCGGCTTTACGTTACGGTTGGCGGGTCAGAGTGCGTGATTGCGATCGATGTGGCGCGGTTGCTTCGATTCATCCACACGCGACAGCGTCCGGCCTCCGGATCGTTTGAGGATCACCTTTCAGCAGGCGCAAATTACATCATGGCGCGGATTCCGGTAGGGCACAATCCGCGCGGTTTAACCTTCAGCCACGACGGCCGCAAATTGTTTGTCGCCAACCGTCTTGAAGACACGATCAGCGTCATCGACTCGCGTACGAACCGGGTGGCTTCCACCATTGTGCTGGATGGGCCCAAGCTCGTTAGCGCGCTGCGCCGCGGGGAGCAGACCTTCTACACTGCACGCTATTCGTTCCAGGGGCAGATAGGCTGCGCAAGCTGCCACATCGATTCCACGTTCGACGGTTTGACGTGGGATCTGGAGCCGGACGGATTTGGCCGCGACATTGTGGACAACCGGCTGATCGAAGCCCTCAAGGGCACCGAGCCTTTCAAGTGGAATGGCGGCAATCCCAACATTCCTACCGAGTGCGGGCCGCGCACGGAGATGTACTTCTGGCGTTCGGAGCAGTATGACGATCTCACACTGGCCGACCTCACGCTCTACATGCGAAGCCTGCCTGCGCGGCCCAACCGCTGGCGTCTGCCGGGCTACCAATTGACGCCGAGCCAGGAACGCGGCAAGGCGATTTTTGAGCGTGCCGTGGACAGATTCGGCAAACCGATTCCTGAAACAAACCGCTGTTCGTATTGCCACAGCGGCCATAAGGGGACCGACCAGAAATCCTTTGACGTGGGCACAAAAAAGGCGACAGATGATTCAGGTCTCCTCGACACGCCGCAGTTGCTTAACATTGCGCTCACAGCGCCGTATCTGCACGACGGCTCGGCAAGCACGCTTGAAGAAATCTGGACCATCTACAACCCGGAAGACAAGCACGGCCGCACCAACGACCTGACCAAAGACGAACTCAACGACTTGATTGAATATCTGAGGACGCGATGAAAAAGAGCGTGCACAAGACGGCGTGGGCAATTGCAATCTCAGTAGTTGTGGCCTGCTGGGGGCTTGCCATTCCGGTGGCGTCAGCCGCAGACGCGCCGCGGGCAAAGGGTGCGGAGAAGACTGCAGTTAAGGCTCATCACGCGCCAACTGCATCTACGGTGCCGCAGATGCCGCGCTTCCGTTTTGAAAATTTCACGACGGACAATGGCCTGCCCGACAATCATGTCTATGCGGTGCTTGTGGATGGGGACCGCGTTTGGGCGGGAACTGATGATGGCCTCGCCGTTTACGAAAACCACACATGGAAGACCTACACGACAAAGGATGGGCTGGCGCATCGAGCGGTGCTGTCACTGGCACTGGACAAGCGCACCGGCGATGTGTGGGCGGGCACCATGGGAGGCTTGAGCCGCATCTCCGCGGGGCGCATTGAAAGTTACACGCAGTTGAACTCGGGGTTGAGCAACGACGTGGTCTACGGCGTCTCCGTCGAGGGTGAAAACGTGTGGGTGGCCACTGCGGCCGGAGCCTGCCGGCTTAATCTGCATACCGGTCAATGGTCGCTTTATAACGAGCGCAACACTCCGATGATCGAGATATGGGTGTATGGAGTTTCGGCTGCGGCAGACAAGGTGTACTTCGCGGTGTGGGGCGGCGGCTTGCTGGAGCTCGATCAGACAACCGGACGCTGGGACGAATATCAGGATCCCGATGGCGAGACCGAGATCGTCTTGTTCAAGGATCAGGGGCTGATCCATCAGATTGTTTCGTCGGTCAGCTATGTGGACAAGATTGTGTGGGTTTCGACGTACTTCGGCGACAGCCACTACGACGGACGCTACTGGCATAACTTTCTGACCAAGGACAGTGGGCTGCCCTCGAACTTCACCAACTTCGTGAAGGGAGTTGACGCCAATCGCGCCTGGTTCTGCACCGATAAAGGCCTGGCTTACTACGACGGCACAAACTGGGCCGTCTATCGCCCATCGCTTACGGACGGAAAGCCGGAGATGACCGTGCGCGAAGCGCAGGGCCGCGTAACCAATATTCCTGTCTCCACGGCTCCGGCCCACAATTACATTCTAGGGATCGACTTTCAGGGCAGTGACATATGGGTGGCAACAGCCAAAGGGCTGAGTCACGGGATATTTCAACATAATGGCAATTCCACCGAAGGCAAGGAGAAAAACCAATGAGCGCAATCGCGGAAATACTCGAAACCATCGCGCAGGGACCGGTAAAAAAGCGGGCAATCACCAACCACAACGTACTCAACGAGGCGTTCGCGTACGCAAAGCCCAGTTCGTTTTCGCGCGGTATCAGAATCGATTTAAACGGGCTGACGATTCTGTTGATTTCCGGCACAGCATCGATCGATGAGAAGGGCGTCAGCGTGCATGTTGGCGACTTCCGCGCGCAATTGCGGCGTACGTTTGCCAACATCACCGGGTTGCTTGAGAGCGAGGGCTGCACCTGGCACGACATCGTCCGCACAACGTGCTACCTGCGCGATATCGAGCGCGACTATGAGGCCTTCAACGAGGAGCGGACCAAGTTCTTCGAGGAGCAGGGACTCGATCCTCTGCCTGCATCCACCGGCATCCAGGCCATTCTTTGCCGGCCCGAATTGCTGATCGAGATTGAGGCTATCGCCATGTTCCGTACTGACAAGGCCGCGGCCGGCGAGGAGTAACGCCAATGCAGAACGTATGGTTGGTGGTCGCAGTATGTTTGTGGGCGGCGAGCGGAGCTGCGCCCGTGCGCGGCCAGAATTCGAGCGCGAGCCCTGCTTCGAGCACTGCCAGGCACGTCTGCGAGTGCGGCGCCCACCCGCCCGGGCCGCCGCGCGATCGCGAGGTGGAGCCGTATGCAGGAGAGCCGCGGGACCTGAGCCCCTACGAAAAGTTCGCGTCGCCCTACTATCTCAACTACACGCATCCCACCATTTACACCGGCGCAGGGCGCGATATTCCTGCGCCGAAAGACCTCACGGAAGTGCGTATCGGCTTTATCGGCCCCATTGAACACAACCCGGACCAGGTATTTGGTCTGCGCATGCTGCACGGCGCGCAATTGGCGGTGGAAGAGGCCAATGCCCGCGGCGGCTACGGCGGCAAGCCGTTCCGGTTGATGCTGCACAACGACTACGACAACTGGCAGGCGAATGCGGTTTATGGCGACGATCGCCCGACAGATTCGAGCATCTGGGGATCGGCATCGAACGAAACCGTGAAGATGATTTATGACGACCACGACTGGGCAATCTTTGGCTCCATCAGCTCTGAAACGACCCACATCGCTCTCCGCGTGGCGCTCAAGGCCGAGATCCCAATCGTCAACTCGGCATCCACGGATCCCACTATTCCTGAGACCTCCATTCCCTGGTTCTTTACGGACATTCAGGATGACCGGGTCCAGGCTTTTACGCTGGCGCGCCGGATTTTCACGGAACTGGGGCTGAAGCGGGTTGCGCTGTTGCGCGTAAACAACCGTTACGGGCGCATGGGCGTTCCAAAATTTCGCGATGCGGCGCGGCGCCTGGGACACGCAGTCGTGATTGAGCAGAAATTCTTTCCTGGCGACAAGGATTTCGCGCGGCAATTACACGTTATTCAGGAATCTCGCGCCGATGCAATCGTCTTGTGGGCCGATGAAGTTCCGTCCGGGCGGATTTTGAAGCAGATGCGGGCCATGGGCATGAAGCAGCGGGTTTTTGGCGCCTATCGCACGCTGGGGACCGATCTGCTCAGCGAGGCCGGACCTGCGGCGGAAGGGTTTGAGGCCGTTTTTCCCTACGATCCAACACGCAAGGATCCGCGCTGGATTGACTTCAACCACCGCTTTGAAGAGCGCTTCCACGATAAGCCGGAGCAGTTTGCGGCTCTGGCTTACGACTCGATGAGTGCGCTCCTCGACTCCATCTGCAAGGCCGGGTTGAACCGCGCACGCATTCACGACGCCCTGGCCGACATTGAGCAGTACGATGGCGTCACCGGGCACATGATCTTCGACCCGAACCAGAAGAACGTGGCTCCGATGTATCTGGGCACCGTGCACAACGGCGCTATTACTTATCGCCTCGCGACGATGGACAAGCGCTCGGCGGCGCAACACTCCGCTGATGCTCAAGAGCCGTCAGCCACGCCACCAAAGCCCTACGCGCGCGTGGGCGAGGATGGAGTCAACTATGCGGGCCCACGGCCTGCCGATCCTCCACCGGGTGCGGTGCGCGTGGTTCTTTTTGGCCCGAACGCAAAGCAAACTGCGGAATCAGCCGAAGTGCTTGCAGCGTTGCGCGAGGGAGTGGGCGGCGGGCGCCAATGGGTTTTGCTGCCCGTGGAAAGCGGTCAGAACTGGGGTGCAGCGTCAACGCAGTTGGTTCACGCGCTAATGGACGAGCATGTGTTGGCGATCATTGCTCTGGATCGCAATTCAAGCCACCTTTCTGAGCAATTGGCGCTCAAGTGTTTTGTCCCCGTAGTGGCCTTGAGTAACGACAGTTCGCTTACCTCAGCGAATATTCCGTGGATCTTTCGTCTCGCGGAAGGGACTGCTCCCGCCGATGCGCTACGACTGCTGGAACAGGCTGCAATCCGAGGAGGCACAAACTCTGAGCGCGTGAGGGACGTTCTTGCGTCAGGCAACTTGATCTCGGGAATTTCTTTTCAGTCCACTGGAGAGTTGCGGTCCCGTTGAACCTGCCGACCCCCGAGACAAAACCTGAAAGACGCGATGCTGTCGATTTTCTCGGACGGCGGCAAGTGCATCGCCGCCGACGTTATAGGCGCCTTTGATCCGTATGGTATTTCACTCACTATATTGATGAGGAATGAGGCCCCCAATCGCTGCCGGGTTGCTGCTTGTTAAGGGCAGGGAGTTCGAGCAACGATTGGCTCTCCTTCCAGACGCTCGGCCTTTTCCGCGGGGGTATTTCCTTTGGCAGGATTCCAGCTGAGAAAAGGCGCGGTCCTGCTTAGGATTTCATCCATCGACTGATTGGGTGGTTTCGCGGGGCGATTGCAAATCAACGAAACAGTGCATAGCTGAATGCTCAACGCGCCTATTGATGTCGCTGGAGCTTTCCAAAATCTGCGCCAGCCGGGATGATTATTTTTTTCCGACGGAAACGGAGCCGGAAGCACGAGCGCAATGGATCACGGGTGTGACGGGCCGGGCGGGTCGCGGGCGAAAGGAATACGAACATTCCCTAAGTGAAATATTTGTGATACTTTCGGTCTGATGCAGACTCTGCGTGAGAAATTGTTCGGGACCAATCGTTTTCTAATTGCGACGGAATTGGTGTCCGTGCGGGGGTCGATGTCTGAGCGCAGTGCGATCAAAGTTCGAACTTTTGCCAGCGAACTCGCTGCCAAACCAGATATAGACTGGATTTCGATAACGGACAACGCCGGTGGCAATCCTCAACTGGCGCCGCTCGCACTTGGCCGGCCGATTCTATATGCGGGCATGGAAGTGGTTCTTCACCTTACCTGCAAGGACCTGAATAGAAACGGGCTGGAGAGCAACGCGTGGATGATGAACAGCGAGGGCTTTCACAATATTCTCGCTATGACGGGGGACTATCCCGTAGCCGGTAATGACGGGCTTGCCAAACCGGTATTCGACATCGATTCCGTTGGTTTGATTTCAATGTTGCAGAAGATGAACCAAGGGCTTGCCTCGCTGAATGTTGCGGCCAGGAATCAGCCGCTTGAAAAGACCCGGTTTTGCGTTGGCGCGGTGACCACGAACTTCAAACTGCGGGAAGGCGAGGTGATTCCGCAATACCTGAAGTTGAAGAAGAAGGTCGAGTGCGGGGCAGAGTTCATCATTAACCAGATTGGATTCGACTCGCGCAAGATGTCGGAACTGCGTTTTTACATGGACGCACATGGGATGAGCGAGACGCCTCTGATCGGCAACGTCTATCTATTAAGTTCGCGAACCGTACAAATGTTTAATGCAGGGCAGATCCCGGGCGTTGTTGTCACCGATCCTCTGCTGGAACTTTGCGGGAAGCAGAGCAAATCTGCTGACGGTGGTAAGTCGTTCTTTTACGAATTTGCGGCGAAGCAAGTTGCGATCTATCGCGGGCTCGGATTTCGCGGCGTTTACCTCGGGGGCGTGCATAGTGTTCCGGCGATTGAAAAGATTCTGGAGATTGAGCGAAGGTTTGGACCGGACGACTGGAAACAGTTTGCGCGCGAAATTAGATTTTCCAGGCCGGGTGAATTCTTCTATTACTCGAAGGATGCGCAGACGGAACTCGCCGATCCGAATGGCAGAGAACCGAGTTTACCTGCGCCCACCAAACATGTGACTGCCGGCTATGAATTGGCGAAGTTGTCGCATCACATGATGTTCGAGCCGGGCACGGCTTTTGCTAAATGGGGTGCGAAGGTGTGCGCAGGTTCCAAGGACCCTTTCCAAGGTCCGACGACGTTTCGGGTACTGGAGCATTTGAGCAAGGCCGCGCTGTTCCGGTGCAAGGATTGCGGCGACTGCTCACTGCCTGAGATTGCGTATCTCTGCCCTGAATCGCAATGCGCGAAAAACCAGCGCAACGGTCCATGCGGCGGCACGCGCGAAGGGCGCTGCGAAGTGGACGGATACGGAGACTGCATCTGGCTGCGCGCCTACGAACGCCTGAAGCATGACGGCGCGGAGCAAACGTTGATGCAGCGTGCGCCGGTTATCCAGAATCAGGGTTTGCGCGGAACCTCAGCGTGGGCCAACTCCTGGCTGGGCCGGGATCACACAGCGAAACAGGAGGTCTCCCGCAAGACGGAGCCGACTGCTCGCAAGACAGGAAGTTGAGACTATGAGCGAGAAACTGAAGATTATTGGCGAGTTGATGAATAATTCCTACGCACGCGCGCGCAAGGCGTTTACCGAGCGCGATGCGAAGGGATATGCGGAACTGGCCAAGTTACAGGCTGGACTGGGCGCGAATTATGTGACATTGAATCTTGATGGCACCCAACAAATTCAAGTGCGCCGGCAGGAGATGCTCGATTTTCTGCCTGAAGTGATTGCGGCCATTCAGGAAGCGACGGACATTCCCATTGCGTTTGACAATCCGTCCGTTGAGTACCACAAGGTTGCGTTGAAACACTACGACCGGAGTAAGAGTGGCGCGCCGATTCTGAATTCGCTGGCGGCGTCGCGCGAACACCTGGATGAAATGGTGGAGTTGGTGAACCACTACGATACGCTCGCCGTGGTAATGGCTTCGGAGACGTTTGTGGCGGATGGAGCGTCGCAATGTCTGAATCCTCATGATTCTCACCGTGCGGCAAGGCAATTTGTTGAGATGCTGGTGACCAAGGCCGGTCGCCGTAACGACCAAATTATTATTGACCCCGGGCTGGCGCCGGTTGGCGCGGATACGTATGGGCTTGTGAATATTGGTCTCGATGCGATGCGGCTGATCAGCGCTGACCCGGATTTGAAGGGCGTTCACATGATTGTTGGTTTGTCCAACTTCGCATGGGGCACGCCCAAGTCGGTCCGTGGGGAACTCGAGAAAGCGTATCTGACGCTGGGGATGGAAGTTGGGCTGGACTTTGCGCTGGCGAATCCGGAAAAGGCTCCGGGGCCGCTGCCGAACGATCATCCGATGGTGGCCAAACTTCGGGAAGCGCTTGAACAAGGCCGGCCACGCGAAGGCGAGAGCCACGAGACTTCCGGCTTCCGCCAGGTGGAAGCCATTATGGCACTTTGCAGTGAGGCTGTGAGCGCGGACTTCTGATGGACAAGCCTACTTTCAATCCGGGAGTTCGTCCGTGCCGGACATGGACAGCGAGGTTCATGGGTTCGCCGGTGAGTTCAGAGCCTGAACTACGACCCCTGGGTCGACGGCCAGAGAATCAACGGCCAGGGGATCAAGACTTTGACGAAGGAAGCAGAACCGCACGGAGCGCAACCGCGCTTCCCAATTTAGCGAAAAAAGACAGAGCCCTATGATGATTCCATCCGCGACCAATGGACGCCGTATCTGGCTGCGAGTTGGAACATTACTCGATGGCGTCAGCACACAGCCCCTGCGCAATGCGCATGTCGTATATGACACGAGTCAGATTCTCTACGCCGGCGAAAACTCTCCACCGAAGGATTTGCTGAATCCAGGCCAGCAGGGTCCCGATTGCGATCTGTTCGATTACACGTTGCTGCCGGGATTGATTGAGGCGCACGCGCATTTTTTTCTTGAGGGCGGCGAATTGAATGTGGAGAAGCGCGCGGCACATCTCAAGACTTCCAGCGCTGAACTGCTGAACCTTGCGCGGCCGCGCTTGGAAAAGCTTGTGCGGCTGGGCGTTGTGGCGGTGCGCGACGCAGGCGACAAGGATGGTGTTGGCCTGGCGCTGAGCAAACTTTGCGCTGCCGCTGACCGCCCACTGATGCCTTACGTGGACAGCCCTGGCGCGGCGATTCATCACCGTGGGCGGTACGGCAGCTTCATGGGCGAGCCGGTTGAGGATTTCGCCTCGGCGAGAGAGTGTGTGGAAGAGCGCGTGAAAGCAGGCGCCGACCGTATCAAACTGATTCCAACAGGCATCATCAATTTCAAGACCGGCACGGTTACAACCAAGCCTCAAATGAGTGCGGAGGAGATTGGTGCATTGGTTACGGCCGCACAATCTTTTGGCAAGCAGAGTTTTGCGCACGCATCTGGCGATGCCGGCATCGAGCATGCAATCGACGGAGGCGTGGATTCGATTGAGCACGGATTCTTTGTCCGCGCCGATCAACTCTCCAAGTTGCGCGATCGCCAAATTGCGTGGGTGCCGACCTTCGCGCCGGTTCAGAAGCAGGTTGACCACGCCAAATTGATGGGCTGGGATGCAGACGTCACACTGAATCTGGTAAAAATTCTCGGCCAACATGCATCGTCCCTGGTGAAGGCTCAGGAGTTGGGTGTACAAATCATCGCAGGGAGCGATGCCGGCTCCTACGGCGTAAAACATGGCATTGGCTTTCTGGACGAGTTGGAGTTGATGGAACGTGCGGGAATGTCATCCCGGGCCGTGATCAATTCCGCGACGGGAACCAGCTCAAAACGGCTTGCCTTCAAGGAGAAATTTGGGCAAATCAAGCCTGGCTTCCTCAGTCGTTTCATTCTCGCACGTCATTCACCTTTAGAAAGTGTTGCCAATCTTCGACGAGAGAGAATTGTTGTTTTCGACGATGCTGTTTTCGAGAGTGATGAAACCACCGATTCAAGCGGATTGTAAGAATGGCAGTCTGCCTTCGTGTGAATTGAACGGCCTTAGAGTGAATTGCAGCGTGAATTTGTCATGGGTCCAACACTCGGTTGCGACAATCCGCTTGATTGACTTGTGATGTTCGCACTTTTACCGCTTATCCCGCGCCGATTCAACGGATGACGCGCTATGCTTAGATGCCGGAGAGAGAGAACGATTCGCGGCAGCGATGGAATTCCAAGAACGCCCGAAGGTGACGGAATCCCATAGGGTGTTGCCCAGAACTTTTCGAGAGGGATGGAGCCTGGATGCGCGGACCAGAGCGAAGCGTGGAACTCACGCGGGTTACGGAATGGGAAGACGGTGGTGTTCGCTGGTTCCAGGATGCGATCGCTGCGGAAGAGCCGCTTGAGATTCGCATCGCTGGAACTCCACTGACGGTTACCATGCGGACTCCGGGCCACGATATGGAACTGGCCGCGGGATTCCTGCTAACCGAGGGGATTATTCAGTCTCTGGATCAGATTGCCGACCTGCGCATGTTGACGCCAGAGAATGGCTCGAAGAGCAACGTCGTCGAAGTGGAGCTGAAGGATACGGATTTCAACGCTGGAGATTTGCAGAGAAATTTCTCTGCGGCGTCGAGTTGCGGAGTTTGCGGCAAAGCGTCGATCAACGCTATTCGAGTGCGCGGGTTGCAGCGGCCTGACGGCGGCTTCCGCGTCGATCCGGAAGTCCTGTGCCGGTTGCCGGAGACTCTTCGTTCGCAGCAAGCGGTGTTTAGCCAGACCGGGGGGCTGCATGCGGCAGCGCTTTTTGACGAGACTGGGCAATTGATTGTGGTGCGCGAGGATATTGGGCGGCACAACGCAGTGGATAAGATTGCCGGGTGGGCGTTGCAGGAGAACAAGCTGCCACTCTCCCGGTACGTGCTGCTCGTGAGCGGCAGGGGCGGTTTTGAGATTGTGCAGAAGGCGCTTGCAGCGGGGATTCCTGTTCTTGCTTCGGTATCGGCGCCTTCGAGCCTTGCCGTGAAGCTGGCGCGGGAGTTGGGATTGACTCTAGTCGGCTTCCTGCGCGGACGGCGGTTTGTGATTTATGCGTGCGACTTTCGCTGCTTGCTGGCGGGCCACGAGACGTCGATGCCGAGTAATGGGCACACGCTCTGACGAGCCGAGCAAGTGGTCAGCAGGCACAGCGTTGCAGAGATAGCCAGGGAGGCCGGACAAGCGATGTCAGCGACGATAAACGGATCACCCCAGGAAATTCAGTCTGGGGAGCGCTTGATTGACGTAATCAACCGTTGCGGCATTGAGATTCCGCAGGTTTGTTATCATCCCCAGCTCGGACCCATTCAAACGTGCGACGCCTGCATGGTGGAAGTGGACGGGAAGCTGGCGCGAGCCTGCGGGGTCCTCGCCGTGGACGGCATGCATGTGGTTACAGCGTCGGCTCGCGCAGGAGCGGCCCAGCGCGAAGCCTTTGATCGCATCCTGGGCAATCACATGCTCTACTGCACGGTGTGCGACAACAATAACGGCAACTGTACGGTACACAACACGACCAGCCTGCTTCAGGTGGAGCACCAGGAGATTCCCTACAAGCCAAAGCCCTATGCGGTGGATATGTCGAATCCGTTCTATCGCTACGATCCGGATCAATGCATTCTGTGCGGGCGCTGCGTGGAGGCGTGCCAGAACCTTCAGGTGAATGAAACACTGAGCATCAATTGGGAGGATCCCGATCCGCGTGTGCTGTGGGATGGTGGAGCATCGATTGGGGAATCGAGCTGTGTTTCGTGCGGGCATTGCGTCACGGTTTGCCCGTGCAATGCCCTGATGGAGAAATCGATGATTGGTGAGGCTGGCTACTTCACATCTCTGCCCAAGCGCGCGCTCGACGGGATGATCGATCTGGTGAAAGGAATCGAACCGGAAATAGGATTTGGCGCGATTCTTCAGGTGTCTGAAGTGGAGTCGTCCATGCGAGCATCGCGGACGAAGCGCACCAAAACCGTGTGCACATATTGCGGAGTGGGGTGCAGTTTCGATGTGTGGACCAAGGGCCGGCACATCTTGAAGGTGGAGCCTGCTGATGGGCCGGCCAATGGTGTTTCCACGTGCATCAAGGGCAAGTTTGGCTGGGACTATGTGAACAGCCCCGACCGGCTTACGAAACCACTTATTCGCGAAGGAGAAACGTTTCGCGAATCCTCCTGGGAGGAGGCTTTTGGCTTGGTAGCGCGCCGGTTTGCTGCAATCAAGGCACAGACAGGCGCGGACTCGCTCGCCTTCATCTCTTCTTCAAAATGCACGAACGAAGAAAGCTATCTGATGCAAAAGCTGGCCCGTGCAGTGATTGGCACCAATAACATGGATAACTGTTCGCGCTACTGCCAGGCTCCTGCCACTACGGGGCTGTTCCGCACTGTTGGTTACGGCGGCGACTCGGGTTCGATCTCCGATATTGAGCAGGCAAAGCTGGTGCTGATCATCGGCAGTAATACAGCCGAAAGCCATCCTGTGCTGGCTACGCGCGTGAAACGAGCCCATAAGCTGAACGGGCAAAAACTGATTGTCTCTGATCTTCGCGAGAACGAGATGGCCCGCCGCGCGGATGTATTCCTGCACCCGCGTCCGGGCACTGATCTGCTGTGGCTTTCAGCAGTGACTCACTACATTCTGGATAACGGACTTGCGAAGCAGTCCTTTATCGACACGTGGGTGAATGGGGCAGAGGACTACAGGAAGAGCCTGGAACCGTTCACGCTTGAGATGGCCAGCGAGAGGTGCGCAATCCCGATTGAAACACTCAGGCTGGTTGCCACCATGATTGCGGAGGCCGAGAGCGTGTGCATCCTTTGGGCGATGGGAGTTACGCAGCACGTGATGGGTTCGGACACGTCGACTGCTATTTCCAATCTGCTGTTGGCGACGGGAAACTACATGCGTCCGGGGACGGGTGCCTACCCACTGCGCGGACATAATAATGTGCAGGGCGCAAGCGATCACGGGGCGATGCCGAATTACTTCCCCGGCTACCAGAGAGTGGACGACTCTGCGATCCGGGCCAAGTTTGAGAAGGCATGGAATGTGCCGCTGCCTGAGAAGCCAGGGCTCGATAATCATTTGATGATCGACGCCATTCAGGATGGCTGCCTGAAGGCGATGTATGTATTTGGCGAAGAGCTGAGCGTTGTGGATTCGAATGCGAATTATGTGGCGGATGCCTTGTCGAAGCTGGATTTTCTTGTGATGCAGGAGATTTTTTTCAGCGAGACCTGCCGCTTTGCCGATGTGATTCTGCCGGCCAGCCCGAGCCTGGAGAAGGAGGGGACATTTACCAGCACCGAGAGGCGCATTCAGAGGCTCTATCGGGTCTTTGAGCCGTTGGGAGAAAGCCGTCCCGACTGGGAGATTATTCAGGAGATTGCGAACCGGCTGGGCGCCGGCTGGAAGTACGAGCATCCGTCCGAGATCTACGAAGAAATAGCTTCGCTGACGCCGCTGATGGCGGGTGTGACCTATGAACGGCTTGAAGGCTATAAGTCGCTGCAGTGGCCCGTGGCCGAAGATGGCAGCGACCAGCCGCTTCTTTATACAACGCAGTTCCAATTTCCTGACGGCAAGGCGAAGTTTTTCCCTGTTGCCTGGACGGAGCCATCGGATCAACCGGATGCCGAGTTCGATTTGCATCT
Source organism: Occallatibacter sp. (assembly GCA_035529815.1). Lineage (GTDB taxonomy): Bacteria > Acidobacteriota > Terriglobia > Terriglobales > Acidobacteriaceae > Telmatobacter. The sequence continues at coordinate 8,243 of DATKWA010000202.1, read as the reverse complement.
TAACAACGGACGTCTTCTTGAGCATTTCCACGAAGGCAGCATGACTTATCGCACGGAGGGTATCCGCGAGAAGACCCCATGCACCTTTGTTGAAGTGTCGCCAGAACTAGCGGCGGAGCGAGGAATCGAAACCGGCAGTTGCGTGCAACTTGCCTCGCGCTATGGGAAGGTGCGCGTGCAGGCTGTCATTACCACGCGAGTTCGAGGGAACGAACTTTATATGCCGATGAACTCCGTGGATGAGCCGGTGAATCGGCTCACTGGCAGCCATACGGACGAGGTAACGCACACTCCGGCTTACAAGGAGACCTCGGTGAAGCTTACGGTGCTTACAAAGAGTGGCGAGAATCCATTGCCGCGTACCAACTCTCGCTTTGGAAATCCGACACCGCAGAAGGGCGTGGAAGTGGAGCGCAAATGGAAGCGGAAGGATTATCGCGAACCCGGCAGTGAACTGATTCAGATTCAGACTCGCTAGTTGCGCAGTTTGGCGCAAGGCCGGTTTCAAGGAGGAGGAAGATGGCTCGACCGATTGAATTTGATTTACCGCCGCGCGATCCTCGCCAGGAGTTGCAGAAGCAGTTGGATGAAGCTCCGATTGAACATGCCGCAGCATTGCTTGACGCGTATGAGTTAGTGCAAGAGCTGCACGACCATGGAGTCTTTCAGCTGCTGCGCGGGGCGATTGGGGCAAGCGACAAACTTGTCGAGACGGCGGTGGATGCCGCGAGGTCAGATGAATCGGTTCGCGCAATACGCAACGCGCTCATTCTCGGCAAGATGCTTGGCTCAATCAATCCTGAGGTGCTGCAATCGGTGGCAACGGCCGCGAGCGAAACACTGGAACGCTTTGAGAAGCCGGAGCTTGAACCTCCGGGAATTGTTGCGCTTCTTGGCCAATTTCGTCACAAGGAACTGCGGAGAAGCATCGCGTGGATCAACCGATTCCTCGATAATCTTGGAAATCAGATCAAGTCGCGAGCGAGTTCCGACTAAGCGTTTCGCGCAGCCTCAACCTGGTCGAGATGATCCGATGGATCACACGATGACCGGTTGAGGCTGCGCTTGATCGAGGGCTCAGAACCTTTTTCGCTGCGATCGCACGAGAGCGATCAGGCGAGGTCGAAGCGATCGAGGTTCATTACCTTGCTCCAGGCCGCTACAAAGTCGTTGACGAACGTCTCCTGCGAGTCTGCGCACGCGTAGAATTCGGCGAGAGCTCGGAGCTGAGAGTTTGAACCAAAGACAAGATCGACCAGCGTGCCTGACCACTTGAGTGCACCGGTGGCCCGATCGCGGCCTTCCAGGACACCTTCCGAGGCGGCGGACTTCTGCCACTTGGTATTCATGTCGAGGAGGTTCACGAAGAAATCGTTCGTAAGCGTTCCGGGCCGTTTGGTGAAAACTCCAAGCTCGGACTGAGCAAAGTTTGCATTGATAGCGCGCAGGCCACCGATGAGGACTGTCATCTCGGGAGCTGTGAGCGTGAGCAGGCTGGCGCGATCGACGAGCATATCGGGCGAAAAAGCTTCCTGTCCCTCCCGGATGTAATTGCGGAACCCGTCGGAGGTGGGCTCGAGCACGGCAAACGAATCCACATCGGTCTGGTCCTGCGACGCGTCCGTGCGCCCTGGCGAGAAAGGAACCTTGACGGTGTGACCGGCTTTCTTGGCAGCTTCCTCTACGCCAGCCGAGCCGCCGAGAACGATCAGGTCGGCGAGCGAGACCTTTTTGCCGCCGGACTGTGCGGCGTTGAATTCCTTCTGGATGGCTTCGAGCTTCTGAAGGACCTTGGCGAGTTCGGCTGGCTGGTTCACTTCCCAGTTCTTTTGTGGCTCGAGGCGAATGCGCGCGCCGTTGGCTCCGCCACGCTTGTCGCTGCCGCGGAAGGTTGAGGCGGAGGCCCATGCCGTCGAAACGAGCTGCTGGATGGAAAGCCCGGATGCGAGGATTCTGGCCTTGAGGGCTGTACTGTCCTTTTCGTCGATCAACTTATGATCGACCGCGGGAACAGGGTCTTGCCACAGCAGTTGTTCCTTGGGAACGAGCGGGCCGAGATAGCGCGCGAGGGGCCCCATGTCGCGGTGGGTGAGCTTGTACCAGGCCCTGGAGAAGGCGTCGGCGAATTCGTCGGGATGCGCGAGAAAGCGCCGTCCGATCTTCTCGTAGATCGGGTCCATTCTAAGGGCGAGATCCGTGGTGAGCATTGTGGGAGCGTGTCTCTTGCTGGGGTCGTGCGGATCAGGCACGGTACCCGCGGCAGCGGGGTCCTTGGGCTTCCATTGGTAAGCGCCTGCGGGGCTTTTGGTGAGTTCCCATTCGTAATTGAAGAGATTTTCCAGGAAGTTGTTGTCCCACTTGGCCGGGTTGGTGGTCCAGGCGCCCTCCAGGCCGCTGCCAATCGCATCAGAGCCTTTGCCGCTGGAAAAGGTGCTTGTCCAGCCCAGGCCCTGCTCTTCGATGCCTGCGCCCTCGGGTGCTGGACCGACATACTTATTGGGATCGGCAGCGCCGTGCGTCTTGCCGAACGTGTGTCCGCCGGCGATGAGGGCGAATGTCTCCTCGTCATTCATGGCCATGCGCGCAAAAGTCTCGCGAATATCCTTGATTGCTGCGACTGGATCGGGCTTGCCGTTGGGTCCTTCCGGATTCACATAAATGAGTCCCATTTGAACAGCAGCGAGAGGGTTTTCAAGGTCGCGGTCGCCGGTATAGCGCTCGTCTCCAAGCCAGGTTCCTTCTGATCCCCAGTAGATGCTGTCATCGGGCTCCCAGATGTCCTCGCGGCCACCGGCGAAACCGAAGGTCTTCAATCCCATGGAGTCCAGGGCAACAGTACCGGCGAGAACGATGAGGTCGGCCCAGGAGATTTTGCGGCCGTACTTCTGCTTGATGGGCCAGATCAGGCGGCGCGCCTTGTCGAGGAGAACATTGTCGGGCCAGCTATTGAGGGGCGCAAACCGCTGCGCTCCGGCACCGGCGCCGCCGCGGCCATCGGCGATGCGATACGTGCCCGCGCTGTGCCAGGCCATGCGGATGAAGAACGGCCCATAGTGGCCGTAGTCGGCGGGCCACCAGTCCTGCGAGTCGGTCATCAGGGCGCGAAGGTCCTTGACGACGGCTTCGAGATCGAGGCTCTTGAACTCCTCACGGTAATTGAACCCTTTATCTGTGGGGTCGGAAAGCGGGCAGCGCTGGTGCAATGGCTTCAGATTCAGTTGATTGGGCCACCAATCTGCGTTGGAGTGGGCTCCAGCCATTGTGGTCTTAGCACCGTGCGGGAATGGGCATTTTGCTTCGTCTGACATAGTTCTCTCCTTTGGCTGTCTGCAACTTACCGTCGTATTCAGTGTAGGGTTTGGGAGACGGTCGATCAAACGACCTTGTTGATGGCATCGATATTTTGACGATGGAATATAAATTCCATCACGGCTGAAGTCGCACTGCGCAAGTACGGCGTCTGTGGCATCACTTGCCGCACGGAAAAGGTCGCGCTACCGCTGCGGCTTCCCGGCGCTGCTCACCCCACAGTTCATCAGATGCTTTAGAACTGGAAGCGGTCCATTTTGAGCGAGGCTATGACCTGGGTAGCCGGATCGAGGGCAGTTGCGGTGGGTTCGGGGCGGAGCTCTGCCTTGAGGGTGAAATGCTTTTTGGCGACGAGCTCAATGCTCACGGTATTCGAGGTTCTTTGCACACCGCCAGCGCTGACTACGAGACGGAATTCGTGGACGCCGGGCGGCACGTAGAGGTTATCGTAGCCGTCTTTGTCTCCGGCCGTACCTTTGTACAAGAGTCTGCTGTTCATCTCGATGGTGAAGGCTACGGCGGGCGGGAAATGGTTGAGGTCGAGCTTGAGGCGGGCGTTCAGTTTGGGGTCGAGAGTTTTGGGATTGAATGCGACCGAAGCCATGCGAGGCTGCGGAGTGGGAGCGGCGGCGACTGGAACACTGGCTTCAGCGGGCGGTAGGGCTGAAGCGGGTTTGCAGGCGGGAGCCGTGACCTTGGGTAGCCTGTTGCCTTGAGTTGCCACGGGCTGCGGCCCCGGCTGGGTGACAGCGGCAGGCTGCGGTGCACTGGAAGTTAGCTGGGGCGGGGCGGGTAGCTGCGCAGGGGACTGGTTGTGCTTTTGGAGGAAGAACCAACCGCCCGCCGCGGCGGCTACGGCAACGAGGACTGACGCGGCGAGAATTGGAACGAGAGCGCTGCGTTTTTTGGGAGATGGAGAGGTTGCGGCTCTATTAGGCGGCGCGGCTGCGGGCGCGGAGCGCAGGCTGGGCGTGGGATCGAGCGTGGCTTCGACGTCGGCCGGGGCAGAGGAGGCCTGTGGAATGGTTGTTTTCATGCTTGCGGGCGAGGCGCCGGCTCGCACTTCGGCCAGAGCCTGAGCGAGCTCTTCGCCAGACTGATAGCGGTCTGCGGGGCTTTTGGCCAGGCACTTGAGAATGAGCTTGTCCAACTGCGCAGGGATGACGGGATTGAGTTTGGCTGGGGGGATGGGATCGGTGTGGACGATCTTGTAGGAGACCGTGGTCATGGTTTCGCCGGGGAAGGGCTGTTCGCCAGTTGCCATCCAATAGAGAATGACGCCGAGGGAAAACAGGTCGGTGCGGCCGTCGATGGGGGCTCCGGTGAACTGCTCGGGGGGCATGAACGCGGGGGTTCCGAGCATCTGGCCGGTGGTGGTGATTTCGCCAGCGGCGAGCTTGGCGACGCCGAAGTCTGTGATGCGGGGGCGCTCGACGCCATGGGTTTCGCGCGAGGTGAGGAGGATATTTGCGGGCTTGATGTCGCGGTGAATGACGCCCTTTCGATGGGCGTAGCCGAGGGCTTCAGCGATCTGCTGGCCGATCTCGCAAACGCGATCCATCGAGAGGCGATCGCCTTTCTTCATGGCGTCGGCCAGGGTCTTTCCCTGGACAAACTCCATGACGAGAAACGGGACGCCTTCGTGCTCGCCGACGTCGAAGACGGGCACGATGCCTGGATGGGCGAGAGCCCCGGCGGCGCGTGCCTCGCGGTAGAACCGCTGGCGGAATTCGCCGCCTTGCTCACTTGCCAGAGCGCCGGAGAGGATGGTTTTGAGGGCGACCGTGCGGTCCATTGCGGGGTCGCGCGCGAGGAATACGGCGCCCATAGCGCCATGGCCCAACTCCTCAACGATTTCGTACCGGCCGATTGTCTTTGGGTCGCTCATAGCTTGATTGGTCCTACTGTAAAGCATTTTTGTTGCTGGTGAATGTGGAGTTTCTGTGACATTGCGCTAGAAAACAAAAACGTGGCGAGGGTGGACGCCCGGATTTGTCTGACGCGCCCCACGCCCGCTATGCGGGGGCGCGGTAACGAACTACGAGAAGAGTCATGTCGTCGGACTGGGCTGCGCCCTGGGAGAATTTGTCGACCGCCTCAAAGATGGTGGATTGCACGGACTCGAGCGTCTCACCCTGCCAGCCGGCGAGAACCTGGTGGAGCCTTTCGAAGCCGAACAGTTCGCGGTTTGTATTTTCTGCCTCGGTGATACCGTCGCTGAAGAGGACGAGCGTGTCGTCGGGTTCGAGCTTGAGGGTTGAGGCGGTGAATGCGGCCTGAGCGACCAAGCCGATCGGCAACGAGCCTTCAGTATAGAGGTCGGAGACCTTGCCGCGGCGAATGAGCAGTGGGGCGGGATGGCCGGCGCGGATGAAGTCGAGCGTGCCGTCGCGGCTGACGATGCCGAAGAACATGGTGGCGCAACGGCCAGCCTCGGCGTGTCCGCAGAGGAACTTGTTGATGTGGTTGAAGACGCGGACCGGGTCGGTGTCGAGGGTCATACCGGAGAGCGCGCCTTGGAGCATGGTGGTGAGCAGCGCTGCGCCAAGGCCTTTGCCGCTGACGTCGGCAATGAGGAAGGCGGTTCGGTCTGCGCCGATGGGAAAGACGTCGAAGTAGTCCCCGCCTACGGCATGGCATGGGTTTTGGATTCCGGTGACGGCTAAATGCGGAAAGTCGTTGAGGCCATGCGGAAGTAGCGCCTGCTGAATGTCACGGGCGATGTTGAGTTCCTGCTCGAGGCGCTGGCGCTCGCGTTCGCGTTCGACGAGGCGGGCATTGTCGAGGATGCTGGCGGCCTCGACGCCGAGCGCGTCGAGAATCTGGCGGTCGATGTCGGAGAATGCGGCTGGGCGACGTGAGTCAAGATAGATGGCGCCGAGAAGCTGGCCGCGCCTGAAGATGATGGACTGGTCGGAGTTGGCGCGGGGCATGGCGTAGAGCGGAATGGCGACCATGGTGCGCAGGTTTTGCACGACAATGCTTTGCGCGCTTTTGAGATCGATATCGGCGAGGTTGAGATCGCCGGCGATGATGGCCGCTTGGCGGTCGATGGCCTGGTGGAGCGCGGTCTGGCTTGGAGTGATGGAGCCAGGCGGCAGGTTTTCGCCTTTGGTGCCGCGGGCGAGTCGGACCTTGAGCAAGCCTTCGGCGTCGGGCTCGAGGAGCAAGCCGCGATCCGCGTTTGTGATGGAGATGGCGTGGTCGAGCATGGTGCCGAGGACCGAGTCGAGCGGCAACTGCGAGTGCAGGAGGGAAGTAGCTTCGAGCAGGAGATTGAGCTTGCTGAGGCCGCTGGCGGGCACGGCCGCGGCGATCGACGGGATGCTGCCCAGGCGGGTCAACATGCTTTCGATGGTTGCGGGGCGGAAGACCGCGGTATCGGAGACGGGAGCGGGGGGTTGAATGGTGGTGTGGAAGATGATTTCGCAGCCGTCTTCGAGGCCGAATTGAATTCGGTCGCCCTCGTGGAGGTCGCGGCGGTCGACTTTTTCTCCGTTGACGAAGATTCCCTGGCGGTGGCCGAGGTCCTGGATCTTATATCCGTTTTCAATGGTGACGATGGCGGCGCAGCGGCGCGAGATGCGGCGGTCGTCTAGCTGCAGGTGATTGCCGGTTTCGCTGCCTCTGCCGATGAGAAACGGGGATTCATTGACGGGCACGAATTCATGTGGCCTTCCGGGGAAGGCGACCTCCAGCAAAGTGACGGGATCAGAGGAAAGTTCGGGCATAGGGGCCAAGGCAATGAAACAGAGCGATGCATGGGTGAAATGAACCTTGGAACGTAGACCAAGGGTGGGGAAATTCTAACATGAGCGCGATTGCCGGATGTTGCGGCCCGTTGGCGAAGCCTAGTGCCCAGGGCAGGACGTTTGGCGTAGAATTGCGATGCCTTCGGGAAACGCTTTCCAGGGGGTTTCCAAGGATGCCCATCGAGAAAAGGAATGTCGATATGAAGCTGAAAGTTTGCGCAGTTGCATTGCTGACGGTTGCCCTGCCTGTTGTGATGGCGGGATTTGCTCGTGCACAGGCCGTTACCGAGATTGGCGGGCAGAAGATTGTGACCCTCACGCGCTCAGCGGTGAGTAAGACGCGGCCGGAGTTCACCAGCGTGACGCTGGCGCCGGGGCGCGGGATGGAGCTTTTGCAGATTACGGCCAATTTCCCTGGCAAGGGCGAAGTGAACGTGCTGTCGTCTCCGGGTCTTGCCGGCGCGAAGAAGATGCTGGACGTGGACGACGACGCGTTTGGGAATCTTGGCTATCGGTTGGGGGCTGCTTTCCTGGTACCTTATCCGAATCGGATTATCGGGAAGGTGTCGGCGGACGGAAAGACGCTGACGACTTCGTGGGAGGGTCACACGCTTGTGTTGCCGGCCAACAATGTGGGCAAACTGCCGGGCGCCGAGCGGCACGCGATGCACGGGCTGATTTTGAAGGCGAAGACCGATGATATTCGCGTGACGAAGACGCTGGGTGGCGAGCAGGTGACAGGGGTGATCCACGCGGGCGATTTCGGCGGGCACTGGCTGTCGAAGACGGACCTGGTGGTGACGATTACGCTGACGGCCGGGGCGGTGGATGCCTCGATTACGGCGCACAATGTGGGCGGCGTGGCCGAGCCGATCGCAATTGGCTGGCATCCTTATTTCAATTTTCCCTCGGGCAACCGGGCGCAGGTGCGGGTGCATATTCCGGGGTCTGAACTGGCTGAGGTGAACAACTACGACAGCGTGTTTCCGACCGGCAAGCTGGTGCCAGTGGCGGGCACAAAGTATGACATGCGCGCGCCCGATGGCAAGCCGCTCGGCAAGGAGTTTTTCGACGACAACTGGAGCCATCTGGATTGGAAAGCCGGGATTGTTACGGTGAAGGTTATCGATCCGGCGGCAAAATACGGAGTGGATATCGAGGGACTGTCGCCGGAGATCAAGA
>DATKWA010000201.1:0-34321 GCA_035529815.1 Occallatibacter sp. | reverse complement strand
GTGGCGTCCGTCATCGAGTGAGCACAAGTCATCTCTCATTACGGAACCTCCAGCAGGCGGCTGAAATGGGACGCCCGGCGCGTTCATGAGTGACGTGACGCGGTTGCAGGCAACAACTTACTGGCAATAGTATTCTTGCTTCCTCTATGGTGCGCAGTTTGAAGCGACGAGCCGGCCACGGGCGTGGCGGGGCAGCGAGGTGGAGTGTATGAAACATATCCTGGTAACCGGCGCGACGGGCAAGGTAGGGAGTCATTTGATTCGCCGCATCCTGAGCGGCGAGGACGGCAAAGACATAACGATTCGCGCGCTTTGTCACAACCGCCGGCTTGAACCTGGAGAGCGTCTGGAGGTTGTGAGCGGGAGCATCTGTGACCGCGAAGTTGTGCGCGCGGCCCTGAGCGGAATTACGCACGTGGTTCATTGCGCGACCTGCAAGGAGACCGAGGATAGCGTGATGGACGTGACGGTGAAAGGCCTGTTCTGGCTGCTGGAGGAATGCCGCCTCAGCAAGTCATTTCGGCAATTCATTCTGATCGGTGGCGATGCTGCGTTGGGGCATTTCTTTTATCCGCATCCGGTTCCGGTGACAGAGGGGCAGAAGCACAGCGCCTATCCGGGCTGCTACGCGCTCTCCAAGGTTCTGGAAGAAGCGATGCTGGAGCAATACTTTGTTCAATACGGCCTGAACGGCTGCTGCCTGCGAGCTCCATGGATCATGGAGAAAGACGATTTCAAATACTCGCTCAGTTTTGGCTCAGACGTCTTTGGAGGTCCACGGTGGTGTGAGTTTGTGACGCCGGAAGCCGCGGGCGCGTATGCGAAGTCCAACACGGTGCCGCTGATGCTCGATCCGGAGGGCAACGCGGTGAGCCGGAATTTTGTTCACGTGAGTGACCTAGTCGAGGCCATGATTGTGGCATTGGATCACCCCAGGGCGCGACGGCAGACGTTCAATATCTGCATGGATGAGCCGGTGAACTATTGCCGGGTGGCCGAGTACTTGAGCGAGACGCGCGCGCTGCCATCGGTCGAGATTCAAACGCCGTATTGGTCGACCTGGCTGGATAATACGAAGGCGAAATTCCTGCTGGGATGGAGACCGCAGTACGACTTCAGACGCCTGATCGACGAGGCCTGGGACTACCGGCGCAGCGCATTGGACCCGCGCAAGGTCTGGTATCCGGGGTAGTGTCTAGTTGACCTGGGCGGGTTTGCCGAGGCGTTCGGTGACCATGGAGTAGAAGGTGCGGAGGTCTTCTTCTTCTCCTTCGGTGAGGCGGCGGTAGACCTTCATGAGGGGGAAAAGGCGGGAGCCGCGGAGGTCGACGGCGGGGACTGCGGCCATGCCACCGGGATACTGAGTCATCTCCCACGCGCCGGCGTAGCGGCGGCGGAGGACTTCGCCGAGATAGCTGCCCCAGAGACGGACTTCGAAATCGAGGTTGAGTTCGGGGCTTTCTCCGACGAGGACCAGGATATCGTCGAGGGCGTCGATGGACTCGGCGGTGAAGTCGAGTTTGTGGCGGAACTGGGTGCGGGCCAGCTCGGCCGCAGCCTTGGCATAGCCCTCCATCATGGATTCGAGGTCGGGAAAGGAGGCCGATTCAAGGCGTTCGCGGAGATGAGAGGAGTGGTTCATTCAACTTCCAGAGTATATGGGTTGCGGGTGGGAAGGAAGTCAACAGGATGGTACGGGGGAGAGGGTTTGTGTCAGACTTAAAGCAGTGGACGCTGGAGTGGGAGCGGAGATGAAGGCATTGAAGCTCGTGGCGGTTGCGGTTCTGGTGGCGTTTGCTGCCGGTACGGCCAACTGCGCGCCCCGGAAGATTTATCCGGCCGTGGCGCAGGCTCCTGCGGATGTGGCTCGGGCACTGAAGACGGCGCAGGCCACGCACAAGCGGGTTCTGCTGGACTTTGGCGGGGACTGGTGCGGGGATTGCCAGGTGCTGGACATCTACTTTCACGACGCGGTGAACCGGCCGATTCTGGAAGCCAACTATGTGCTGGTGCACATCAATGTTGGGATGATGGATGAGAACGTGGAGCTGGCCCGCAAGTACGGGGTTCCGCTGGAGCGGGGCGTGCCGGCGCTGGCGGTACTGAGCGCGAACGGGACGGTGCTTTACAGCCAGAAGAAGGGGCAATTTGCGCCGATGCGTCGGATGGAGTCCTCCGCGGTGACGAGCTTTCTGATGCAGTGGAAGCCGGTGAAGCCGGGGTGCTCTGTGATGGCGGTGAGTTGCTAGGGGATGGTGTGGATACGCGCCTCGCGTGAAATCTGCATTCCCTCAGGGGCTAAAGCCCAGGGTCTTTTTTTACTATTTGCGGCGCGACTGAAGTCATGCCCTTTCAAAACAACGGTTATTTGGAGATTCTCCAGGCGAGGCATTTTCTTATGAAATTCGATTTTGAAGCGCTCCCGGCGAGCCATGTGTACAGGCTGCTGGTTGGGCTGGTTGCGCCGCGGCCGATTGCGCTGATTACGAGCATGGATGAACATGGCCGGCTGAATGCAGCTCCCTTCAGCGCGTACAACTACCTGTGCACCGATCCGCCGATTGTGGGCATTGGGGTGACGAACCGTCCGCGCGAGCGGTTTGTGCCCAAGGATACGGCGCGCAACATACGGCGCACGGGCGAGTTTGTGGTGAACATTGTGACGGAAGATATTGCGCAGCAGATGAACATTTGCGGAACGGATTTTCCCGAGGAGATGAGCGAGGTGGAGCTGGCCGGGTTTACGACTGCGCCCTCAGAGAAGGTGAAGACGCCGCGGATTGCCGAGGCCCATGCGGCGATGGAATGCCGGGAGTTTACGACGATGGAGATTGGGCGATCGCGGATTATTCTTGGGCGGGTTGTGGCGGCGTATGTGGAAGACCGGTTTATCGATACCGAGGGGCCTTATGTGAAGGCCGAGGAGCTGCATGCGATTGGGCGAATGAACGGGCTGGGGAATTATGTGCGGACGCGGGATGCGTTCATGACGATTCCGCGGATTTCGCCTGAGGAGTGGAAGAACGGGAAGCGGTAGGGCGCAGGCGCAGCTCAGGCGATGGGCGCGAGATGTTTGGTTCTGGAGTAGGTGTATGTGACGCGGTGGATGACGGTGATGGTGGACATGACCGCGAGTACCCAGAGGACCGGCGCCATGGCTCCCCAGTGATTGAAAAATGCTCCGATGAGGATGAGGACGATGCGCTCGGGGCGCTCGAGAAAGCCGACCTTGCACTGGCCGATGAGAGCCTCGGCGCGGGCGCGGGTGTAGCTGACCATGAGCGATGTGACCATGACAAAGGCTGCGAGGACGACGTAGCGGAAGCGGTTGATGCGGCCGTAGTAGACGAGCAGACCGAAGAATAGGACGACGTCTGAGTATCGGTCGATGACGGAATCAAAGAAAGAACCGAAGACGGTGACCTGGTTGTTGCGGCGGGCGACGCGGCCATCCACCATGTCGAAGATGCCTGCGCCGAAGATGACCAAGCCGGCATAGAGGAACATGCGGTCGCTGTTGGATGCGTTGGCGTGGCCGAATAGAAACGCTGCGGCGATGTTGATGACGAGGCCGAGGAAGGTGAGCACGTTCGGCGAGATGCGGGTGAGCGCCAAGCCATGCACGATGCGATCAAGAAGCCAACCGCAGGCGCTGCCAAAGGCACTGGTCCAGGTGGTCATTTACGGTCATCCTTGCTACTGCTTTTCGCCGGTGTCGGCTTGTTTTTGATCGTCTATCTCGGCGATTACAACGGATACTTCGTGAATCGTGGTCAGCTTAAGAATTTCAAGCTCGCGTTTACCGTTGGGGGTGACGATGGTGGCCACATCTCCGACGCGCTTGCCGACCAGACCCTGGCCGATGGGCGACGTGGTTGAGATGAGGCCCTTGGAGACGTCGGACTCCTCACTGGTGACGAGGCGGTAGACGATTTCTTCGTCCTTGGTAGAGTCGTAAACGACGACAGTGGAACCGAAGCCGGTTTTGTCACGAGGAATGTTGGTGAGATTGACGAGCGAAAGCTCGGCCATGCGGCGCTTGAGCTGTCCGAGGCGGGCGTTGACGAAAACCTGGCGCTGTTTCGCCATGTGATACTCGGCGTTTTCCGACAGATCGCCCAGAGACGCGGCTTTCTTGATCTCCGCGGGCAGCTCGTGGGCTAGCTCGCGCTCAAGAACCGCGATTTCTTCAAGAAGTTTTTTCTTAATGTGCTCGGGCATGCACTTTCCAAGGCGGGGAGCAAGAGAGCTCGCACCGCGGGAGATGAAAGAAGCTTTTTTCTCAGATTCATTATACGCGGGAGGGAGGGAAGACAGGGACTGAGGGACTGAGGGACCTAGGGGACTTCGGGCTTTGGGACCGGGTTCTGGGCGGGACTTTGGTCGAGGAAGGACTGAAGGATGAGGGTTGCGGCGACCTGATCGACGAGGCGGCGGTGGTCCTGGCGGGGGTGGCCGGCTTCGTAGAGGATCTGGTGGGCTTCGCGGGTGGTGAGGCGCTCGTCCCAGAGGTGGATGGGGAGGCCGGTGAGCTGGCCGAGTTCGGCGGCAAAGGCTTGATTGAGGGAGGTTTGCTTGCTTTCGTCGCCGGAGAGGTGGACGGGATTGCCGACGACGATGGCGGAGACGGAGAAGCGGCGGGCGAGGCGGGCGAGCGAGCGGAGGTCTTCACGGGAGACGCTGCTGCCGGTGCGCTTGCGCTCGAGGGTGAGGACGGGCTGGGCGGTGAGGCCGAGCTCGTCGGAGACTGCGACGCCGATGCGGCGGTTGCCGATGTCGAGGGCGAGAAAGCGGGGTGGAGGGGTGGATTGCAGGGTTTGCTCCTGATTTGGAGGTTAGAAGTGCCAGGGGGTACCAGTCGAGTACTCCAGGCTTTGGCCTCAAGCCCGATACAATGAAAGATAGAGTCCTCACGGGGATTTTACGCGTCTTAAGTGAGTGAAGGGTAAACAGAAACAGGATGTTGCGTCGTACACGGAAGAGGAAGAAGAAGAAGTCGTCCGGTGTGGCGCGATTCCTGCTGGGGATCTTTCTGCTTGGGCTGGTTGCGGCCATTGGAGCGGGCTGGCTGGTTTTGACGCCGTACGGGCCTGAGACGGAGACGTTTGTTGAGGTGGCTCCGGGGTCGACGACGGCGGCGATAGGGCGGCAGCTGGAAGCCTCGGGGGTGGTGCGGAGTCAGGTTGCCTTCGATCTGCTGCGGTTTTTGATGCGGGGCAAGTTGAGAGCCGGGGAGTACAGGTTTGACCATCCGGCGCCGGCGACCGAGGTTTATGCGCGGATTGCGCGCGGGGATGTTTTTACCGTGACGCTGACGATTCCGGAGGGCGCGAACATTTTTGACATTGCGGCGCGGGTGGAACGGGACGGGTTTGGCACGCGTCAGGAGTTTTTGAACGCCGCGGTGGATGAGGCTGGGCTGGTGGCCGATCTGGACCCAGGGGCGAAGAGTTTGGAGGGGTACCTGTTTCCGGATACATATCGTTTTGCACGCAAGACGAAGCCTGCGCAGATTGCGGCCGCGATGGTGCGGCGATTCCGCGTGGAGGCAGGGCAACTGGGGTTGAAAGAAAATGTGCACAAAGTGGTGACGATCGCCTCTCTGGTGGAACGGGAGACAGCTGTGGAGGGCGAGCGGCCGCTGGTGGCGAGCGTTTTTGAAAATCGGCTCAGGCAGAATATGCCGCTGATGACGGACCCCTCGGTGATCTATGGACTGGAGCTGGACGGCCGGTGGCAGGGGACGCTTGGGAAAGGCGGTCTTGGCTACAAGACTCCGTACAACACCTATTTGCACGCGGGACTGCCGCCGGGTCCTGTGGCGAATCCGGGGGTTCGATCTCTGCGGGCGGCGATGCATCCGGCGGAGACGGATTACTTGTATTTTGTGGCGGCGGGGGCCGATGCGCAGGGACGGTCGCTGTTTTCAAGCACTCTTGAGGAGCACAACCAGCAGGTGGCCGAGTACCGGCATGCGATGAAGAAAGCAGGCGAGCGATGAGAACGGCGCGGAGGAGACTGGGCCGGGTGGCCTGCATGGCCGCGCTGCTGCCTTCGCTGCTGCTTTCAGGCTGCTTTGTGATTTCGACGACGCGGAGATTGCCAGTACCGAAGGCGCCGGCGATCGTGCAGTCGGTGACGCCGGAGGACCTTGTAGCGCGGTTGAACCAGCGCTGGGCGGCTCTGGATACGATGACCGCGAAGGTTGAGATTCTGACCAGCGTTCTGAAGACGAAAGAGGGAGTGGCGCAGGATTACACGCGGATTGGCGGGATTATCCTGATGCGCAAGCCGGAGATGCTTCGGGTGCTGGGGCGGGCTCCGGTGATTGGCTTGCCGATCTTTGACATGGCCAGCGACGGCCAGACGTTTACCTTATACATTCCGTCGAAGGACATGGCCTACAAGGGACCGGCAACGCTGGACAAGGTATCGAAGAACCAATACGAGAATCTGCGGCCGGGTTTCTTTCTTGACGCGCTGGTGGTGCGTGGCGTGGAGCCGGACGAGTTTTATTCGGTGACGTCGGACTCGGAAACGATTGAGGACGCGGCCAAGAAGCACCTCTATTTTGTACCGGAATACATTCTGACGATTACGAAGCGCGTTCCGGGCAGCCACCGGGACCAGGTGGTGCGGGTTGTGACGTTCCATCGCGAGGATCTTCTTCCTTACGAGCAGGATCTTTACGATGCGGCGGGCAACCTGGAGACGCATGTGACCTATCGGGACTATCAGGATTTCGGTTCGGGTTTATACCCTGGCACGGTGACGATCAGGCGCCCCATTGAGGGCTCGCAGATCGTGATGCTGGTGGAGAAGGTGACAGAAAACGTGGCTTTGCCGGCGGATCAGTTTGTGGTGAACGTGCCGCCGGGGACCGAGATCAAGACTCTGCAATAACGTGGTTGCGATGAGTGATAAGGCAGGAATGGGGCGCCCGAAGGCGCCCCATTTGATTTGGTGCGGACTCTGCAGCCGATTATTGAGGCGGGCTGTTGCGGCGAAGGTTGGGGGTTGCTCCGGGGGGCATTCCCATCACGCTGACGGCGGTTGCGGTGAAGGTTCCGTCCTTGAGTGCGCCATCGGCACGGACGGTGTCGCCGATCTGGATATCGGATAGCGTGATGGGTTCGCGGCGCTTGCGGAAGGTGGTGTTTTCGTCGGCGACAAAGGCGTGGGAGGCGTTGTCGATGGAGCCCATGAGAGTGACTTTAACTCCGTCGATGGCTGTGACCTTGCCCATGAGCCAGGTTTTGCCGTAGTTGGCTCGCATCTGCTGCATCATTTTTGCGCGCTCGGGGTCGACGAGGGCAATGGCGACGGCACCGATAGATTTGGTGTCGGCGTCGATTTCTCCCATGGCGGCAATCGGGTCGCCGACTTTAATGTCTGCGGATTTGATCTGCTCGGGGGGATTGCCGCCACCGCCCATGGCACCACCCATGCCACCGGCCATGCCCTGTCCGCTGCCTCTTCCCTCTGTGCGCCCCATGCCGCCACCGCGCTGGCCGGCCGGCATCTTGAAGATGCGGGTGTTGGCGCTGAAGTGGACGGTGTAGGTTTCGCCGGTTTCGGTTTTGATTGTGTAGTGGTCGGCGGCAACTTGAGTGACGGTGCCCATGAGGCCTCGGCCCATGCCCATGCCGCGATAGCCGCCCCGGCCCGCGCGCTGGCCGTAACCGCGTGCGCCGTTGTCCTGCGGGTTGGGCGGAGCTGGGTTTGCATCCTGTGCGCAGGCGGCTGCGGCGAGCGCGCAGGAAAAGACGAGGACGGACATGAGACGGGTTTTCATGGAAGCTCCTGGAAATGCGAGACCTGGAATGAGGCAATGAGGCTCTGCTTCGATAGACGAGTGAAGCGGGGAGGGAGACGACGGGAGGGGCTTCAGGACACGTTGGGGGCGAGGGCTATTGCGGGGAGGATTGGGCGGCGATCATTTCCTGAAAGGCCGGAAGCTCCTGCAGGCTGGCGAAACTGCCGTCGGTAGCGATTTTTTTGGGGTTGGTGTAGCCCTCGTTGATGGCCAGGCGCAGGTTCTGAATGGCGCACTCGGAATTTCCTGAGCTGACGCAACCCTTGGCCATGTAGTAATGCATTGCGCCGCGCTCTTGGGCGGAGGCCGTGTTCTGAATGGTAACTCCTCCGGAATGCGGCTGGAAGATTTGGGGGTCAATGGCGAGCGCCTCCCGGTACGCCTGCCAGCCTTTCTTGTATTTGTGCTGCGTAAGCAGATTGGAGCCGAAGTTGCGTAATGTCAAAGCAGATTTTGGGTCGATTTTGAGGGCTTTGCGGTAATAGCGCTCGGCGTCCTTGTACTGCTTGAGTGAGTCGTAGACGGTGGCCAGGTTATTGAGGACCTGGGCGTTGCGGGGATCGAGCTTGAGCGAGGCTTTGTAGCAGCGGATGGCGTCATTGGTGTTGAACATCAACTGATAGGCGATGCCCATCTTGTTCCAGACTTCGGGGGAGGGGTGGGCGATGCTGGAGTAGGCGGCGATGGCGGCCTGATAGCGCTTGCGGACGTAAAGAGAGTCGGCGAGTTCCTCGGGGGTGGGCGGCGGGCCGGGGGGCGTGGCTGATGCGGGCGCGGCGGAGGATGGCACGGCCGAAGGCTGCGTGGTGGCTGCAGAAGAGGCTGGGTTGGCAGGGGCAGCGGGCTGAGTTGTGGGCGGGACGGGGGCTTGGGTCTGGGCCGGGGTTGTGGCGGCGAAGATTGCGAACAGGGCCAAGGCCAGCAGGTAGCGGCTTTTATCGAATCTGGGCATATTCCCCCTCCCGCTGGGCACTGCAAAGGGGCGATCAATAGACCGGACCATGAGACCGGGCCATGCAAGCGGAACCAAAACTGCAAGCTATTAGACCACCAAATGCAGCCGTGGGCGAGCAGGGCGGGAACAATCATTTTGAGGGGACGAAAACAGGCTCCAGAGGCGCGGTACACTCTTGCCAGTGCAGGAGAGGCGTCGGGATGGGGACGACAGCGGAGCAGGGTGCGGAGTTGGCGATGGGGGCGCGGTTTGGCGCGATGCGGCGGCGGACGCTGGAGTTGTGCGCCGGGCTGACGGCCGAGGACATGATGGTGCAGTCGTGCGCGGAGGCTTCGCCGGCCAAGTGGCACCTGGCGCATACGGCGTGGTTCTTCGAGTCGTTTGTGCTGCGGGAGTTTTTGCCGGGGTACCGGCCGTTCCACAAGGATTTTCACTGGCTGTTCAATAGCTATTACGAGGGCTTTGCGGCGATTCCGGAGAAGCGGCTGCGGTCGTCGTTTTCGCGGCCGGCATTGGAGGAGATTCTGGGCTACCGGGAGCATGTGGACCGGGGCGTGGAGCGGCTGCTTGAGATGGCGGATATTGAGGCTGGCGCGAAGGCGGAGGCGCTGCGGCGGATCGAGCTGGGCGTGAACCACGAGGAGCAGCACCAGGAGCTGCTGCTGACCGATATTCTTCATGGGTTTTTTACCAATCCGTTGCGGCCGGTTTACCGGAGTGGTGCGAAGCTGGAGTCGCTTGCCGGGAACGAAACGACGCCGCTGGAGTTCGAGCAGCTCGCGGGCGGGATGCGGGAGATTGGGCACGCGGGCACGGGCTTTTGCTTCGACAACGAGTTGGGGCGGCACAGGGTGTGGCTGGAGCCTTATCGGCTGGCGCGGCGGCTGGTGACGTGCGGGGAGTTTGCCGGGTTCATGGCCGATGGGGGGTACCGGAGGCCGGAGCTTTGGCTTTCCGCGGGCTGGGATGCGGTGAAGGAGAAGGACTGGCAGGCGCCGCTCTACTGGACGAACGAAGGCGGCGCGTGGAGCGTCTTTACGCTGCGCGGCGAGTTCACGCTGAAGGAGCTGGAGACAGCGCCGGTGAGCCACGTGAGCTTTTATGAGGCCGATGCGTATGCGCGGTGGGCGGGACGGCGGCTGGCGACGGAGTTTGAGTGGGAGGCTGCGGCTGAGGGGCGGGCCGTGGAAGGAAATCTGCTGGACGCGGGGCGGCTGATGCCTGCGGCCGGCAGTGAACTGCACCAAGATGAGGGCATTGCGCAGCTGTGGGGAGATTGCTGGGAGTGGACGGGGAGCGCGTATCTTGGCTATCCGGGATTCCGGCCGCTGGCTGGCGCGCTGGGCGAGTACAACGGCAAGTTCATGAGCGGACAGATGGTTCTGCGGGGCGGGTCGTGCGTGACGCCTTCGGCGCATATCCGTGCAAGTTACCGAAACTTTTTTGCGCCAGAGACGCGGTGGCAGTTTTCGGGAATCCGGTTGGCTTTTTAACATACCTTTGCGCGCATGGACGCATCCAAGAGAGCGCATGACAACTTTTGCCTTCCCGACACTTGCTGAACAAATTGAACTCCTGGGCTTAGTCTCTCGGATGGCGGGCGATCGCGTCACCGATACGCAAGTTGTTGATGAGAGGGTGGCTGCGGTGGTGCGGGAGGGGTTGAGGTCGCGGCCGAAGCGGCTGCCGCCGTGGCTGTTTTACGATGCGGCGGGTTCGCGGCTGTTCGAGGAGATTACGGAGCGGCCGGAGTACTACCTGACACGGACCGAGCGGGGGATTCTGCGGGAGCACGCGGAGACGATGATTGCGCGGGCCGCCGGTGGAGCGCGTCTGCGGCTTACGGAGCTGGGAGCGGGGTCTGCGGACAAGACGCGGCTGCTGCTTAAGGCTACGATGGAGCGGCAGGGGACGGTGGTTTACGAGCCGGTGGATGTTTCGGCCAGTGCGTTGACGGCGGCGCGGGAACGGATTGAGCGCGAGCTTGGCGGAGTGGACGTGGCTCCGCGGGTGATGGACTACACGCACGGGAGCGGGCTGGAGTTGGAAGCGACGGACGCAGGGGAGCGGCGGCTGGTGCTGTATATCGGGTCGAGCATTGGCAACTTCGATCCGCCGGAGGCGATGCGGCTGCTGCGGCGCGTGCGGGCCGGGCTGAAGGCGGGCGACGGGCTTCTGCTGGGAGTTGATCTGAAGAAGGACGAGGCAACTCTGGTGGCGGCTTACGACGATTTTGCGGGGGTCACGGCGGATTTTAATCTGAACCTGCTGGCGCGGCTGAATCGGGAGCTGGATGCGGATTTTTATCTCGAGAGCTTCGAGCATCGGGCGGTTTGGAATGAGGCGGAGTCGCGGATGGAGATGTACCTGGAGAGCCGGGTGCGGCAGACGGTGCGGCTGGCGGCGCTGGACCTGGATGTGGAGTTCGCCGAGGGCGAGACGATTCATACGGAGAACAGCTATAAGTACGCGCCGGGGCAGGCTGAGGCCATGCTGGCCGAGGCTGGGTTTGAGGTGGCGGGGAGCTGGACGGATGAGCGCGGGTGGTTTGGGGTTTGTTTGGGGCGGGCGGAGTAGGGCCAGTCCTGGTCCTGCCATTTTTAGCTTTAGCTGAGAATTTAGGAACACCACCCTTGACGCGGTGAAGCTGCGTCAAGGGTGGTGTTTCCGCGTTTTTATTTCGGTGCGTCGATTCTAACCAGCAGAACGTCGTGGCTGTCCAACTCAATGGGCATGTTGTCGGTGAGAGTGATGTCCTTGCCGGTCCAGAGGTCTTTGCCAGCTTTGGGGCCCTTGAGGCCCAGCTTGGCGAGGCTGAGGTGGAAGGGGTGAGTGGAGACGCGGTCTGAGCCGACGTTGAGGACGGCCACGGCCATGGCTCCGCCGGAGAGGTGGCGGGTCCAGACTTCGACTTCGCCGTCGACGTAGGTGCGGCTTGCCTGGTGGCCCAGCTTGTCCTGATCGATGGCGATGACGTCTTTGTTGGTGAGGATGGCCTTGACCTCGGGCTTCATGTTGGGCAGGTCGTTGCCGGCCAGAAGCGGCGCGGCGAGCATGGCCCACATGGAGAAGTGGGCGCGGTTTTCAGCCATCGTGAGCCTGCCGTTGCCAACCTCGAGCATGTCGGGATCGTTCCAGTGGCCGGGGCCGGCGTATTTGGCGAGGCCCGCATTCTGGTTGATGATGTCGATGACGCTCATCCAGTCGGGCCGGATGTCGCCTGTGGTGCGCCAGAGGTTGCCGCCGAGGGCCGGAGCCCACTCCCAGGGAGCGTCCCAGCCGTACTGGCAGAGCGAGTAGACGATGGGGCGGCCGGTGGCCTTGAGTGCTTTGCCCATGGTGACGTAGGCTGCGACCATGAGGCGCATCTGCTCGGCTTTGTCGTTGGGCGCTTTGGCCGCCATCACATCTTTCCGGAAGCTGCACAGGTCGTACTTGAGGTAGTCGATACCCCAGGAGGCGTACATATTCGCATCCTGGGCCTCGTGGTCGAGCGAGGCGGCGAAGCCACCGCAGGTTTTGGAGCCGGGGCCGGAGTAGATGCCGATTTTGAGGCCCTTGGAGTGGACGTAGTCGGCCAGAGCCTTCATGTCGGGAAACTTGCTGTTGGTGTGCAGGACGCCGCTTGCGTCGCGCTCGCCTTCCCAGGTGTCGTCGATGTTGACGTAGTTGTAGCCGGCGTCTTTCATGCCGGTGGAGACAAGCTCGTCGGCGGCGGCGCGAATGTCCTTGTCGGTGACATTGCGGTGAAAGAAGTTCCAGCTATTCCAGCCCATGGGCGGGGTTGCGGCCAGAGTCGCGGTTGCTGGATGGTGGGCCTTGGGTGCGGCTTTAGTGGCGGTCTGGGCTGAGACGGTAAATGCGGTGAGTGCAAGGACGGCAACAGAAAGTGGAGCGGACAAACGCATGACGAGAGCCTCCTGAAAACATTTTCAGCGGAATTGTATGTCCGGGGAGCGAGGTTCGGCAATGAAAAAATGTGCAGTGAATAGCGAGTAGTCAGCCGAAGAGGCCGTCGATTTTCTGATTAAGGGCTTCGACTTGCTGGCGGAGTTCGTCGACGGTTGCTTCGAGCGTCTCGACGCGGGCCTGGAGGTCGCTGGAGGCGGGAGCGGCGTCTGGGGCTGAGGCCGGTTCCGCGGGAGCGACGTGGATGGACTCGACGGGGCCGGAGAGCAGGTGGGCGTAGCGGGCTTCTTTGGTGCCGGGCTGGCGCGGGAGGACGGCGGCGAGAGACGGCTCACGGTCGGTGAGCTTTTGCAGGCCGGCGAGGACGTCGGTGATCTCTTCGAAGGAATGGAGGCGCTCGGTGCGGCTGCGGAGTTCGCCGGGGGTTTGCGGGCCGCGGAGGAGGAGGACGCAGAGGAGGGCTGTTTCCGCGCGGCTGAAGTTGAAGGCCTCGCCGAGCCAGTGCTCGTATTTGGCGACGCGGCCGTCGGCGGAGCGGGCGCGGCCGGCGAGGTGTTTGGCTTCGAGGCCGTGGAGGGCCTGGCGGACGTCGTCCTCGTCGAGGTTCATGACGGGCTCGCGGTTGGAGCGTTGATTGCAGGCGTTGATGAGGGCGTTGAGCGAGAGGGGATAGTAGTCGGGGGTGGTGACTTCTTTTTCGACGAGCGCGCCGAGGACGCGGGCTTCGGCGGCGGTGAGCTGGATGGGATCGGAGGGCATGGGTCTATTTTCCCACGGTCTATGCCGGCTCTTCCGTGGGAGTTGCGCGATGGCGGGTGAGGAGGAAGTAGACCAAGGGGGTGACGACGAGGCTGAGGACCATGGAGATGGCTAGGCCGCCGATGACGGCGATGGCGAGGGGTTGGAGCATTTGCGAGCCTGCGCCTAGCGCGAAGGCCAGAGGCAGCATGCCGCAGACGGCGGCGAGCGCGGTCATGACGATGGGACGGAGGCGGCGCTGGGCCGCGTTGAGCATGGCGTCGTGCGCGGACATGCCTTCTGCAACGAATTTTTCTTCGGCGTCGAGCAGCAGGATTCCGTTTTTGGCGACGATGCCGATGACCATGATGAGTCCCATGAACGAGGCGACGTTGAATGTGGTGTGGGTGACGAGCAGGGCGAGAATTACACCGGAGATGGAGAGTACGGACGAGGTGAGAATGGCGATGGGCGCGGGGAAGTTGCGGAACTCAGTGAGGAGGACACCGAAGACCAGGGCCAGGGCGAGGAGCAGAACGCGGAGCAGATCGTGGAAGGATTTCTGCTGCTCTTCGTAGGTGCCGCCGTACTCGACGCGGACCGAGGCGGGCAGATGGAGCCCGGCGACAACCTGCTTGACCCTGGCGACGCCGGTGCCGAGGTCGGAGCCCTCGAGGCGGCCGGTGACGACGACAAGCTGCTGGAGATTTTCGCGGCGGATTTCGTTTTGCGGCGGCAGTTGCTGAACGTTGGCGAGCGAGCCGAGGGATGCGGTGTGGCCGGAACTGCTGAGGAAGACGGAGTTCTTAATGGCGTCGAGTGAGGTGCGGGTGTCGGGGCCAAGGCGGACGCGGATGGTGTAGGGGCGGTCGTTCGAGATGAGCGGATCGGTGGTGGCGATGCCGTCGAGGATGGCGGTTGCGTCCAAGGAGATTTCAGCCGGCGTGAAGCCGAGACGCGCGGCGACGATGGGGTCGACCTGGAAGTTGGTGGCAGGGCCGCTGATGGTGTTTTCGATGCCGTTCTGGACATCGACGACGCCGGGGACTTTACCGATGGCGTCGCCGACACGGGGGCCGAGTTGCGCGAGCAGGGCGGGATCGTTGTTGAAGAGCTTGATCTGGATAGGCTCGGGGGCGTTGGAGAGGTCGCCGATCATGTCCTGGAGGACCTGGATGAACTCGACGTCGAGTTCGGGCTCAGTGGCGCGGACCTGCTGGCGCACGTCTTCCATGACGTCGTCGATGGAGCGGCTGCGTTTTGCCTTGAGCTTGACGGTAAAGTCTCCGGTGTTGGCTTCAGTGACGGCGGCGAGGCCCATTTGCAGGCCTGTGCGGCGGGATGTGCTTTCGACTTCAGGCGTCGAGCGGAGAATGCGCTCGACGTGATCGAGGACGCGGTTGGTCTCAGTGAGCGAGCTGCCTGCGGGCATGATGTAGTCAAGGATGAAGCCGCCTTCGTCCATCTCCGGCAACAGGTCGGAGCCGAGCGCCTGGTAGCCTGCCCAGGTGCCGATGGCCAGCACAAGGCAAGCTACACCGACCCAGAGCGGCTTGGCGAGAGCCCAATCGAGGGCGCGCTTGTGCAGTACGAGTACGCGGGTGAGCAGGCCTCGGGGCTGGTGTTCACTTCGCTCGGCGTCGCTTTCGGGCTCTTTGAGAAGAACCATGCTCAGGCCGGGCGTCCAGGTGAGGGCGAGCATGAGCGAAGTGAGCAGAGCTGCTGTCATGGTGATGGCGAGGGCGCGGAAGAAGCTGCCGGTGACGCCGGTGACCGCGACCAGAGGCAGAAAGACGACCACCGGCGTGATGGTGGAACCGATGAGCGGCTTGGTGATTTCCTTCAGCCCCTTGCGCACAGCCTCCGAGCGGGGCTCGCCGGCGTCGCGATGCATGACGATGTTTTCAACCACGACGATGGCGTCGTCGATGACGAGGCCGATGGCGGCGGCGAGACCGCCGAGCGTCATGAGGTTGAAGCTTTGGCCGATGGCCCACAGCACGAGGATGGTGATAGCGATGGTGACGGGAATGACGAGGCCGGCGATGAGCGACGAGGTCCAGTCGCGGAGGAAGAGGAAGAGGATGATGCAGGCCAGGATGAGGCCGATGAAGATGGCGTCTCGAACGCTGGAGATGGAGTCGCGGACCAGTTGCGACTGGTCGTAAAAGAGATCGAGCTTGACGCCGGGGGGAAGCTTGCGGCGGAGTTCTGTGACCTGCGCGGCGATGGCGTCTGCCACGGCGACGGTGTTGCTGGAGGGCTGGCGGGCGATGTTGAGCAGGACGGCATTTTTGCCGTTGGCGGTGACCTTGGTGTAGACAGGCATGATGCCGGGCTCGACGGTGGCTACGTCGGCAACGCGCACCGGAGCGCCGGCGGGCGTGGTTTTGACGACGAGTTGGCGGAGTTCGGCGGCGTTATGCACCTGCGCGCCTACGAGGCCGAGGATGAGTTGGTGGTTGGCTTCGTAGAGGCCGGGCGAGTCGACGATGTTCGAGGCCTGGATGGCGTTGACCAGGTCGGGAATGGTGACGCCGGAGTTTTGCAGCAGGGCGGGATTTGGGACGACATGAAACTCGGGGATCTGGCTGCCCTGGACGGTGACTGAGCTGACGCCGGCGACGCGATTCAACGGCGGCTTGAGGTCGTAGGTGGCGATCTCCCAAAGCTGCGTGAGTGGAACGGTGCTGGAGGTGAGGCTGTAGCCGAGGATGGGGAAGGTGGCGAAGGTGAGGCGGTTGGTGGTGATTTTGGTTGTGGGCGGGAGGGTTTGCTCGACTCGCGAGAGGGCCGCGTCGACCAACTGGAGGGACCGGTACATGTCCACGTTCCAGTCGAAGAAGAGGCTGACCTCGGCCTGGCCGCGGCTGGTGGTGGAGCGGACGGTGACCAGGCCGGGCACGATGTTGACTGCGTCCTCGATGGGCTTGGTGATGGTGACCTGCATCTGCTCGACGGGCATGACGCCGTTGTCGACGCCGATGACGACGCGGGGAAAATTTGTTTCGGGAAAGACGGAGATGGGCACCTGAAAGGCGAGATAGACGCCGGCGAGGGTGAGCACCGCGGCGAAGAAGAAGATGGTGCGCGTGGAGCGGGCCAGCCAGAAGGAGTTCTGGGATTCGGGAGCGCCGGGATCTTCGAGTTGCATCAGTCGGCGCCTCCGCCCTTGGTGTCTTCTGCGGGACCGACTTTTACTTTTGTGCCTTCATCGAGGCCGTAGGCGCCGCCGGTGATGACGAGGTCGGACGGGGTGAGGCCGTCGAGGACCTGGACTTCGTCGCTGTTTGCGATGCCGAGAGTGACAGGCTTGCGATGGGCTGCGCCGTCGTCGCCGACGACCATAACGGACTTGCTGCTGTCCAGCGCGGTGAGGATGGCGGCTGCAGGGAGCGTCCATGCTTTTGCGACGATTCTGCCGGTGATGGAGGCTTTGATGGGCGTGCCTACCTTGAGCTTGCCTGCCTTGTTGTCGATCTTGAGCCAGACTTCGACGGTGGTGCTGCCGGGGTCGAGCGCGGGGCTGATGAGGGAGACCTTTGCGGCAATGGGATCGGCGAGGCCGGGCACGCTGACAGAGGCATCGTCGCCGACTTTCAATTGCTGGGCCAGGCTCTGGGCAATGTGCGTCTTGGCAAGCAGGGTCGAGGTTTCCATCACCGTGATGAGCGGCGCGCCGGGAGCCGCAGTTTCGCCCGCGAAGAGAGGCCGGTCGGTAACGACGCCGTCGATGGGGCTTCGGATTTCGGTGAAGTTTACCTGGGCTTCGGCGCCTTTCAACTTACCTTCTGCGGAGGTTAACTGGCCCTGCGCGGCTTTGAGTGCGGCGGCGCGGCTGACGCTGCGCAGGGACTCAAGGTGGCTTGCTGCCGCGTCGTAGGCGGCCTGGGCCTGGACGAGTGCGGCGCTGGCGGTGTCGAGATCGCGGCCGGGGATTGCGCCTTCGGCGAAGAGCTGCTTGCGGCTCTTGACAATGCTGAGGTTGAGGTCGAGGTTGGCTTTGGCCTGGACGAAGTCGGACTTAGCCTTGAGCGTGTCCTGGGGCACCTGCGCCTTGGTGGCCGTGGTGTAGGCGGCTTCTGCGGCCATGTAGGCGCCTTTGTTGTCCATGGCCGCGGCGGCGAGATCGCTGTTTTCAAGCGTGACAAGCAACTGGCCGGCTTTTACCCGGTCTCCGCGCTGGACGTAAAACTTGCGCACCGGCGCGCTGATTTTGGGCTCGATGGCGGCCTGCGCCAGCGGGGCAAGAATTGCGTCGGCGACGATGTGCTCGGCGATGGGGCCCTGGGCGAAATGTGCCGCCTGCACGGTGACTTCGACTTCGGGCGCAGCTTGTTTCTTGCAGCCCGGCACGAGTGCGAGAGGCAACGCGAGGGCGAGGACCAGAATAGAGCGCGGCGCGAGGAGAAGTGCGCTCGAAGTTCGATTGAGGCCAGTCGATACAGCAAATCTACTCGTCATTTTGCACGTCTTCTCACTTTAGCCAAGTTTTACATGGTTCCTGTCAGTGTTTGCAGATTGGCGCGCGCGGCCTCGTAGCGTACTCTGCCATCTTCACGCGCATTTTCGGTGATCAAGTAGGTGTTTTGCGCATCCACGACTTCAAGCACGGTTGCCTCGCCGTTGCTGTAACGGAGCTTGGTGAGGCGGAGGCTTTCCTCGGCTGTGGTCGCGCTCAGATCGAGCGAGGCCAGCTGGTCGCGCGCTGTTTCGGCCTCGGAATAAGCCTCATCCAACCGGGCAATTAAATGCCGCTGCGTAGTACTCAGCTCTATCTTCGCCACGTCACGGCGAATCTCGCTTTGCTTCACCTTGTGCTCGGTTGAAAGCCAGTCCCACAACGGAAGGTTCACCACCCAGCTCGCCGAATAGCCCAGGTTACGCGCCTGCACGCCGCTGGGAGTCATGGGACCATTGACGGCAAATTCATTGGCGTCAATGCCGTAGATGACGTTTAACCCAAGCGTAGGCAGATACGCCGCGCGCGCCGCCTGCACATCGGCGTTGGTCACCCGCAGCGCCGCGAGCGCGCTTCTCAGCTCGGGATTGTTTTTGGAGGCGGCCTGTTCCACATCTTCGCGGGAGGCCAGCGGCGGCACGTTGGCAGACGCCTGGAGCGTGTACTCGGTGCGCGGATCAGGAAAGAGCAGAACACCCAATTCGAGACGCGCTTTTTCTGCGGCGACCTTCGCATCTTCCAGATCACGCTGGCGTTGCTGCTCTGTCAGTTGTGCCTTCACCACATCGGCGTGGGCAGCTTCGCGGGCCTGTTCGCGTTTGCTGGAGAGCGAAGTAAAGTCCGCCGCATCCTGGTAACCCCGCTGCGCAATCGCCACCTTGTGGTCCGCCGCCAGCGACCCATAAAACATGGCCGTCACCGCAGCCACCAGCCCACGGCGCGCAATTTCCAATTGCGCCCGCGCCATCGCCGCCGCGGCGCCAGCTCGGCGCACTGCCGCCGCCCCCGCCAAGCTGAGCGATTCGTCCACAATACCCTGGGCCAGGTACTCCCGCGGTCTCGTGTCGTTGGAGACGAATCTGGGATTAGGGGTCGAAGGCACACCTTCTCCGCTCTCGGAGGTGATCCCATTGGGTTGTGTATAGATGCCCTGGCTGTAATAGCGCGCATTGGGTAAGAGACCCGAGCGGGCAATGGAGCGATCCAGGGCGGAAACCTTGCTATTCGCCGCTGCCGCCGCATATGCCGGCTCGTTGGTTTCCGCGCGCCGGATGGCTTCGTCGAGCGTAATGACGGCGGGCTTGGTTGATGCGGCGTCGCCCGGGGCTTGCGGGCGGGCCGATGGAGCGGCGAGCACGAGCAAGAAGGCGATTGCGCCGGGAAGACGTGGAAATTTGCCGCGCCGGAGGTGGGTCCGCAGGGTCACACACAGAATCATATAATTTGCGCCTGAATTGTAGCTTAAACTCTGCGGGAAGGCTGGTGACGACGGAGCCTGTTCGGAATTTGCGGGTAGAAACCGGACAGAGGTCGTCGGCTTGCAGAGCCTTGTTTTTCTTGTCAAATTGCGCCCCAAGCCGGGCCCGGCTCTGCGATACTAAGTTGTTATGCCAATTGCCGATCTAGAACAAGCAGCCCAAAAGATTGCCGGATTTCTTGCGACCTTGAACAAGCTGGGCGGACTGCGCCTGAAGTACCGCATTACCGCGGGGGACGGCGCGCGCGACCCACTGGGCATTGAGGCTCGCCAGATCTACGTGGAACTGGGCGGACCGGATGTGCCACTGGCGACGCAGCGCAATGGTGAACTGCTGCTGGCGCTCGAGACGATTGCCGCGCAGATGCTGCGCCTGGACCAGCGCGAAAACGACCTGGTGAGTTTTGACGCTGCGAACTTCAAGGCGATGCGGGCGCAGGAGCAGCGGCTGCAGGCTGAGATTGCCGCGGACAAGGTGATCCGGAGCGGGATTCCATTTGCGTTTCCGCCGATGAACAGCCGGGAGCGCAGGCTGCTGCACCTTGCCTTCAAGTCAATTGAAGGGGTGGAGACGGCGAGCAGCGGCGAGGGACAGGATCGTTTTCTGGCCGTGTTTCCGGCGGGGAAGACGAATCTGCCGGTGACGCCGCAGGCGAAGCCCCGAGGCTTTGGCGCAGGCCGACGGCGGTAGTCGTTTCCTCGGGACTGCTGGACGAGACGAGGCCCGGCAGACCTGCCTTTATGTGGCACAATACCCAACTATGAGGACTGGAACGCTCTTTGTTGTTCTGGCGCTGACGGGACTGGTGTGTCCTGCGCAAAAGCGGCTGGTGCTGATTGACCAGGATGGGTCGGGGCCGGGCGGCTCGGACCAGATGGCGCTGCTGGCGCTGCTTGAGGCTCCGCAGGTTGAGGTGCTGGGCATCACGATGGTGACCGGCGACGCGTGGCGCGACGAAGAAACGCTGCACACGCTGCGCATGCTGGAGCTGACCGGACATGCCGATGTGCCGGTGGCGCAGGGGGCGGTGTTTCCGCTGATTCGCACCGAGAAGCAGACGCTGCTTTCTGAGCCTCTGTATGGCAAGCAGACGTACATGGGCGCATGGGGGCCGGCGCCGATTGGCGGTGCGGATTCAGCGAGACCGAAGGTGCACGGGCCCTATGAGATTCCGCTGATGCCCGAGGGGCAGCCGAAGATCAAGGCGATCGACGAGGACGCGGCGCATTTTCTGGTGCGTCAGGTGCGCGCACATCCGCATGAGGTGACGATAATTGCGGCGGGCCCGCTGACGAACATTGCGCTGGCCATTGCGATCGATCCGGAGTTTGCTTCGCTGACGAAGGGGATCGCGCTTATGGGCGGCAGCCTGAATCCTCAGACCGACGATCCTGAGTTTGCGACGAATCCGCGGCACGAGTTCAACTTGTGGTTCGATCCGGAAGCCGCGCATATTGTGCTGCACGCACACTGGCCGCGCATTGATGTGACGACCGCGGATGTTTCGATCAAGGCGCCTTTTTCGAAGGAGATGATGGATGCGATTGGGAAGTCCGACAGGCCGGCGGCGCGCTACATTTTCAAGTGGAGCCAGCGCCGCTGGTACATGTGGGACGAGCTGGCGGTGTGTGCATGGCTGGAGCCGGCGCTGATTACGAAAGAGAAAAGTGTCTACATGGATGTGGACCTGAGTCGCGGGTCGAGCTATGGCGACACTCTGACGTGGGACGAAAGCATGAAGCCTGAGACAGGCGTGCGGCTGGTTCATGCGCAGACGGATCTGGATCTGGCGCGGTTCCAGAAGATGTTTGTGGATGAGATGACCGGCGCTGGGCGGTAGGGAGAGCCTATGGCGAAGATGATTTTGCCGGTTTCGTTGCTGACGCTGGCTTGCACGTGCTGGCTGGCGGTGATGGAGATGGTGTTGCGGCATGCGGGGTATGTGGAACGCATGGGCATGGCGCTGGCGATTGCCGCGATCTGCGCGGTGACGATTGCGGCCCCGGATGCTTCAAGTTGGTTATCGAAGCGAGCGCTGGCTCTGGCTGGGAGCGGCAGTGCTGATCGGGTTGGGTGGTCAGGCGTTTGTGCGCAATGCGCAGGTGGCTCACTTTGAAGGGTTCGTCTTCGTAATATCGCTGGTCGTTGTGCTTCAGGGTCTGCTAATGCTGTTTGCTCTGGGCAGGGCGGGCACTGGGGACGCGCGGTCGAGATCGGTCTGAAGATTGACGACCAGTGGTCCAACAACCCCGGCGGCAATTAGACTTTCCTCGCACAGAAAACGAGGGGAGTTCCGATGCTCAACCGACGCACCTTTCTCAAGACCAGCGCTGCCGCTCTTCCAATGACCGCAGCGCTTGGCGCTCTGAATACAACTGCAACGCTTTCCGCTGAGGAAGTCTCAGCCGGTGCGGCCAGTGGTTCCGCGCCTTTGCTGACTGCATTACCTGCGCGGTTGGCATCGGTGGATCCGAACTCCCCGGAACCATGGCAGCAGAAGGTTCGCCGTGTGGGACAGAGCAACATGACCGAGCACGACCCGGCGGTGATGAACATCGAGGAGTGGGCCGATTACTGGCACTCGGCGAAAGTGGACATTGTGTTCATCAGCGTCACGGGGATTCTGGCGTTCTATCCCTCGAAGGTAAAGTTTCATCGTCACGGAAAATTTTTGAATGATCGGGATTTCTTCGGTGAGTGCGTGGCGGCCGCGAGAAAGCGCAACATGCATGTGGTGGCGCGCATGAGTCCCGACCTGAACTGGGGAGACGCGCTTGCGGCTCACCCGGAGTGGGCGATGCGGCACAAGGATGGGTCGGCGCAATTCAGTGGGGAGGAGCCGCGGCTTTTCAAGACGTGCATGTTCTCGACATACATGGATGACTACATGCCTGCGATCATGCGCGAGATCAACTCAATGTACGACGTGGACTGCTTCTACACGAATGGGTGGCCGCCGCTGGGCAGCCTGCCGGATTGCCACTGCGCGATTTGCAGCAAGCTGCCGGCGGCGGGAACGCCGGCGTACTGGAATGCATTCAACGATCGTGTCTTTGCGCTGTGGCAGAGGTACGATGCGATTGCGAAAGAGAAAAAGCCGGACAGCTTCTTTTTTGCCAACCTGGGCGGCAACGTGCGTGGCGGACCGAATCTGGACCGGCTTGGGAAGATTGCCGGCTGGTTCCAGGCCGACAACCAGGGACGCGAATATCACGACGCCGAAGTGTGGGGATGCAGTCTGCAGGGCCGCGTGTGCAGCGCAATTATGGAAGGCAAGGTTGCGGCCAACGTGACGGCGGCCTACTCGACCGGCACGGTGGCGTGGCGCAATGGATCGAAGACGCCGGCGGAGACAACGATGTGGCTGAATGAAACGCTGGCGAGCGGCATGGTTCCCTACTATCACTTTGTTGGCTCGGAGGATGGGCTGGGCGAGGACCGACGCTGGCAGAAGGTAGGCGCGGACTACTTTCAGTGGACTGCAAAACATGACGCGCACTTGAAGACGCGGCGCTCGGTTGCCAATATCGGCGTGGTGATTGGCCAGAGTACGCAGCTGCTCTACCCCGGAGCCGGCAGGGAGCGCACGCACGCCTATATGCACGAGACAACGCAGGGCATCTACGATGCGCTGCTGCGGGGCCGCTATGCTTTTGATTTCGTGCATGAGGATCGTCTGGAGCCGGAAAAGCTCAGCAAGTACAGCGCTTTGCTGCTTCCGAATATCGCCATGCTGAGCGACCGGCAGTGCGAGCAGATTCGCGACTACGTGCGGTCAGGCGGGTCGCTGGTGGCGAGTTTTGAGACTGGCCTTTACGACGAAAATCTGAAGCCGCGGGCGGATTTCGGGTTAGCGGATGTGTTCGGCATTCACAAGGCTGGAGAGGCAATTGGCAGCAACGGGAATTCGTACTATGCGCGCATTGAAGCGCCGGACGCGACAAGCTCGCATCCGATTCTGGAAGGATTCACGGACACGAACTGGCTTCCGGGCGCCGACAACCGCATTCCTTTGAAGCCAGTGCCGAATCCGCTGCTCACCGTGGTGCCGGGCTTTGTGCGTTACCCGCCGGAGCTGGCTTATCCGCCGGTGTCGCATACTGATGAGCCCGCAGTTGTGCTGCGCGAAACAGGCTCAAGCCGTCTGGCCTTTTTCCCCGGAGACATTGAGCGGACGTACTGGGTTACCGGTCACGGCGATCTGCTGCGGCTGCTCGACAACACGATTCGCTGGGTGACGCGAGACGAGCGGGTTGTCGATGTTGCAGGGAATGGCTTCGTCGAGATGTTCTGCTGGGAGACGGCTCCGGGCTATGCGGTGCATCTGCTGAACTACACCAACCCCGATGCGCAGCACGGATGGCTGCATTCGGTTTATCCGCTTGGTGCGCAGACGGTCAGAATGAAGCTGCCAGGGGATGTGCGGGTCGCATCCGTCGAGTTGCTCAAGGCCGGCGCGCGGGTTCCCTTCAGCCTGGAGAGCCAGACGCTACGATTCACGATACCGCGCGTTGAAGACTACGAGGTGGCGGCTATTACTCTGAGTTAATGCGATCATCTCGATCTGAGATGCGGAGAATTGGAAGTATCGATCGAGGGTTGAGGCGTGGCGTGGAGGGATTATGAGCGACGGGCGGGAGGAACGCGAGGAGAGGGAGAAGCGCCGCGAAGAGGAAGAGCGGAAAGATCGCGAGGACAGGCTGGAGCGCTATCCTCGCGATGAGTGGAAGCCGGAGCGGGATGACTCGTGAAGGGCGATCAGGAGTTTTGAGCGACGGGATGCCTCGGTATCGGAATTGAGGCGGCTTTCATCACGCGATTCCCAACACGCGATTCAAGAAGCCGACGATATATTTCCAGACCAGGTAGTAGCCTGCGACGGCGGCCAGGAAGATGACCGCGAGAATACCGTAGGGAATATGGCAGGTCTGGAACCAGGTGATGCCGGTTGCGCCGATCTTCAACATTCCCAGAGAACTGGCAATAAAGGCTCCGGTGGGCACACCCAGGAATGGCAGGATGGCTCCATGAGCGCCGATGTGCATGTGTGTGTGCGGATGCGACCAGAGAAACAGCATGTTCCAGAGGCCGAATAAAGAGGGAACGACGGCCATGGGAAAGATGATGAAGCGTTCGATGGGAATGGGGAGAGCAAGAACGAGACGCACGGTGATAAAGCCGGCCAGCATCAGCGGAAGAATGAGGGTGGGGACGAAGATTCCGGCGAGATAGGCGCGAAGATATTGATGCGGGTTCATGGGGTTCTCCTTTCAATCATGCTCACAGGTAGTAGAGGAGCATTGGGATCGATGCAGGGATCGAGAGAATGACGACGGCGAGGCCCGCGGCGAGGGCACAGTCGAACCAAAGCCATTTCGATCGGGGTTGCTCTGTTGACTGCGTATCGAGATGGCGAAGTACGGCGGGCCACAGGTCGCGGTTGGGCTCAGGGTCGATTTCAAGAGGCGGCAAGGACTGCCTCAGAAGATTTTGGATGCGATCCTCATTATTGTGTGCATTCATGGCGTGATTCCTTGCCTTTCAAGATCTTTTCTGAGCAATCGAAGGGCGCGAAAGACGCGCAGTTTGGCGGCCGTCACTGAAATGCCTAGCGCCTCTGCCACTTCTTTGTGCGGCTGCTGCTCAACGACAGCGAGGATGGCTGCAACCCGCAGCCGGGGCGGCAGGCGCGCGAAGGCCTGCGCGGTTTTGATGCGTATCTCGGCAGTAATGCCGGGATCGGTGGACGGCGTATTCTGCGACGCCATCGCTTCTTCGGTCAGCTCGCTCTCGGGGCGCCGGGTGCGGAGCCAATCCAAGGCGGCACGCGTGGCGATGCGGCGCGCCCAGGGCTCGAAGGCGCGGTTGGTCTGAAAGCGAGCGTGGGCTTGATAAATGCGCCAGAAAGTTTCCACCGTGAGATCTTCAGCCGTGGCCGGATTGCGGACGATGCGCAAGATCCAGCCGTAGACGTGGCGCTGATGGAGACGAAACAGTGATTCGAAAGCGTCCAGATCGCCCTGGCGGAATCGATCGAGGGGATTGGATTCGCCAACCAGAACGCTGCTCGATCCATTGCTCATCCGCTTGCCCCTTCTATCCAGCCTTACGAAAGAGGACGAAGAAAGGTTACTCCAAATGAGTGGCCAGCGCTGCAAATGCAAGAATGGGGCTTGACAGCTAAGGATTTTGCCAAACAGTTCTCTAAAGCGATTTTCTACCAGTCCACCAGGTTTGACAGGGCTCTCGTGAGCGCATTAAAGTTGGCCCGACGGGCGGGCTGCATTTTGTGAGGGCGGAAGAACCGCCTAGCAGGCCTGATTCACTGCGAGGAATAGTATGAAAAAGCTTGGAATGCGGATAGCGGCGACGGGATTGTTGTGCTGCAGTGCGGCGTGGATGGCGGGAGCGCAGGATGCTCAGAAGCCGGCGTACCTGAACCCCAACTTGCCTGCGGAGCAGAGGGCGGCGGACCTGGTGCACAGGATGACACTGGAAGAGAAGGCGACGCAACTGGTGAACCAGGCGCGGGCGATTCCGCGGCTGGGCGTGCCGGCCTACGACTGGTGGAGCGAGTCTCTGCATGGCGTGGCGGTGAATGGGACGACGGAGTTTCCTGAGCCCATTGGCCTGGCTGCGACCTTTGACGCGCCGGGAATTCACACGATGGCCGTTGCGATCAGCACCGAGGGGCGCATCAAGCACGCGCAGGATGTGCGCGCGGGGCACAGCGATATTTTTGAAGGGCTGGACTTCTGGGCGCCCAACATCAATATATTTCGCGATCCGCGCTGGGGCCGCGGCCAGGAGACCTACGGGGAAGACCCGTTCCTGACGGCGCAGATGGGCATGAACTTCGTGAGAGGCATGCAGGGCGACGATCCGCATTACTATCGCACGATTTCGACGCCGAAACACTATGCCGTGCACAGCGGGCCGGAGACGACGCGCCACGAGGCCAACGTGGACGTGAGCATGCACGACATGATGGATACGTATTTGCCTGCGTTCAGGGCCACAGTGGTGGACGCGAAGGCGGACTCCGTCATGTGCGCCTATAACGCGATCAACGGGCAGCCGGCTTGCGCCAATCAATTTCTGCTGCAAGATATGTTGCGGGGCAAGTGGGACTTCCAGGGCTACGTAGTGTCGGATTGCGGCGCGGTTCGGAACATTGTCGACGGCCACCACTACAAGCCAACGCAGCCGGAGGGCTCGGCCATCAGCGTGCAGCGCGGCATGGACAACGAGTGCATCGACTTCCGTGCCAAAGTGCATGACGACCACGACTACAAGCCCTATCTCGATGCGGTCAAGGAAGGCTACCTGAAAGAGAGTGAGATCGATACGGCGCTGGTTCGTCTGTTTACGGCGCGGATGAAGCTGGGCATGTTCGATCCGCCGTCGATGGTGCCGTACACGAAGATCGACGAGAAACTGCTGAACAGCGCGCAGCACCGGGCGCTGGCGTTGAAGCTCGGCAACGAGTCTATGGTGCTGTTGAAGAACGACGGCGTACTGCCGTTGAAGACCAGTGGTCTGAAGATTGCAGTGGTGGGTCCGCTCGCCGATCAGACGAAGGTCCTGCTCGGCAACTACAACGGCATCCCGACGCACACGGTCTCGATTCTCGAAGGCCTCAGGAAGGAGTTCGCCGCCGACACGATTAACTACGTCTCCGGCACCGGATTCCTGAGCAAGGTCACCTGGCCTGTTCCCGCCGACCTGCTCACAACCGACGGCAAGCCCGGCGTGACGGTCACGTATCTGAAGCAGGACATTGTCTCAGGCGAAATCGCGAAGGAGGGCCAGGTGCCTGCGATCACGCTTGGCACGCACTTTGAACCTGTCGCCGACATCACGACGCAGAAGATTCCGGCAAACATTGCCTCGGTTCAGCCGCTCACCGTGCGCTGGGAAGCAACGTTGACCCCCAAGGAATCCGGCGAATACAACCTTGGCGTAGAGACCAACGGCTTCATTCGCCTGACCCTCGACGGCGAGCGCGTGACCAGCGCCAACTATCCACACGGGCTAGAAACGCTGACTGGCCGCGTTCACCTTGACGCGGGCAAGCCCTACAAATTGGTGCTGGAATACGGAAGAACCGGCAATGCCGAACCCCACCTCAAGCTCATGTGGGCCAAAATCGATCGCAATGTCGATCCGGCTGCGGCTGCGGCTGCCCGGAAGGCCGACGTCGTTATTGCCGTTGTTGGCATCACCAGCGAACTCGAAGGCGAGGAGATGAAGGTCAACGAACCGGGCTTCTTCGGCGGCGACCGCACGACCCTCGTTCTTCCCGAACCTGAAAAGGATTTGCTTGAGGCCGTAGTTGCCACCGGCAAACCCGTTGTCGTGGTGCTCACCAATGGCAGCGCTCTGGCTATCAATTGGGCCAAGCAACATGCCAACGCGATTCTCGACGCATGGTATCCGGGCGAAGAAGGCGGGACGGCAGTGGCAGAGACGCTCTCCGGAAAAAACAATCCGGCGGGAAGGCTGCCGGTAACTTTCTATACCGGCATCGACCAGTTGCCTCCGTTCGACGACTACTCGATGAAGGGGCGGACTTACCGGTACTTTGAAGGGACTCCGCTGTATCCGTTTGGCTATGGGTTGAGTTATACGACCTTCAGCTATGGCGGACTCAGCGTTCCGAAGGAGGTGACTGCGGGAAGTCCGCTGGTTGCCGAAGCGACTGTGACGAACACCGGCAAGAAGGCGGGCGACGAAGTTGCGCAGCTATATCTGACCTTCCCGAAGGTTGCGGGTGCGCCACTGAAGGCTCTGCGTGGCTTCAAGCGGATTCATCTGGAGCCCGGTGCTTCAGAAAAGGTGCGGTTTGAGTTGAATCCGCGGGCCATGAGCATGGTGACCGAAGCCGGTGCGATCGTTGTGCCGGAGGGCGCGTACACCGTGTCGGTGGGCGGCGGACAGCCGGGCACGAGTGCGCCGGTTGTGACGGGGAGTTTCGACGTGACGGGCACGGTTACGCTGCCGGAGTAAAGACTGCTATTGTCCTGTGCAAGCCTCAATCGCCCATCGTGTGCCCCCGATGGGCGATTGGAGTTTGCAATCTCCTTCCAGTCCGGTAGACTCGGAGAAATTCAGTCCCTGGCCGGAATTTCCCGGCCGCAAAGAGGGCTCAACGATGGCGGTATCGAAAAGCTCGGCCGATTCACAAAAGGCGTCAACCACGATTCGCCGCGCCACTCAGGCGGATGCGGAAGCGAGCGGCAAAATCTGCTTTGACGCGTTCGGCACGCTCAACGCACGGCACGGCTTTCCCACCGACTTCCCCGGCCCCGAGGCTCCTATTGGGCTTCTCACCTGGATGTTCTCGCATCCATCATTTTTCTGCGTGGTCGCCGAGCGGGGAGGCAAAATCATCGGCAGCAATTGCCTGGATGAGCGGACGCCGATTGCCGGTGTTGGTCCTGTAACGGTGGACCCCGGCGTGCAGAATGGAAGGGTAGGCCGGCAGTTGATGGATGCAGTGATCGCGCGTAGTGCAGAGCGGAACGTCGCAGGAATCCGGCTGGTGCAGACCGCCTTTCATAATCGCTCGCTTGCTCTCTATGCCAAGCTCGGGTTCGCTATTCGCGAGCCACTCGCATGCCTTGAGGGGCCTCCACTGCAAAAGATCCTGCCTGGATATCAGGTGCGGCCGGCGACGCCGGAAGATGTGGCCACGTGCAACGATCTGTGCCGGCGCATCCACGGACATGAACGCGGTGGCGAACTTGCCGATGGGATTGCGCAGGGCATCGCAGTGGTGGCCGAACGGGGTGGCGTAATCAAAGCCTATGGTTCAGGAGTCGGATTTTTTCATCATGCAGTCGGAGAAGAGACTAGCGACCTGATCGCACTTATCTCCGCGGCCGAAGAATTTGCCGGGCCGGGATTTCTAGTGCCCATGCGGAACAGCGAGCTGTTGCGCTGGTGCCTGGGGAATGGGCTTCGAGTGAGACAGATGATGACTTTGATGACGATGGGGCTTTACAACGAACCAGCCGGGGCATATTTACCGTCCGTGCTTTACTAGCGTGCTTTCTTGCGGGCCAGGCGCTGAATACCGGCGCAAAGGCCGCTAGTTTGCAGGAGCTGCTTGCTCCTGGATCACTTGCTTGAACTTTAGATAGATCGCATTGGTCCAGCCGAATCCGATTTCGTTGCTTTTGTAGCCGGCGCTTACTTTGACGTCGGAATTTCCAGCGACTACGTTGTATTTTTCGCGGATGGCGCCGTCGGCGGCAAAGCCGGTGTCGACGGTCGAGTCGAATTGCTGCGCGATGCGCGCGGCGTCGGTGCGGAAGCCGTAGTTCTCCAGGCCAGCGACGGCGATCCAGTTGGTGGGCGCCCAGCCGAAGGGCTCGTCCCATTGCAGGCCGGTGTTGGTGTTGCTGGTGGATAGACCGCCTGGGCGCTCGAAGAGGTCGAGTTTGGACTCCATCTTTGTGGCTTGCTCGCGCGTGGCGAAGCCGGCCCACAAGGGATAGAGCGAGGTGATGTAGGCGTAAGTGGATGTGCGGGCGTGGACAAAGTCGAAGTCGGCGAAGACGCCGTCTTTGGGCCGCCAGAGATAGCGCTGAATGGCGGCGGCGCGCTGTTGGGCGCGGCGATCCCAATGCGCGGCGTCCCTGGCATTGCCGAGCAGCAGGGCAAAATGTTCGAGGTCGCGCTCGTAGCGGTAGAGCAGGCTGTTGAGGCCGACGGGCGCGAAGCGTTGCGTGTCTCCGGAGAAGGGACCGAAGCGGTTGGAGGTGTCGAAGCCGGACTCGCGCATGGCGCGATCGCCTGCATAGTAGTCGTGGCTGAGACGGTAACCTGCGTACCACGCGTTGGCGCAGACGACGCTGGCATGGACATCGCAACTGGTGAGTTTGAGCCTTGCGGCTTCGGCCGCGTCGGGATGCTCTGCGGCCTTGACGAGATAGCTGTCGCCCCCTTGATGAGGATGCGCGACGAGCCAGCGAAGGACGTCGATGTAGTAGGTGCTGTCGTCGGTCATTTCGGGGACGGGGCCAGTTCCGTAGTCGAAGTAACGAGCGAGGCCTGTTGAGCCGGCTTTGTGCTCGGGACGCTCCCATGTGGAGTGGTCTTTTTCCGCAAGCATGTAGGCGTGCTGGAGCCATAAGTCGGCCTGCATTCGGCCGGCGCGCGTTGCGGGGAAGCTGGCTGGGTCTTCATACACCGCGCGGATCATGGAGGTGAGAAAAGGAGGCTGCGAGCGGGTGAGGTAATAGGTGCGGTTGGCGTTGAGCACGGCGCCGTAGTGCTCGATTTCGAAGAGGAAATTATCGACGATGCCTTTGGCGAGAGCTTCGCGATGGTCGGCCTCAAGGCCGAGCAGGATGAAGTAACTGTCCCAGCCGTACATTTCGTTGAAGCGTCCGCCGGGCACGATGTAGGGATTGGGCAGATAGAGCAGGCCGGGCGTGCTCAGCTCCTCGGGGCGGACGTCGCCGAGCTTTTCAATGCGACGCGGGAGAGAGAGGACTTTGACGTGGCAGGTCTGTTCGAGTGCTACGACCTTGGGAGGCGCGGGCATGCCGGCGGGGAGATAGAGGACGGGTGCGCTCGCGACCTTGGTGTCGGTGAGGGATTTGCAATCGGTGATGGAGCGGGTGAGGGTGTCCCAGGCGGCATGGATGTATTGGAGAGTGGCGTCGGGATCGGGCGCGGCGGACTGCTGCGCGCGAAGGATTGGCGCGGGGTCCGTTGCGACAAGCGTTGCGGCGAACATTGCGGCGAGCACGAAGCGAAGATGGCGGGAAAATTTCATTGGATCTCCGGCGGGAACACCGCGAATGTTTCGGAGTTTATCGCACTGGATGCACTTCCTGCTCTGAGCGGGAACAGTTTAGACGAGCGCGGTGTCTACATCAGCACAGTGGTACTGCACGGGATGAGCAGCGGACCTTGAGGTTCCGCTCCACGCAGATGGATTGCGTGGAACGGCAGGGCGGTTGCGCCTCAGAGAAGACTCTCTGTCTCCCAGGCGGCGCGGCTGAATCGAAGTTGGGGAGGCAGGCTATGTTTGAAGACTCCACGTTCGAATCTACAGGCAGAATCCACACGCGCAGCCGCAGATGGATGGCGGGGACCTGCGCCTTCAACGGAGCAATTCTGGTTGCGCTGATTTTGATTCCGCTGATCTATCCAGAGGCACTGCCGCGGATGGCGATGACGTTTCTGATGGAAGCGCCGCCCGTGCCGGTGGTGGAACCGAAGCCGGCGCCGGTGGAACATGTTGATACGGTGCGGACCCAGATGCCGGGCGGCCAAATTTTTGCGCCGAGGGTCATTCCGCACGATTCTTACATTGCCGCGAAGCCGGAGGCGTTGCCGAACATCAATGTGGCGGCGATAGATCAGGATGGGAACGGATCCGGCGGCGAGCTCAATCCATTTGGCGACGACAGCCAGCGGCCGGTGGTGCGTGCGCGGGTAACTGGCCCGGTGCGCGTTTCGGGTTTGGCGGTGGAGGGGTTGCTGATTCGGAAGACCATGCCGGTTTATCCGCCCATTGCAAAGGCATCCGGGACGCAGGGGACGGTGGTGCTGCAGGCGACGATCGCGGGGGATGGAAGCACTGAGAATCTGCGCGTGGTGAGCGGGCCGGCGATACTGCAACGGGCGGCGATGGACGCAGTGAAGGAGTGGCGCTACCGGCCCTATCTGCTGAGCGGCGAACCGGTGGAGGTGGAGACTACGGTGAATGTGGTTTTCAAGCTGCAGGACTGAGGAAGAGATGGAAATTGCTTCTCAGAGTCGTGCGTGCCCATCCTTGCGCCAGGAAAATGGCGCAAGGATGCGGCCCCGGCTTTTGTTACGCATAGTGGGGGCTGGCGCTTTATAGGCTCGATCGGCGAGAATTTTTGTGCCATGAAAAAACTCGATCGCCGCAACTTTCTTTTAGCCGCCTCCGCCGCCACGCTTGCAACCGCTGCTGGATCGAAACATGCATCCGCCGCGCCCAAGGCCGGAACTCGCCACAGACGGGTGTTTGTGGCATCGAGCGCGCCGGACGGGATTCTTGCTTACGACTGGGATCCGGTGAGCGGCGAACTAACGGCTGCCGGCGTGGCTGCGAAGGTCCCCAAGGTGGCGTGGCTGGCGTTCTCGAATGAGCACAAGTATGTTTACTCGGCGTCGGAGTTGGATATGTTCAACGGCAAGCCGACGGGCGAGGTAGCGAGCTTTCGCGTGGAAGGCGGGGAACTGCAGCCGCTTTCGGCGGAAAATTCGGCCGGCGTGGGGACGTGCCATGTGGCTGTCGATCACACGAGCAAGATGGTGATTGCCGCCGATTACGTGGGTGGCAGCGCGGCGAGCTTCAGGATTACGGACGGCAAGCTGAGTAATGCAGTGTGGACGACAAAGTATACCTATCACGGGCCCAATACCGACAGGCAGGCGACAGCGCATGCGCACTTTGCTTCGTTCTCGCCGGATAACCGTTTTGCGTATATCAACGACCTGGGCGGAGATTGCATTCACATTTACAAGCCGGACGTGGAGACGGCCGGCATGACTCCGGCGGGGACGTACAAGGGCGCGCCGGGATCGGGTCCGCGCACGCTGCACTTTCATCCCAACGGTCACACGGCGTACTGCATGAACGAGATTGTTTCGACCGTGGACGTGCTGGAGTGGCACAAGGCGGACGGAAGCCTGACGCTGGTGAAACGCATCGACCTGCTTCCAGAGGGTTACAGCGGGCCAACGCGCGGCTGCGATACGGTGATTTCGCAGGATGGGCGCTTTGTTTACTTTGCCAATCGCGACGATAATTTTCTGTATACGTTCAAGGCCGATCCGCAGACAGGCAGCTTGACGCCGATGAAGCGGTCGAGCTGCGGAGGCAAGACGCCGCGGAACTTTACGTTGGATCCCTCGGAGCGGTGGATGCTGGTGGCGAACCAGGACTCGAACGCGATCAGCGTGTTTGCGCGCAATCCGGAGACGGGGGTTCTGGCGAACGAGGGCACAAGCGTAGCGGCTTTGGCGCCGATGCGGATTCTGTTTACCTAGAGAGCTTAGATTCCTGCCAGTGCAGGCGTAGAAATGGCAGCACCAGAAAGCGCCTTGGGGATGGCTGCTTCTGCAGGCGCAGATTCGACGGGCACGTGGGCCAGTTCCCAGGCTGAGCGGTCCTTGATGAGACGCGAGACCAGGGCAGTGTGCATGGCGTGTCCGGCACGCTCGGCTACGACGTGGCCCTCGATGCGGCGGCCCGCGAGAGCCAGGTCACCGATCAGATCCAGAACCTTGTGGCGCACATATTCGTCGGCAAAGCGCAGGGGGCCGTTCTCCGGCCCGCGGGGCCCGAGGATGATGGCGTTGTCCGAGCCCGCGCCGCGGATGAGGCCCATGTCGCGGAGGCGCTGCTCATCAGCCTTGTAGCCAAAGGTGCGGGCCGCGGCAATGGCGGAGCCGTAGGTTTCGGCGGCGAGATCGATGCAGGTTGTCTGGCGGCCGATGGGTGCGGGAAAGTCGATGGTGTAGTCGATGCGGTAGCCGGAGCCGGGATAGACGCCGATGAACTTGTCGCCTTCGCGGACCTCGACCGGTTGCAGAACGCGAATGGTCTCTCGGCGGCGGCGCTGAGTGCGGATGCCGGACTTGAGAATGGCTTCAACGTAGGGCAGAGCGCTGCCGTCGAGAATGGGTAACTCAAGGTTGTCGAGCTCGACGATGACATTGTCGATGCCCATGCCGATGAGCGCAGAGAGCAGATGTTCGGTGGTGGAGATGAGCACGCCCTGACGCATGAGGCTGGTGGCGTAGCTGACCTTGGCGACGTTGCGGCCATTGGCTGGAATCTCAAAGTTGTCGAGGTCGGTACGGCGAAAGACAATGCCCGAGCCTGCTGGCGCGGACAGCAGCCGCATGGTGACCGATGCACCGGAATGGAGCCCTACCCCTGTGAACTCGATTTGCTCGGCGATGGTTTG
>DATKWA010000200.1:0-11126 GCA_035529815.1 Occallatibacter sp. | reverse complement strand
CTGCTGGAGAGTGCGGCGCGCGGCGCGGTGGTAGAGCTCGGCGGGCTGGGGGTGGATGTCGAGGCGGCCGCCGAGGCCGGTGAGGAGGGGCTGCTGGAGGGCGATCTCGCGGCAGAAGGAGTCGATGGTGGAGATGCGGAGCTGGGCGGGCTGGTCGAGGAGGTTCCAGCCGAGGGTTTGGGCGTGCTGGAGGGCGCGCTGGGCGAGGGACTCCATGGAGAAGGGGTCGGGGTCTACGTCGGCGTGCGGGGTGTTGGCGGCGTCTTCGAGTTTGGCGAGGATGCGATGGCGCATCTCGGCGGCGGCGGCTTTGGTGAAGGTGATGGCGACGATCTGGGCGGGGTCTTCAACTTCAGTGAGCAGGCGCAGGAAGCGGCGGGTGAGCAGATCGGTTTTGCCCGATCCGGCAGGGGCCTGGACGAGGATGGAGTGGTCGGGATTGAGGGCGCGCTGGCGTTGGGGCTGATCGGGTGGAGGGGTTCTGGGCGCGGTCTTATTCGGCGAGGTCTTATTCATTGGGGGCCTCGGCGTCGTCTTCGGCGGATTCTTCGTCGGGGTCGAGCAGGGCGCGATTTTCCGCGATGCGGCAGAGGGATTCGAGACCGCAGTACTGGCAGGTTTTGGGGTAGTCGCGCGGATCGACCTCGGCGTGGCCGCTGAGGAAGTCTGTTGCCAATTGCTCGATGCGGTTCTTCCAATCGTCGAGCATTTCGGCGGTGAACGGGCTCTTGACCAGTCCGTTTGAGGAGGAGAGGCCGGGAAACAAAGTGGCTTTGGCGTCGCCGACGTGGCCGGCAAAGCCTTTTTGCTCGCCGCTGCGGACTTTGGCGAAGACGAGTCCGCCGAGTTGTTCGTCTTCGGTGAGGGCGAAGCCGGCGTAGAGAGGCAGTTGCACGTCGTCTGGGCGGGGAAGCTGCCAGGATTTGGGCGAGACGTGGCCGGTTTTGTAGTCGATGACGAGAAGGGTGCCGTCGTTGAGGCGGTCGATGCGGTCGAGGCGGAGGTCGAAGGTAAGGCTGGCGACAGGCACAGTGCGCTTGACTTCGGTTTCAGTGACTTCAAATTCGATACGGGTGGATTCGTAATCGAGCCATTCGCCGATGAGACGGATGAGGCGCTGGGCTTCAAGTTCGAGATAGCGGCGGGGCATGCGGTCGCGGAGGGTGGAACGGAGATCCTGCTCGAGGACGCGATGGACGGTAGTGGCTATGAATGCTTTGCGGTCGGGGAGGGATTGCAGGTCTTTGAGTGAGCAGATGCCGAGGGGCGGGCCGGACCAGAGATCGTGCAAGACGGCGTGGAGGAGGCTGCCGCGCTGTGCGGCGGTGAGTCCGGCTTCAGCGGGTTGCCAGCTTTGCGCGGCGAGGCGTGCGTTGGCGAAGGCTTTGAAGGGGCAT
Organism: Occallatibacter sp.; assembly: GCA_035529815.1. Lineage (GTDB taxonomy): Bacteria > Acidobacteriota > Terriglobia > Terriglobales > Acidobacteriaceae > Telmatobacter. The sequence continues at coordinate 9,729 of DATKWA010000200.1, read as the reverse complement.
TGCGACTGATGAGTGAGGACGGATGAGCCTCCCTCGACTTTGCCGGGCGGGAAGGGAACGAGGCTGGCGTCTTCAAAGGGGACGGTGAGTGGTTTTGGAGCTGCGGGCGGAGTGAGTTCGGCGGGCAGGGGTTGCGGCGGGCAGGCAAGGTGCGCGATGAGGCGCGAGGCGCGGGTTTCCAGGTCGTCGGTTTGATGCGCGAAGCTGAAGTTGATTTCCGGGGCGGAGTTGAGGAGGCGGAGGGTGATGGCGCGGGAGAGTTCCCAATCAAGCTGGGCTGTGGCGTGGGGCATGGCGGCGTTGCGCTGGACGTCGAGCGGGAGGAGTGGATGGGTTGCGCCGGAGGCGGGCCATGCGGTTTCGCTTGCGCCGAGGAACCAGATGGCGGAAGCGGCGAGGCCGGCGGACTCCGCGGGGCCGGCGATCTGGATGGGCGCGTTGCGAGACTCGGGAGCGAAGAGGGTCTGGTCGAGGGCGCGGGCGAGGGCGGAGAGGAATTCGGACCAGCGGATGCGGCGGCCGTCAAAGCCGAGCGCGGCGCAGGACTCGACGGTTTGGAGGAAGCGGTCGCGAGACTGGAACTCGGCGGTGGAGAGGGTACGCGCGCCGGGCCAGGCAGCGGTTTGGAGTAGTTGAGGGACGAGTTCGGCCCAGGCGAGAGGGGTTTGCGGGTTGTGGGTTTCAGCGGCGAGGCGGGTTTGGGCCTGTGAGATGCGGGCGACCCAGTCGGGAGGGAGCGGCGTGCCGGTTTGCTGGGTGAGGAAGGTTTGCAGGGGCCAGCTTGGGCGCTCTTTGCCGCGGCGGCGGAGTGCGCGCATGTGGGTTTGGAGCGCGATGGACTCTTGGGGGTCGGCGGCGGTTTGGCCGGTGGAGAGGAGCCAGTCGAGTTCGTGCTCGGCGATGGGGCTTTGATTGGAGGGGCTTGAGAGCCAGCGGAGGAGGAGATGAGCTCCGCGGGCGAGCGCTACTTGGCTGAGGGGAATGCCGAGAGAGAACTCGAAGAGGGCGGATGCATCGGAGGGTGAGCTGGCGGCGAAGTTGAGGAAGGCGCGCTCGATTTCGCCTCGGCGCACCGAGAGGTCCTGGGTGATGACGAGCAGGTTTGAATCCGGGTTGGCGGCGAGGTGGTGCTTGCACCAGAGGGCACAGGCGGCGAGCTCGGATTGGGTGTCGGATGTGGAGTAGAAGCGGATCTGCCGGGCGGGCTTGCCGGCAGAGGTCACCTGCCATTTTCCCCATGCGTCGAAGAGGCGGCGCTCGGTGGGGAGAATGCGGTCAAAGCCGGCGAGAAGCAGAGGCGGACGGCTGGGTGTGGCTGAGGCGGCCTCGATGAGGGTGATTAGTTCCAGAGGCAGGCGGGCAGGGCTGAGAAGGCTCGCTGTGCGGCAGGTTTGGTCGAAGGCGGTGAGCCAGGCGCTTAAGTTTTCAGCGTCCTGCTGCCAGTTGGCGCGGGCTTTTTGATTGAGGAATTGCGGTGCGTACTCGCAGAGGAGCTTGTGGGCGTCCATGGCGAGCCGTGCGATGCGGTTGCGCGGGCCTTCGAGCAGTGTGGCCATGTGTTGATCGGAGCCGACGATGTCGGTCCAGATGGACTGCTCCTGGAGTGGATCGAGGAGGAGCCTGGCATCGCTTGGGCTGGAGTGGTTGCGCCAGGCGTTGAGGAGGAAGGTTTGCCGGTTGAAGATGGCGGGCGCGGGCCACGCGGCGAGGCCTTCTGCTCGGCGGGCGCGATGAAAGGCGGCGGTGAGGGATCGGGCGGCGCGCTCACTGGCGGCAACGACCAGGCCACCTGCGCGCAGCCACGCTGCGATTTCGACTTCTGATTCGCTTTCGATTGTCTTGCTTGCCCCCATTTCAGGGTTATACGCCACTGGACGCTGGCAATGCTAAAGTTTGGCGTCGGGCAACGCGGATTGGATTTTGTGCGGGCCGGGGCGGAGTTTGCGCTTGCGCTGCGCGACGGCTGTCTGCGCCGGCGGCATCTCCAGGGATGGGCTGGAGCAGCAAGTGGGAGGGGCTGGAGCAGCAAGTTGTCTGGGACCGTATCTATAATTGGGCGTCGGCGAGGCTGACGTATTTAAAGGGGGCCAGGCATGAGGATAAAGATTACCGTTTCGATTCTGGGTTTTGGTGCATTGTTGATGGCGGGTGCGGCGGTTGGCGCTGCCGGACAAACCGGGACGGCGGCGGCCGCGGCGACGATTGCGCCGGGTACGATGGCTCGCGTTGGAACGATTGACGAGGGTTTCCAGTCCTACAACATTGAGGCGGTTGAAGTGACGGGTGGCCGGTTCTGGAAGCCGTTCCCTAAAGCTGGAGAGGCAAAGGCTGCTGAGGAAAAGCCCAACCCTGCGATGACTGCTCCGGGTGGGATGGATCCCTCGCTTTACGAGTACCGGCCGCCGATCGATTTGAGCAACAAGCGGCTGAGGAAGCTCGCCGCGGCTTTAGGCCCAGATTATGTGCGGGTGAGCGGGACATGGATGAACTCGACTTACTTTCAGGACAACGATGGTCCAAAGCTGGCTGCTCCGCCGAAGGGGTTCAACAGCGTGCTGACGCGGAAGGAATGGAAGGGCGTAGTCGATTTTGCACACGCGGTGGATGCAAAGATTGTGACCTCGTTTGCGACCAGCGCTGGAACGCGCGATACGGAGGGGGTTTGGACGCCGGAGCAGGCGAAAGGGCTTGTGGACTACACGAAGTCGATTGGTGGGAGCATTGCGGCGGCTGAGTTTATGAACGAGCCAACATTTGCGGAGATGGGCGGCGCGCCGAAAGGATATGACGCGGCGGCTTATGCGAAGGATTTTGCGGTGTTCAGGAAATTTGTGAAGGCGGATGCGCCGGGGATGCTGATTCTGGGGCCGGGCGGCGTGGGCGAAGGCTCGTCGCTTGTGCCATCGTCTATGGCGATGCACCTGGTGAAGACTGAAGACATATTGGCAGCAACAGGGCCGGAATTCGATGTGTTCTCTTACCACTCGTATGGCGGCGTATCGAGCCGGTGCGGGCGGATGGGTGCTGCGGCCACAACGACGCCTGAGGCTGCTCTGTCTGCGGAGTGGCTGGGGCGCAGCGAGAAGAACTATGCCTATTATGCGGCGATTCGCGATCGTCTGTTGCCAGGCAAGCCGATCTGGCTGACGGAGACGGCGCAAACTGCCTGCGGCGGCGACCGTTGGGCGTCGTCGTTTATTGACAGCTTCCGGTATTTGAACCAGCTTGGAAGTTTGGCGAAGGCCGGGGTGCAAGTGCACATGCACAATACGCTGGCTTCGAGCGACTACGGATTTCTGGATTCGAAGACCTATGAGCCGCGAGCAAATTATTGGGCGGCGCTTGTGTGGCGGAAGCTTATGGGGACAACTGTTCTGGACGCGGGGCCGTCGCCGTCGGAGAATCTGCACTTGTATGCGCAGTGCCTGCGCGGCAAGCCGGGCGGGGTGACGCTGCTGGCGATCAACGCGGACAGGGAAGCAGCGCAGACGCTTGCTATACCAACTGGAGCGGAGCGCTACACGCTCACTGCGAAGGATTTGATGGGTTCGCAAGTTGAGCTGAATGGGAGTGAATTGAAGCTGGGGGCTGGGGATGAGCTGCCGAAGGTAAAGGGGCAGACTGTGCGTGCGGGCGAAGTGAGGTTAGCGCCGGCCAGCATTACGTTTCTGGCGTTTCCTGGGGCGGAGAATGCGAGCTGCCGGTAGGTCGACGGGCAGCGCTGCCGGCGTAGCTGAAGGTGGATTCTGGTGTTCCGGTTTCCGGGCGTAGACTTGAAGAATGATTCGAAGAGTTTTTATTTTCTCAATTCTCGCATCAGTTGTGCTGGCGGGTTGCCGTTCGAGCAAGGACGCTAGTTCGCAGTCAGACGCAGACGTTACGGTGTACCATCTGCGCGGCAAAGTGGTTTCCACCGACCAGGCCCACGGCATTGTTGTGCTGGATCATGAGGCGATCCCCGGCTTTATGGAAGCGATGACGATGCCTTACCAGCTCAAGGACCCGAGCATTGTGAGCGATCTGCATCCGGGGGACGTGATTACGGCCGACGTGCTGGTATCGAAGAGCGCCCAGCAAACTGTGGTGCTGGATCATATTGTCGTGGTGGGGCAGGCGCGGGCGGATTACAAGCCCGCGGTTTTTTATCACGTGCCGACGGCGGGGGACAAAGTTCCCGACTTCAAGCTGCGCAACCAGGACGGGCGGCCGATTCGTCTGGGACAGTTCAAGGGCAAGACGCTGCTGGTGACGTTTATCTATACGCGCTGCCCGCTGCCGAACTTTTGCCCGTTGGTGACGCATAACTTTGCGGTGATCAACAAGGACCTGGCGGCCGATCCGGCGCTTTATGCGAAGACGCATCTGGTGTCTGTGAGCTTTGATCCGGAGCACGACACGCCGGAGCGGCTGCGGGCTTATGGCGCGACGTATATTGGCAGCGATGGGAAGAACGCGTTTGCGCATTGGGATTTTGCAACGACGACAACGCCGGAGTTGCTGGAGATGGCGAAGTTTTTCGATGTTGGCATTACGCATGGCGCGAACGACACGATCACGCATACGCTTTCGACGACGCTGATTGGCCCGGACGGGAAGGTTGTGCAGTTCTATCCCGGTAACGAGTGGACACCGGACCAGGTGATGGCGGATGTGAAGAAATTGGAAGCAAAGAAGGGCTGAGCTTTCCGGGAGTGGTCAGACCAGTTTATAATTCGTGAAGTTTCCGAATACAACTACGGACATTGTGGCAAAGGCCAGGAGAAGAGACGGAATGAGTGATGGATTGAATATTCGCAAGGATGGGGAGCTGGATTTTTTGTCGTTGGGTGCACTGATCCATCGGCTCGACACGGGGATTATTCCGTTTCGCAAGGCGGCGGAGTGCAGGATTCACGTGAGCGGCGGTGAGTTCAATGTGGCCGCAAATCTGTCGGACTGTTTTCGGATGCGGACGGCGATTGCGTCGGCTATGTCGGACTATCCGGTGGGCGATCTGATTGCAGAGCGCGTGCGGGCAATGGGCGTGAAGCCGATCTACAAGCACTTCAAGCACGACGGCGTGAGCGGGCCGAACATGGCGACCGTTTACAGCGATCAGGGGTTCGGCGTTCGTCCGCCGGTGGTGTTTTATAACCGCAGCAATGAAGCGGGCGCGCTGCTGAAGCCGGGAGATTTTGACTGGAAGGCGATTTTTGCGCAGGGCGTGCGGTGGGTGCACTGCGGCGGACTGTTTGCGGCGCTGTCGCCGACGACGGCTGCGCTGGCCGCGGAGATGATGAAGGAAGCCAAGGCAGCGGGCGCGGTGACTTCGTTCGATCTGAATTACCGGGCGAAGATGTGGAACATTCAGGGCGGCAATGCGAAGGCTGTGGAGACGATCGGCAAGATTGTCGAGAACGTGGACGTGCTGGTGGGCAACGAGGAAGACCTGCAGATGGGCCTGGGGATTCCGGGGCCTGAGGTGGCGGCGAAGTCGAAGCTCGATCCGAGCGTGTTCTTTGGGATGATCGAGAAGGTGACCAAGAAGCTGCCGAACGCAAAGATTGTTGCTACGACACTGCGCGAGGTTCACTCGACGAACCGTCATAGCTGGAGCGCGGTTGCGTGGATGGGCGGAAAGACCTACGCTGCGCCGACGGCTGAGCTGGATGTGGTGGATCGCGTGGGCGGCGGAGACGGTTTTGCGGCCGGCTTCATCTATGGCTTGCTTTCCGGTGAGCCACCCGAGGAAGCGATCAAGCTGGGTTGGGCGCATGGGGCACTGCTGACGACCTTCCCTGGCGACACGACGATGGCGACGCTGGACCAGGTGAAGGCGTTTGCCAAGGGCGGTTCGGCGCGGATTCAGCGCTAAAGAAATACAATCCAGGCCCTGGCGGCGAGCATCCCTTAGAGGTATGCTCGCCGCCGGGGTTTTTTGCATGCATGAAACTGTTATTCTTGCCATGCAAACGGATGGAGGTTTTGACATGGCAAAAATAACACTGGTATTTGCGGCTCTTTTAATCGCTCTTGGTTTGGTTGGCTACCTTGGGACGGGCAGCTTGCATCCTACGGCTCTGATTCCCACGTGGTTTGGCTTGGCGCTCGGCGTCTTTGGCCTGCTTGCGATCAGCCCTAATGAGGGGCGGCGCAAGCTGTTCATGCACGTCAATGTGACGATCGGGTTGCTGGGCTTTCTGGGCGCGGGCGGCAGAGCGCTGTTTGCCTATTTGCACGCCAACTCGGCAGGCAAGGCACCGGATGCGATTGCGCTCGGTTCTCAGTTGGCGATGGCGGGCCTGATGCTGATCTATGTGATTCTTTGCGTGCGCTCGTTCATCAGTGCACGGCGATCGGGAAAGGTATAGCTTTTGGGAACGATGCGTGGCGGAATGGGGATGGGCATGCGCGCCGAACGCTCGGGGCACGGCAGAGGCGCGCGCGGCGGCCCGCCGGAGCAGCCCAAAAAGAAGCCTGATTTGAAGAAGGTGTGGCCGCAGGTGCGAGAACTGGTTGCGCCGCGCGTCGGCCTGCTGATGGCAGGAATGGCCTTAATGGTCGTGAACCGCGTGGCCGGACTCGTTTTGCCCTGGATCTCCAAGCAACTAATCGACACGGTGCTTTCTCCGCAGCATCCGCACCCGGAGATGTTGCCGCGCATTATTGGGATTGTTTTTGCGGCGATGGTGGTGCAGGCGATTACTTCGTTCTCGCTGACTCAATTGCTTTCCAAGGCTGGACAGCGGCTGATTGCCGAGATGCGGCGTCAGGTGCAGCGCCACGTTGGCTTGCTCTCAGTTGCTTACTATGACGAAAATCGCACGGGTACGCTTGTATCGCGGATCATGAGCGATGTGGAAGGCGTGCGCAACCTGGTGGGCACGGGGCTGGTGGAGTTTGTAGGCGGCATTCTGACCGCCGTGATTGCATTTCTTTACCTGCTGCATCTGAGCTTTACGGTTACGGTGGCTGTGTTCAGCGTGCTGGGTGTGTTCGTGTTTGTCCTGCAGTATGCCTTCAAGACCATTCGTCCAATTTTTCGCGAACGAGGCAAGATTAACGCCGAGGTGACGGGGCGCCTGACCGAGTCGCTGGGCGGGGTTCGGGTGATCAAGGGCTATCACGCAGAGGAACGCGAGGCAACCGTGTTTGCCAGCGGAGTGGAGCGGCTGCTGAACAATGTAATGAAGTCGCTGACCATGACGAGCGCGATGTCTGCAGCGTCGACCACGATGCTGGGCGTGGTATCGGCGCTTGTGATGTGGTTCGGCGGGCACCTGGTTCTGGGCAACACATGGACGGTGGGCGACTACTTCAGCTACAACATGTTTTTGGCGTTCATGATTGCGCCGGTGTTTCAGGTTGTGAATATCGGCACGCAGTTGACGGAGGCATTTGCCGGCCTGGACAGAACGAACGAGATTTTGTCTGAACTGGAAGAGAATGCGGCTCCTGGCCGCACATTCAAGATGCCGCCGATTGAGGGCACGGTGCGGTTTGAAGACGTTGAGTTCGCCTACACGCAGGAAAAGCCTGTGCTGCACGGTGTAAGCTTTGAGGCCCGGCCGGGTACGGTAACGGCGCTGGTTGGTTCGTCGGGGTCCGGCAAGTCGACAATCATCAGCCTGGTTTGCGGCTTTCACGATCCCTCAAAAGGGGCTGTGCTGGTGGACGGCTTTGACCTGGCCAAAGTGGACCTGCATACGTTTCGCTCGCAGTTGGGCGTGGTGCTTCAGGAGTCATTTCTTTTCGATGGCTCAATCCGGGATAATATCTTTTTCTCGCGGCCGGATGCGACCGAGGAAGAGTTCATCTCTGCCTGCCGCACAGCGCGCGTGGATGAGTTTGCCGAGCGCTTTCCTGAGGCCTACGACACTGTTGTGGGAGAACGTGGCGTGAAGCTTTCCGGCGGGCAAAGGCAGCGGCTTTCGATCGCCAGGGCATTGCTGGCCGATCCGCGAATCCTGATTCTGGATGAGGCGACCAGTTCGCTCGACTCCGAGTCGGAAGGCATGATTCAGGCGGGACTGAACCAACTGATGAAGGGGCGGACGACCTTCGTGATTGCACACAGGCTGTCGACCATTCGCCGCGCCGATCAGATATTGGTCGTCGAGGGTGGGCTTATCGTTGAGCGCGGCACGCACGCGGAGTTGTTTGCGTTGGGCGGCCGGTACTACGACCTTTACACGCGCCAGCATGGGCTGGAAGCGAACCTTTTCCTGGCACCGGGAGAAGGGGACGTGGCGGCGGAGTAGCCTGCATCCGAGGGCGATTTCGCTATCGCCTGGATACTCATTTCAGACATTGTTTTCTGACGGCGCGGTGCGTATCCGGCCGAGACGGCTCGTATCACGCCTTGACACGAGTCCCATATCCTGAGAAGCTGTAACAAGAGTCAGAAAGTAAAACGGAGAATCAGGATGCGAGACGCTGCGCCGCAGGGGACCTACAAAGTGCAGGCCCTGGATAGGGCCTTTGCCGTATTGGACTTGCTTGGAGAGAGCGAAACACCGCTGGGATTGGCGCAAGTTGCCGCCGCGCTGCAATTGCACAAGAGCACCGCGCACCGTTTCCTGATGGTTCTCGAGCGTCATCGCATGGTGGAGCGGACGCTGAACGGAAAGTTTCGCCTTGGCCTGCGGCTGTTCGATTTCGGCAACCGGGCGATCGAGCAATACGATTTGCGGGAACGTGCGCAACCGCATCTTCGCCGGCTGGTGGCGGAGACCGAAGAGACGGCACATCTGTGCGTGCTTGAGGCTTCGCGTGTGATCTACATCGACAAGATTGAGCCGGCGCGTTCGGTGCGCATGATTACGCGCATCGGAGCCAGCAATCCGGTTCATTGCACGTCAGTAGGGAAGGCGATTCTGGCATTTCTTCCTGAAGAGCGCGCCGCTGACGTGGTGAAGCGGATACGCTTTGAGCGGTTTACGCATCGGACCATTGCTACCATGGAGGCGTTGCGGACAGAACTGGAAAAGACGCGCCGGCGCGGTTACGCAGTGGACGACGAGGAGTTTGAAGAGGGATTGCGCTGCATTGCGGTGCCGGTGCTGGATGCGCAGCGGCAACCGGTAGCGGCTGTCAGCGTCTCCGGTCCGTCGTTTCGCGTGACGGCACAAAAACTGCCGTCGATCGCCAATCACTTGCTGCAATGTGTGCGCGGCATTTCAGTCGATATGGGGTATGTCTCCTCGGGGCGGGCCCATCGAGCAGCGTTGTCCGCCTGAGGGCTACGGATGCGAGGCGGAAACCGGCTCACCTGTTTGCGGGGAACTGAGATTTATACATTGAGAAAGACTTCTGTTGCGCGACGGGCTTCCTAAGCTCGGTCTTTCTGATAAACTTGATTTTGTGCCAAGGGAAAATCGAATTGTGTGAGCGATAAATTGGATTCGCCCTGGAGCAATAAGTCTCTTGTGTGGAAAGAGCTGGAAGAGAGCTTAATTTCACTTGCGGGAGATGTAGTACAGTAACAAAGGTTCTAGTTGGGGACGTAGCTCAGTTGGTTAGAGCGCTGCCCTCGCAACAATTTCCCATAATTTTCAATCACTTAGACTACTTACTGTCCATCTTACTGTCCATTTCTCATCAAGATTCGGTCTGAATTTACTGTCCATTCTTGATCGAATTGGCGCTTCGCGCTATTTGTCCAGAGCACTCCTCAGGGAGGATTCAGGGCAATGGCCAGAGCCAAACAGTATGCTGATCGCGTCAACATCATCAAGATGGTCAAGGTGA
>DATKWA010000199.1:0-9250 GCA_035529815.1 Occallatibacter sp. | reverse complement strand
ACCCGCAAGCTCGTCATCTCCTCCGGCTACTACGACCTGCCCAACTTCATGAACATTCCCGGCGAAAACCTCAGTAAGGTCCACCACTACTACGTCGACCCCCACCCCTACTTCGAAATGGAGGTCGCCGTCATCGGCGGCAAAAACTCCGCTGCCATCGCGGCTCTCGAGTTATGGCGCAGCGGCGCGCACGTCACGTTGATCTACCGCGGCGACGGAATCCAACCCCACGTCAAGTACTGGATCAAGCCCGACATCGAAAACCGCATCAAGGACGGCGAAATCAAAGCCTACTTCAACACCAAAGTCATCGAGATCACACCCGACACCGTCCTCCTCGATACGCCAGACGGCCCCACCCCCATCCCCAACGACTTTGTCTTCGCCATGACCGGCTACCACCCCGACTTCGCCTTCCTCGAAAAGTTAGGCGTCCAATTCCAGGGCCCAGACAAACTCCCCATCTGCAATCCCGAAACACTCGAGAGCAACGTTCCCGGAATCTATCTCGCAGGCGTCATCGTCGCCGGTTCCCGCACCAACGAAATATTCATTGAAAATGGCCGTTTCCACGGACGTCAGATCGCCGCAGCACTTGCATCCAACCTAAATACTGAGAACCGGAATCCATAAGCCGATTGCAACGTCCATCCGGTAAACTGAGGCCGCGAACTCTTCGAAAGGCAGGCATTCTCAATGCGCTGGTGGCCCCGCACGATTCGATGGCAAATGCTAGCCGGCCTCCTGCTGCTCGAGATGCTTTCGATCAGCCTCTTTGTGCTGTTGCTCTTCCGCCAGCAAGCAAGCGAGATTCTGATCCACTCTCAGAAGCGGCTGGCATACCAGGCCACGACCATGGCGCTTCAAGCTAGGGATGCCCTTCTGCAAAACCGCCCCGGCTGGATAGGCCTGTCGGCAAAAATGATGGAAGACTCCCCCGACGTTTCCATTGCTAAAGTCACCGATCCGGCGGGCAACGTCCTCTTCATCAGCCACGGCGATTCCGATCAGGCTACGCTCAGCCCCATCGAGCGCGCACAGATCCCCTTGACGCGGCAGCAGGACCCAATCGTCTTCAATCTTGGCAACGAAGGCATGGAAGGTGTCTCGGCAATCTACACCGGTAAAGACCTTCGCGGCTTTGTATGGGTCGTGGAGGATCGCAGTTGGGTTTTCGCGGAACTCAACATCGTCATGCACTATACCATCCTCTTCGCCATCATCTGGATTGTTGCCTCAGCCCTGCTCGTTCTCCTGATGGCCCGCTCCATCTCCCGCCCTCTCGCCACGCTCCAGCGCGGCACTCGCGCCCTCATGGCCGCCCCGGCAGACAGCACCAGCTTTCCTCTTCCGGTCAAGGTGCAAAACGAAATCGGCGAACTCATCCTGGTCTTCAATCGCATGGTCGCCTCCATCGCCGAGCAGCGCTCGGGGCTCAACGACACCCTCTCCTTGCTCGACTCCATGCTCGCCAACGCCCCCATCGGCCTGGCCTTCTTCGACCGCGATTGCCGCTTCACGCGCGTCAATCAGGTCTTTGCCGATCTCACCGGCGTCTCCCCCAGTCGCCACCTCGGCCGCACCCTGCCAGAACTGCTGCCCCTGCCCGCTGCCCAACTCATTCAGAGCGCCGCGCTCCACGTCTTTGCCGGACAGGAACCGATGCACAACTTTGAAATCAGCGGCCACGCCGGCAAACTCGGCCGACCATGGACATGGCTCGTCAGCGCATACCCGGTCAGAACCACCCCGCAACAGATCCGCTGGGCCGGCATCATCGTCCTCGACACCAGCGACCGCAAGCGCAGCGAGGAGGCGCTGCGCAAAGTTGAAAAGCTTGCCGTCACCGGCCGCCTTGCCGCTTCGATCGCCCACGAAATCAATAACCCACTCGAAGCCGTAACCAACCTCCTCTTTCTCCTCCGCAACCACTGCCAGCTTCAGGACCCTGCCCTTAACTACGTCACCATGGCCGAGTACGAAGTCCGCCGCATCGCAGAAATTACTCAGCAAACCCTCCGCTTCTACCGCCAATCCACGCTCCCGGTCCGCACCAGGATGACGGACATCCTCGACTCCGTTCTCAGCCTCTACCAGGGCCGCCTCAACGCTCTCAGCCTTCAGGTCGAGCGCCGCTACGACCCTGAACTAGACCTCTTCTGCTTCGCTGGAGAAATCCGCCAGGTGTTCGCCAATCTGATCGGCAACGCCGTTGACGCCTCCTCGTCCGGCGGCCGCCTTATGGTGCGCGCACGCCGCTCACGCAACTGGAAAAATCCCCTCCAGATCGGCATTCGATTCACCATCGCAGACACTGGAACAGGCATGGATACAGACATTGCCACGCGCGCCTTCGAGCCATTCTTCACCACCAAGGAAATCACCGGAACAGGGCTCGGCCTCTGGATTAGCGACGAAATCATCGCCAAACACCATGGGCTCGTTCACCTCCGCAGCCGCACCGACGCTCACTCCTGTTCCTCCGGAACCGTCTTCCAGTTCTTCATCCCAGACGACCCCAGCCTGCTCGCGGCCTCCGAACCACAAAACGACAGCACAGCATAAAAAATGTAACTTCCTCTTGACCGCGCACCCGTTTTATGTGCTACAGTCAGTAACACTATGACGAGTAACACTACTCCCGGTCACGATCCCGCTGAGCTCGGCGAACTCGAACGCAGCATCCTGCTCATCGTCTGGCGCCTCGGCACAATTACCGCGGAGCAGGTCCGCGAAGAACTCGGCCGGCCCCTCAAGGACTCCACCATACGCACCGTCCTGCGCCGTCTGGAAGAGAAGGGCTACCTCGCCCACTCCGTCGAAAATCGCACCTTCCTCTACCGTCCCGCCCAGTCCCGCCAGCGTGTCGCCGGCCGCGCCGTCAAACGCATTGTCGACTGGTTCTGCGAGGGCTCCGTCGAAGCCCTGCTGGTCGGCATGGTCGACTCCAAAGTCCTCGGCCGCGCCGAGCTTCAGCGCCTCGCCGATCGCATCGCACTCGCCCAGAAAGCCGCCCCGCCCGCGCAGCGCGCCTCCGTCTCCAGAAGAAAGGAGAAGCCATGATTCCAGCACTCGCTCCCCTCGTTTTCCAAGCCGCTCTCCGGGCGCTTCTCGCCGCAACCGCCGTTTGGGCCGGCCTCCGCCTCCTGCGCATCGGCAATGTGCTGGTGCAAAAGGCCGCATGGGGAATGGTTCTCGTCGCCGCACTCGCCATGCCACTCGCACCCCGCTGGCTGGAAGTCCCGGCTTTCGCCGCGTTCCGCCTTCCTGCCCTGCTCTCCACCCACACCCTTGTGCACGCCGCGCCCGCTGTGGTCCAGCCAACTCTCCCGGATGAAGAAATACTGCAACCTGCAGCAGCGCAATCAGTCTCCCCAATCGCAAATCTCGAACCTGCGCCCGCAGTTTCAAGTGCCAGTTTCAACTCTCCCGCTCCATCTGTTCGTGAACCAGCGCTGTCTGCAAACCCGTCACGCGCGGTCTCTACACACGACACGCCAGACGCAAACTCCTCTCTCACCCGCCTGGCAGCACTGGTCTCCTTCATGTATCTGGGCGTCCTCGCTGCCCTGCTCCTGCGCCTTCTACTTGGTCTCGCCTCCGCGCTCAGACTATGGACCCACGCCACACCAATCCCCGCGCTGCCCGGCGCCACACCAACAACCGGGCTCCGTTTCAGCACCCGCGTCGCCTCCCCTATCAACATCGGCTCCGGCATCGTTCTGCCCGCCGATTACTCCGCATGGGACGAAGAAAAGCTCCGCATCGTTCTCGCCCACGAGCGCTCCCACGTCCGCCAGGGCGACTTCTATCTTCAGATCTTTGCCTCCCTCTACGCCGCCCTCTTCTGGTTCAGCCCCCTCGGATGGTGGCTCAAACGCAAACTCTCCGAACTGAGCGAGGCTATCAGCGACCGCGCCGGCCTTCAGCAGGCGGCCAGCCGCTCCTCCTACGCCCAGATCCTCCTTGAATTCGCGGCCCTCCCGCGCCCACCCCTCACAGGAGTTGCCATGGCTCGCACCAGTCATCTCACCCAGCGCATTGAACGCCTTCTCAACGAATCCACCTTCCGCCAGTCCTTTGCCAGCGGTGGTCGCCGCGCTCTTCTCGCAGTCCTCCTCGTCCCCGCGGCGCTCTTCGCCGCAACCGCCCTGGTCCGCGTAGAAGCCGCCGCGTCGCCCGCACCGCAAACCCAGGCCACCCCACAGGATCAAACCACCGGCCAGTCCACGCCCCAGCAAGTCACAGATCAAGCGGCCATTCCAGCGCCAGTTCCCGCAGAAGCTCCTGCGCCGGCCGCTACGGATCAACCCGCCACTCCGGCCCCGGTGCCCGAGCCCGCCGCCGTCCCAGCTCCACCACCAATGAACGCCGACGATCCAGGTCCTGCTCCTATGGCGCCGCCCACTCCAAATCCCATCGTCGTCGCCGTGCCCCCCATGCCCCCGGTCACCGTCCGCATTCCCTCGAACGCGGTCCACGTTCGCATCGACCCAGCCATAAGAGCGCAGATTGCCGCTGCCAGAGATGCTGCGAAACAGTCTCGCGATTATGCGCGCGGTGACGCCTACTCCATCGTCGGCGATCCCGGAACCAAAGTCCGCATCAACGGCGTATGGGACGGCGATCGCGCCGCTGAATTCGAGAAGGCCCGCAAAATCGCCCACGGACGCTTTCTCTGGTTCCGCCACGACGGCAAATCCTACATCGTCGATGACCCCGCAATCGTCGCCCAGGTCGAGGCCATGAACAAGCCCATGGACGATCTCCGTGATCAAATGCGCGCACTCGGCGATCAGATGCGCGCACTCGGCAGACAGCAAAGAGAGCGGGGCAGACAAATGCGCGACGTCACCGTGCCTACCCCCGACCTCTCCAGGCAAATCGCCGAATTAAACGCTGCTCTCGCGGCATTTCAGGCAAAACAGGGTGCCACCATCAGCCAGCAGCAACTGCGCGACCTGCAAAGAGAACTCGGCCGCATTCAAGGCCAGATAGGCGCACTCCAGGGCAAGATCGTGATGCAGCAAATCAATCTTGATGGCGGCATGGGAAAGTTCGGTGAGCAGCAAGGCAAACTTGGCGAGCAGATGGGCAAACTCGGCCAACAAATGGGCCAGCTCGCTCGCGAAAATCAAAGCAAAATCAAATCCATCATCGACCAGTCGCTCTCGAACGGCCAGGCCAAACCCGTCGAATAACCCATCAGCCCGTCCTTCAACATACTGGGAGTCCCATCCTCAACAGAAAGCCCGACCCCTTCACCGTTTTCCGGCGAGAGGGTCGGGCAGCTCTGAACTCATTGAACGGAAAAATCCAAAACCTGATCCGCCCGGCAGGAAAATCAGCCTAGTACAACTTCGCGCTTCGCGACCGAATTGAACGGAGCAAATCGAAGTTCCCCGTCCGCTTCACCATGCAACGGCTTCTCCGCTGCACCTGCGCAGCATAAGACCGCGTCACGTGCAGCCGGTCCATCACCACATACCGCGTCCGCAGCCCATCCACCGTCGCCGGCAATTGCGCCGGAACCATCCTCCGGTCCACATAAACCACCAGCGCCGCCTCCTGAGGATTGTCCAGGCTCTGCCCAACGCCCACCCCGAAGAACGATGGATTCTGCCGCATTAGACTCCGCGCAATCTGTTGCTTCGTCGCCACCGCCTGGCTCAGAACTGCGCCCTTCAACGCCGTCACAGCGTTGGCCTCTACCGCCGTCTCGGGTGCCACGCCAAGCATCACCGCGCGCGCAGTCGTCGGAATTACGATCGTCCGCACTCCGCCCACCGTCGCCGGCGCGTTCACGCTCTTGCTCGCATCCACATACAGAATCACCGCGGCCTCGCCCGCATGGTCGCTGCTCTTGCCCATCCCCACGCCCAGAATCCCCATCCCCGGATTCACCAACATCCGCGCCTGTCCCAGCGCCGCCTCAGCGCGCGCAGTTTCCGCATCCGAAAGCACCCGCGCCTGCGCCAAGGTCACCGTGCTGTTCCCGTAGCTCAGGCAGCTCACCGCGTGGTCAGCCCCGCCCACAAACGAGTACGTCCCGCCCCCCAACTGCGCGCTCAGCTCGTTCAGCACATCCCCAACCGGATTCGCCACCCCCACGCTCACGCCCGACGTATCCACTCCGCCCGCAAAAAACAACCCCACAGGCTCCGCCGTCCCGCTATCTACCACCAGCGAACCAGAATCCCCCGCATCGCTGAACTGATTTCCTGAAATCGCAATCTGATTCTTAAAAATCTTCGTCAGGTAAGGCTTCGTCTCCGCGCAGTCGGTAAAGTAGCCCACGCTCACGTCCAGGTTCACCGCCGAAATGTTCGCGCACGTCAGCCCCGTCGTCCGCCCGCTCTTGGCCACGCTCATGTTCAGCACTGCGCTCTCGCCCTTGCCGCCCGTCGATGAAATCCCCGGCGGCGCAGCCCCCAGCGTTCCATTACCCTGCAGTGCACCCAGTTCAAGAATGTTGCCTGCCGTGCTCACCGCGCCCGAGTTCACCGCAGCAATCGCCGCATCCGCATTGGTCGCCGCTGACTTCAGCGGCAGAAATCCCGTCAATGTCCCCACCGGCGTAATCGGAGCCCCCGTCAATCCAAACGGCATGCAGCTATCGTCGATCAACCCCGGCTGCACAATCGTTTCGCCCACGCTCGCCTGGTCGCTACGCGCCAGCACGTGATTATTGCTCAGCAGGTATTGTGTCCCGCTGCTGTTTTGAATCAAGGACCCCAGCGTCCCGCCGCAGCAGTCCACTATCTGGTTGCCACTCGCGTCGTAGTCGTTGTTATTGCCGCCCGAGCTGCCCAGCAAAACCGGCGTCGTCTGCTTCGTCTCGTGCGTTGCCGGATCGCTCGACACTCCCGCCGCATTCAACAAAATATTGCTGCTCGTCTTTGAGGACGAACTGCCCACCGTCGCCACAAGGTAAGTATTGCCCGTGCCCGTAATCGTAGCTGGCGCCGTATAGGTCACCGTGCAGTATGTAAACGCCGTCGCGCCGCGCGTGCAGTAGGTCGCGCCCAAAGAACCCTGCCCGCCGCTCAACCCGCTCGCCGTACTCGACAATCCATAAGTAATCCCCGTATGCCCGCCAGCCTCGGCCACGTAGCCTGTCACCGTCAGCGTTCCGTTCGCGCCCACTGCCGCATTCTCCGGCGTCAGCGGCTGCAAAAATCCCGGCGTCAAAGTCAGCACGGCGCTCGCCGTTACGCTCGGATTCGACTCCAGCGTCGCCGTTACCGTCACCTGCACGCTGTCCGCCGTCAGATAGCTCGGCGGCGTATATTGCCCGCTTGCGCTAATCGTCCCTGCCCCGCTGTTCGCATCGCCGCCGCTCACCTTCCACGTAACACTCGCCGCGCCCCCACTCACCAGCGTCGCCGTAAGCTGCTCCACCGAGGCGCCCGATGAGTTCGCTGCATTGCAGCCCGTGCAATTGGTGTCAATCGAAACCGTTCCCGGAGCAATCGAGAACGTCCCATTCGACGGGTTCGCCGCCACTCCGCCGCCGCATCCTGCCAGCACGCCAATCGCGGCAACCGCCGTCATTGCAAACGCACGAGCAGACCCGCCGCTCCGCCCGGCAAGGCGCAGTCCCGCTCTCACACGGTTCAACCCGCGCACCCGCCCTGACGTCTTTTCGTATGAAATCTCGATGTTTGGAATCTCGATCGGAACTCCCGATGCCTTCCTTCTAGCTATTCTTCGCCAGGCCCTGCTTGATCGCACGCCCTACTCTTCTAATTTTAGACCGCCACCACCCTGCAAATGTTGCTCCCCTCCAAACCAAAGGAGTTACCAAAGCTGTAGTCAGCCGGAGCCCCGCTCAACCCACCGCATTAAACTTGTACCGAGGAACCACAAATGAACTACGTCAACTTCGGCAACACTGGACTCAAAGTCTCCCGCATCTGTCTCGGCTGCATGACCTACGGTTCTCCCGCCACCGGCAAACTCATGCCCGGCCGCCAGCCCTGGGCTCTCAACGAAGCCGACAGTCAACCCTTCCTCCGCCAGGCTCTCGATCTCGGCATCAATTTCTTCGATACCGCAAACGTCTACTCCGGCGGCGACAGCGAAATCGTTCTCGGCCGCTTCCTCAAAGCCAACACCCGCCGTGAATCCATCGTTCTCGCCACCAAGGCCTGCAGCCCCATGCGAGAAGAGCCCAACGGCCGCGGACTCTCCCGCAAGGCCATCCTCTTTGAGCTCGATCAGAGTCTTCAGCGTCTCCAGACCGACTACATCGACCTCTACCAGACCCATCGCTGGGACTACGAAACCCCCATCGAAGAAACTCTCGAAGCCCTTCACGATGCAGTCAAGGCCGGCAAGGTCCGCTACATCGGCGCGTCTTCCATGTACGCGTGGCAATTCGCCAAAGCCCTCTATCTCGCCCGCCTCAATGGCTGGACCCGCTTCGTCTCCATGCAGAACCACTACAACCTTCTCTATCGCGAAGAAGAGCGCGAGATGATCGGCCTCTGCCAGTCCGAAGGCATCGCCGTCATTCCCTGGAGCCCTCTCGCCCGCGGCCGTCTCGCACGCCCCTGGCAAAGCGAGTCAACCAAACGCGTTGAAACCGACGTCTTCGGCAACTCCATGTACTCTCACACCGAAGAAGCCGACCGCAAGGTCGTCGAAGCTCTCGGCCACCTCGCCGAGCAACGCGCGATCCCCCGCGCCCAATTGGCTCTCGCCTGGCTCCTCAGCAAACCCGCCGTCACCGCACCCATCGTCGGCGCAACCAAGCCCCACCATCTCGAAGACGCCGTCGCCGCCCTCAACGTAAAACTCTCAGCAGAAGAAATCGCCGCCCTCGAAGCCCCCTACATCCCCCACCCCGTCCTCGGCTTCAGCTAGAGCCGGATACAACGGACCAATCAACAATGTCGGGTGCCACAGGTCTCGTCCGCCACGGCGGATGAGACCTGGGACTGCGATCACTCCATCGTCACCCACGTCGGTCCCGCGATTATGATTGAACTCTGAGCGAGTTTCTCAAGTCGCTCAGCAGGCGCGTTCCATGACCCACTACAACCGCCGCAACTTTCTCCGCGCCTCAAGCCTGGCAACCGCATCCTTGGCCCTCACCAGAAAAATCGCGTGGTCCCAATCCGCATCGCCTTCCCCGCAAGCCACCACCTCCTCCGGCAAAATCCGCGGCGCATTCATCGACGGCGTCAACGTCTTCAAGGCCATCCCCTACGGCGCGGACACCGCAAGAACGCGCTTCAAACCGCCC
>DATKWA010000198.1:0-3500 GCA_035529815.1 Occallatibacter sp. | reverse complement strand
GATCTCATCAAATTAGTTGCTAGTCCGGTGGAGTTAGTTGCCAGTCCGGTGAAGTTCCCGAAAAGTCCGCTTTTCTGTTAGCGCGCACGTAAAAGTGAATAAATCTGAACAGTGGCCGGTTCCAGGAAGACAAATCAGTATCATCGCCGCAGGCGGGTTTTGTTTTTGACATCATCGCCGCAGGCGGATTCCGGGAGGAAGATTTGGTAGGATGATTTTTCGGAGGTAGAGAGAGGAAGCCCCAGTTGTTTTGCCCAACTGGGGCTTTTGCATTGGTGGCCCCGTAGTGTCAAAAGGACCTCACCATCAACTAGAGTCATCCTGCCATGACCTGCGCCGGTTGTCCAGTGGTCCTTTGGGAAACCGTTGCCCGTTGCCTGTTCCACGGTCTTCCGCCAGCGTTTTTGTTCCTATCCACCCTGTGGCGGGGCGTTCTATCTTTGCTGCCACTGCGATCGCGGCCAGCGTTATTGCAGCACGCATTGCCGGGAGAAGGCCAGGCGGCTGCAGCGCCGCGAAGCCAACCGGCGTCATCAGCAAAGTCTCGAAGGACGTCTCGACCATCGTGACCGCCAGCGCCTGTACCGTCGACGCCTGAAGCGCCGGTGCCGCAAGGCCCGCGTGACGGATCCATCTTCCCCTGACATCTTTCCCTGTGCCAAGCTGTCTGGGCCTCCGGATTTTTTGCCGATGCCGGAGACGGAACGGGTTTCCGGCTGGGTCGCATGTCACATCTGCGGTCGCCGGGGGCGCTGGATCCAACATTTTCCCGAGGGGAAGTATGATCTCCGCTGAAGACGTCACCCAAATTCGTCATCTTTTTTATGCCGAGCACTGGAAGATCGGCACCATTGCGACCGAACTCCGCCTGCATCCGGAAACCGTGCGCGCCGCCCTGGAGACGGACCGTTTCCACCGCCCGCCCCGGCTCCGCGACCGCCTTGCCGATCCCTACCTGGAATTTCTTCGTCAGACCTTGCAGCAATATCCTCGCCTGCGCGTTACCCGCCTCTACCAGATGGTCTGTCCGCGTGGCTACACCGGCAGCATCAGTCAGCTGCGCCGTGTCGTGGCCGGCATGCGTCCCTCCCGTCAGGAAGCATTTCTGCGTCTGCGCGCCTTTGCCGGCGAACAGGCCCAGGCCGACTGGGCCCACTTCGGAGAAGTCACCATCGGGGGCGCTCGCCGCCGCTTGTCCGCTTTCCTGCTGACCCTCTCCTACAGTCGCGCCCTGTGGCTGGAATTCTTCTTCGACCAGACCCTGGAAAACTTCTTCCTCGGTCACGTCCATGCCTTCAGGGACTGGGGTGGAAGCCCGCGAACCATCTTGTACGACAACTTGAAAAGTGTGGTGCTGGAACGTCGCGGCAGCGCCATCCACTTCCATCCCCGCCTGCTCGAACTTTCTGCCCACTACCACTTTGCCGCACATCCTTGCCGTCCTGCCCGCGGCAACGAGAAAGGCCGGATCGAGAGAGCGGTCCAATTCGTACGCTCCAGCTTCTTCGCCGCGCGCCCCTTCACCACGCTGGAGGACTTCAACCGTCAAGCGCTCGTCTGGCGCGATCAGGTCGCCCATCAGCGCCCCTGGCCCGGCGATGGTTCCCGCATCCTCGCCCAGGTCTTCGAGGAAGAAAGGGCGCGCCTGTTGCCGCTGCCCCTGCATCCTTTCTCCTGCGATCTGATACGCGCCGTGCATGCGGACAAGACCCTCTGCGTCCGCTTCGATCGCAATGACTATTCCGTCCCACCCCAGGCCTTGGGCCGCGCCCTGACGCTGGTCGCTTCTCCCACCACGGTGCGTCTGCTCGACGGGGCCAAAGAGATGGCTTCTCACCCCCGCTGCTTTGACCGCCATCAAGTGATCGAAGACCCCGCCCACCGTCAGGCATTGCTGGAGAGAAAACGCAGGGCCCTCGGCGCCACCGCCTCGGGGCGTCTGGCAATTTGCGTCCCAGAAAGCCAGGCCTTCCTCCAAGCCGCCTTCGAACACGGAGAATCCACCACCCGTCTTACCTCGCAACTGCTTCTCCTGCTGGACGACTATGGCGCCGAGGAACTGACCGCCGCCCTCCGCGAGGCCCTGGAGCATCACACCCCGCGTCTGTCCTCGGTCGCCTTTATTCTCACCCGCCGCCATCGCCAACAGCGACGCGCGCTGCCTCGGCCCGTCCATCTCTCGCGCCGTCCCGAGTTGGAAAATCTGACCGTCTCTCATCCCTCTCTGAAGGCATACGATGAACTCTCCGAAGACCCCAAAGACCCTGACGACAAACTCTGACCTGGTTGCGCAACTGCATCAGCTCAATCTGCTGGTCACCGCGCACAACCTCGACGATCTCCTGGCCCGGGCCGCGACCCAGCGCTGGAGTCTACGGCAACTGCTGGAACATGTCGCTGGCTCGGAGATCGAGGACCTGGCCCGGCGCAGCCTCGAACGCCGCCTCGCCCAGGCCCGCCTCGGCCGCTTCAAACCTGTGGCCGATTTCGACTGGCACTGGCCCAGCAAAATCGACCGCCCTCTGCTCGAACGCGCCCTCACTCTGGACTTCCTCACCTCGGCCAGCAATCTCATCCTGTGCGGAAGCAATGGGCTGGGAAAGACCTTGCTGGCCAAAAACATCGCCCATGCCGCCGTACTCGCCGGCCACTCCGTCCTCTTCCGTACTGCCGCCGACCTGCTCGCCGATCTCGATGGCGATTCCCCCGGCCTGCTGCGCCGTAAGTTCCGCTTCTATGCGCGCCCCACTCTTTTGGTGATCGACGAATGTGGGTATCTGGCTTACGACGCCCATGCCGCCGACCTGCTCTTTGAAATTATCAACCACCGTTACGAACGAAATTCCATCCTGCTGACCACCAACAAAGCCTTCAAAGACTGGAACACCGTCTTCCCCAATGCCACCTGTATCGCCGCCCTCCTCGACCGCCTCACCCACCACGCCGACGTCACCCTGATCGAGGGGACTTCCTACCGCGTTCGAGAAAGCGAACTGGAAGCCGCGGCGCGCCGGCAGAAATCGGAAAGAGGCCCGCATGCCCGTTGAGGACCTGTCCACCTATCGCCGGACGTCGATCGATCTCTATCTCCGCCTGCCCGACACTCCGCGCCGCCTCAGCCGCTATGACCTGCGTTTGCTCGAACAGCTTTGGCTGCGGCAAATTCCTCTGTCCACCATCGAGACCGCTTTCCTGCTGACCTCCGCCCGCCGCGCCCTTCGTCCCGCCGACGCTCCGCCCCTCGCACCGATCCGCTCTCTGTATTATTTCCTGCCCGTCATCGAAGAATTACTCCAAACACCTTTACCCCACGCCGATACCTACCTGGCCTATCTGCGCGGCAAAGTCCTCCTCCGCCCTGCTGTCGCCCCTGATCACACTTCACCCTCCAAGGCATAACTCCCTCGCCTCAAACCATCCGGCCACTGTTCAGATTTATTCACTTTTACGTGCGCGCTAACACCGAAATGGTACAGAAGATGGGTGCGCACGACATTGAG
>DATKWA010000197.1:0-2864 GCA_035529815.1 Occallatibacter sp. | reverse complement strand
TTGATTCCATACGATTGCTATCCTTTTGTGCGTGTCGGAACATAGAATCTCCGCGGTGAGGGAAATCCCACCGGCGGGTGCTGATCGGGTTTACGGTTCGGGTAAAGAGGCCGAGGAGAATTCTGCAGCGCGCTGGAATCTGGCGTCGGAAACCCTTTACGAATTCCGCGTTGATTTCGTCCAGGCAGGCGTCCGGCCGGTATTCGATCAGGAACCCTAGCCCTGCCCTTTACCCATAAGAAGGCCGGGACTAATCATCTCATCCAGCATCCTCGTCGTCGTCGAAGCTTCGGAGCGCAAACCCCTCAGTCATGAGCAGGAGCTGATAAAAACCTTCCCACATCAGTTGGTGGCCGGGCTCAGGATCTTTCTTGCGGCCCAGGTAGCCGCCCATGCGGGCGACGAGCCGTACCGCCTCACGCAACGTTGCAGGCGCGGGGAGCCGTTTTTTTTTAGCGTAGGCGTTCAGAACCTGCAGTTCAATATTCGAGAACACGACATCGGGAGGCAACTGGGGAGTGTCACGACCCAGCAGGGTCATAAGCATAATGCGCCAGGCGATAACAAGATTGATAGCAATCGCTCGCCGGATGCGCTCGGCGGTCTCGTGCCCGATCTGCTCGACGCCGCAGCCGGATTTGAGAACGCGGTGGAAGTCCTCAATCCGCCATCTGAGACAGTACCAGCGTAAACATGAGACTGCATCTTCGGCAGCGCGGATATTGATGGTCGTCAACAGGAACCATTCGACCGGTTTGTTTCCTTCCGGCGCAGCCGACTCGACCGCATGAATGCACCAGATGTCGATGGGTTCTTTCTGGGAATAATACGCAGGGGGGCACAGTTGATATCGTTGATAGCGCACTTCTAACTCGGCCTGACGGCCGGACCGTTTCGGCCTGGCTTTTGTCTTGCAGAGCTTGGGTCGGGCGCTTTGCCGCGGAACATGAACCTGTACTTTGGTCTGCAAGGGAGATTGACGAACGGCATCGAAGAGCTTGCCCGGTTGCTCATTGATCACGCGATTGTGATTGGCGCGCACCAGCAGTTCGACCGATGGGTTGCGCAGCTGCTCCTCGAACAGTTCGAAGAAGTCCGCCTCGCGGTCACAGACGTTGACCAGCCGGGTCTGTGGCATCTGCGCCGCTACTTCGACAGTGTCGCGCAGTCCCGCCAGCCAGCTGAAGGTGTCCTTTTCCTCGATGGGAATGGCGTAGCTGGGCCGCTGGTCATCCGGTGACTTTAACTGGGGCGCCACACATTCAGCCCGCAGGATGCCCAGGGGCAGTCCATTGGGCGCTATCGCAAAGGTAGTGTGCAGATGCAGTCCCCGGCTTTGAGCGCCGGTCTGATTGGTTCCGATCACACCCAGACCTTCGCACTGCGCCAGGGAGGTGTAATCGAAATCACTTCCGTCCTGGATACACAACACCGTGCGCTGGCCCTGCATGCGCTGGATCGTGCGCTGCCGATGAGGCTCCAGAATGTGCTCCATCGAAACAGCCTCTTCATCGGGATGATCGATGAAGCGGTAGTAGGCCTTGACCGCCGGCCAGTCTCCTTCGGCAACGCCGGTAAACGCACGGCCCGGTTTCTCCGCCTTGGATTGCACGATCTCCACCAGTCGTTGACTCAACCGCGTGTCCCCCAAAGGCGCGCCACCCATTTCCTGCTGAGCCCAGTGATTCCCATCCACACCATCAGCTGCACCGAGCGGGCCCAGGCCAGCTCCGGCCGGCAAACCCAGTCGCGTGCGAAAGTCCTTCTCCAGAAGATACAGGTATATATCCTTGACTGATTTCTCCTGCTTGCGGAATCGATCCTGTCGCCCCCGGCCCTGGGTCTGTCCTACAAGAATCCAGTTCGCGGCCCGATAGCTGGCTCCGGAAAACTGCGCGGTGTCGACGAAGCTCTCTACCAACCACGGCTCGTACTTATACAGCTCGAGAAAGTCCACTGCCAGCCGTTCCAGACTCCTGCTCAACAGTCGTGAAGCCAGGTTATAGCATTCGACGCAAGGTCGGATAAGGAACCGGCTTAGACACACGATGCGATGCAACTGCGCCCCCCGCTGCTCCTCATCCCAACCGATCCAGCGGTCTCGATCCGCCAGCTTAAGGGCTGGCGCGGCAAACCCCAGCCCGCCAAGCCAGCCATGGGCTGAGTGCACCAAATAGCGGATCTGCCGGCCCACCAGCGGACCGGCTCCCTGCGGATGTTCCCGGATCATCAGTTCGTTCCAGATGCGCATCTGGTCCTCTTGCTCGACCCGCACCAGTTCCAGTCCCACGATCGCACCCACCTCGCCAGGCACCTTCTGCGGTTGGTCTACTGCTCGCGGCAACCGCCGTGGACTCGGCCCGCCTTTTTCTATCTGCGGTGCCGGCAGCTGAAACCAGCCTCTACCCTCCAGCTCCCGCAACGCCTTCAGGCAGCCACTAAGCTGATGCTGGCCGCGCGGATCCTGAAATCCGAACTCCGCGCAGACCTTCACGGCCACGTCCGTTCGCGATAGGTACTCTTCGGCTTCCAGTAGTTCCCCTACATAGGCGAGGCCTTCAGGCTGAGAGAGGGTGCGCTTGATCTGGTTCTGCATGTCCATGTTGCCAAGTGTGAACGAACCGGAAGTGTTTGTCCAGCACTAAATTACGGGTAAAGGGCAGCGCTAGGCTGGTTCGTTGGGCAGAAAGTTTACGAGTCGATCCGCAAGCCCACTCCATCTGGCGTTCGCATTGCCGTTGCAATCATCGTCGGATTTGCAGTAATGGTTACGGCATTAGAGTTGACGCGGTCTCATAAACTGATCCGTATATCTGAGAAAATGTGGGCGAGCAGTGACGACGAATAGAAGCGTTAATCGTATT
>DATKWA010000196.1:0-8905 GCA_035529815.1 Occallatibacter sp. | reverse complement strand
TTCCCTGATCCGTGGATAACATTGCGTGCAAGTTGAAGCGATCTCCGGGAAGCCGCGTAGAGTGGCATGATGCGGGTTGAATGAGGAGTTTCTGGCATCGTTTTTCTTGCACCTTTCAGGTGCCAGGAGCGTTTACGATGTGGGTATGAATCCGCCCCGGAAGCCTTCGCCGACCGAATCTCCGCTGTTGTTTGAGATCGACGATAATCCGCTTGAAGAAACCCTGACCTCTTGGGGCGGCGTGCCGCTTGTGGTGCAGGCGTTTCGATCCCTTGGCGTTCCGGCCATGGTGCGTCAGCACGTGCCTATCAAGCAGCGTGAGCGCGGCTACGACGAAGCCACGATGGTGGAGAGCTTCGTTGTGCTGAACGCGGTGGGCGGCGATTGCCTGGACGACTTCCAGCATCTTCGCGACGATGCGGGGCTGAAAGAGATGTTGGGCCATGAGGTGCCTTCTCCGGAGTCTGCGCGGCAGTTTTTGAACCGGTTTCATTCCGAAGAGAAGCTGGAGGAGGCCAGAGACGGGCGGAAGCCGGAGCAGATCGCTTTCATCCCGGAAGAAGCCGATGCACTGAGCGGGCTGGGCGAAGTGAATCGGGAGCTGGTGCGGGAGCTTGGCCGCCGCTGCCCTGATCAGCTGATCGCGACGGTGGATCAGGATGCGACGATCATCGAGAGTCACAAGCGGGAGGCCTTGCGAACCTATGAAGGGGAGCGCGGCTACCAGCCGATGCTGGCGGTGTGGGCAGAGATGGATGTGATTCTGGCCGATGAGTTCCGCGACGGTAACGTGCCGGCGATGATGGCCCCGCTGGCGGTGGCGAAGCGAGCTTTTGCGGCGCTTCCGGAGACGGTGACGAGTTATTACTATCGCGGCGACTCGGCCAGTCACGAAAGGGAATTGATTCAGTGGCTGCGCGACGAGAAGCGGGCCGATGGTCCGCAGGGGAAGATTGGTTTTGCCATCAGCGCGCGCCTGAGCGAGGCCTTGCATCGAGCGATTTTGCAGATTCCGGAGGCGGGTTGGAGTCTCTACGGCAAGGCGGACGGAAGGGAGATTCGCGAGTGCGCGGAGGTGGATTTTGTGCCGGGCGAGAAGGGCGAGCAGAAAGACACGCAGCCCTTGCGCTACGTGGCGATTCGCATTCGTCCGCGGCAGGAGGAGATGTTTGCCGATGGCAGCCGGGAGAAGCATTTTGCCGTGGTGAGCAGCATTTGGGAGTGGACGCCTGAGCGGCTGATCCAGTGGCATCGGGAGAAGGCGGGAACGATCGAAGCGGTGCATGATGTGGTGAAGAATGAGCTGGCCGGAGGAGTGATGCCGAGCAAGTATTTTGGCGCGAATGCAGCCTGGTTGCGGCTCGCGGTGATCGCGCACAACGTGCTGACGGCGCTGAAGCGGATCGCGCTGCCTGCGGAGCTGTTGCGGGCGCGGCCCAAGCGGCTGCGCTTTCTGATCATCAATACGGCCGGGCGTATCGTTCAACATGCACGCAAGACGCTGCTGCGGCTGGCCGCGCTGGCTGACCGCATTGCTTTATGGAAGGAGGCCATGCGGCTGCTGCAGGTCGCTACATGAGAAGACGGTTTCGGAGCCGACATCGATGAAGTTTTCCTGAGCCTAATTTGACCGGCCCAAGTGAAACTGCGCCTTGAACAGCCTGCAGAGGAGCTGATCGGGAGCCAGAAGCTGCATCCAGAAGCCGCTGCAGCCTGTTTGCAGGACGGATGCGCTGCATCAACTCCTGCTGACGATCCAAATACCCCTCGCCGAAACCCCTTCCAAACCTTATCGACGGATTACGGGTTTTACTCTGCCCTTGACAGAAGATAGCTTGCTTGGTCGGCTTCTGCCTTGCGAAGCCATGTCACGTGGGATTCTTTGACTCGCAACAATCCTCGCACCCCTGCCCGTCGCCTTACTGGAAAATCGAATCATGCCGGATCTACTGGATTACCGCGAATGGTGGCGCGGACCTTCCCGCTTCACCATCCGAGCATCACCTATCTTTCAGTAGATCCAATCGCGGCCATTGCTGCCGCCGAGGCCCGTCGCCTCCCGCACTCAGCATCCAGACCACAACCTAATGTGGCAACTGTATTTCATGCAGATACTCCAAGAATCTATTTCGCCGTTTGCTCTTTAGCGAGAAGTCTCAGGGCCTGTTGATCCCCAGCGCTCGCTTCTCTTGCAGTTTGAGCCGGCGTCTCAATCGCTTCCTGCATAGCCGCCTTGGCGGCACTGCTGATGTGCACTGTGTCGACAGGAATGCCTGCAGAGGGTTGCGGTTTAGATGAACTTGAAGCGCTGCTTGGGGCGGCGGAGCTGGTCTGGGTACTCGCGACTGCCGGAGCTGCTCCGTGCGCACTACTAATCAAACTGATCAATTGAATACCTTCCTTTCGGTAGATGTCGGACCTATCGGCAGGTGAAGGGTTGATTTCTAGGCGCTCGTGCAATTTCTTCTCTAAGTTAAATATTTTGAAATGGTTGAAGGCAAGTGATGCGAAATCCATCACTGGTGTCCGCAAGCGCAGGTCCGTCGGAAGCCAGTCGTCAAGAATGTCCGATCTCGTGATTTGGCGCTGCCCTGGCACGCCGTAAATCGTTTCACATGATGACAATCGGCCTTGCGCCCAATATAGGACTGATTTAGTCTGCATTATATAAGACTGATTGGGTCGTATATTCGTTTGGAGGCCTTTTGGTGTTGCCAAGATTCACGGGCCCAGCTTGTTTGCTGGCCGCATTGATCGCAAGTTACTCGAATGCTCCCGCACAAGGGCAGGACAAGCCTTATTTCGTGACATATTCCCAGGATCTCGAAGAGCCGGGGAACCTGGAGGTCGAGACCAAGACTGCGTTGGCACGGCCGGATGGTTCCAACCACTTTGGCGCCACGGCTGTGGAATTGGAGTACGGAACGCGGGCCTGGTGGACTACGGAACTCTATCTGGACGGCCAGGCCACTGCACAGGATTCGACTTTGTATACCGGATTCCGGATCGAGAATCGACTTCGCCCACTGATGCGGGATCACGTCTTGAACCCCGTCCTTTATTTGGAATTCGAGAGCATATCGGGAGCGGACAAGACCATTCTCGAAGTCGTCGGACATGATGGCCAGACAGATCTGGCGACCAGAAATGGGGACGCGCGCAAAGAGCACAAGCACGAAGGAGAACTGAAGTTGATTCTGTCCTCCAACGTGCGAGACTGGAACATCTCAGAGAACTTCATTGCCGAAAAGAATCTCGGGCACGCGCCTTGGGAATTCGGCTATGCGGTGGGAGCTACGCGTCCGTTGTCCGGCGCAGCCAGCGGCCGGGAATGCACCTTTTGCACTGAGAATTTCATTGCGGGGGTGGAAGCATACGGCGGCCTGGGAGACACAGAGGCATTGACCATCAAGGACACTTCTCATTACGTTGCGCCGCTTCTCGGATGGCAACTCCCCAAGGGATTCCGGTTGAGTTTTTCTCCCGGCTTCGGCCTGACTGATTCCAGCCTTGCACGGGTTTATCGTGTTGGCCTTGCTTGTGAGTTCAACCAGGTCGGCGGCTGGTTCCATCACGGGCAGGCGAACAAGAGCAATGCACAACAAGGGGGCCGCTGATGCGACAACTGGCCTTGATACTGCTGTTGGCTGTAAGCGCGGCTCCGATTCGGGGAGCGGCCGCTAGTAATAGATGGGATCATGTTCCCCCCAAGGACCATACCCGAGTCAACCCGCTTGCCCGAAGCCCCGAGGCTGTCGCGGCGGGGGAATTGATATTTCGCAATCATTGTGTGGAATGCCACAAGGCGGATGCGATGGGTGATGGCAAGAAAAAGCCAGCCCTGCGAAGTGAAAGGATAAGAACTGCCTCTGATGGCGACATCGAATGGTTTCTTCGGCAGGGAGATCTGAGCCACGGCATGCCCTCCTGGTCAAGCTTGCCGGAAGCGCAGAGGTGGCAGCTCGTCCGCTGGATCAGATCAATTCAGTAAGGGTGAGATCCTGACCCCAGGCCAGGCCAAGGGGGCGAGCCATCTTTCATAGGCAGCTTCAAAAGGTGCTTGTCGAACTGATTGTCGAAGACATCAGGAGAAGTCTTCAAGTCCAGCGGAAGGCGGCTGGCCTAATTCCGCCAGAACTTCTTGGCCAATACGTCGGCCGCGCTCAAAATCCAAGTGCAACACATCCGGAAGGGATAATGTTGCATGGGGAAGTCATACACGCAGTTGTCTTTAGCGGAACGGGCTTTGCTTCAGACGCAGTTGGGGTTGCGTTGGAGTCCGGCGGCTATAGCCGCCGGACTCCAACGGGCGCGCTCCACCATCACCCGCGAGATAGCGCGCAACGGTTGGCTGCCTGAGCCAGAGATCGCCCTGCGCGGGCGTCCGCGAGTGGCGGGCGGCTATCGCGCAGGCCACCAAGCTCTTCGCCAAGCCCCGCGTGGTGGGCAGCGCGCTTTTCCTCCTGGTGGTCGCGCACTTGCGGCGGGGGGCTTGAGTCCAGAGCAGATTGCGTTCACACTGGGGTCTATGGATTCGCCGGTGCGCCTCTCGCACGAGACCATCTACACCGCCCTGTATGCCATGCCACGCGGTCAATTGCGCGCCCGCGTCCTCACCCTGCTGCGCCGTGCCCATCAGCATCGCCGCAAGCGTTCAGCGGGCAAGGACCGGGGTAAGTCCCTTCCTAACATGACATTGATAGATGACCGGCCCCATCGAAGTTGAAGAGCGCCTAGTGCCCGGCCACTGGGAAAGCGACCTGATCAAGGGCAAACACAACCAATCCCGGGTGGGCACTTTGGTTGAGTGCTCCACGCTCTATGTGGCTCTGGTGAAACTGGAAAATAGCAAGGAGGGTTCATTGACGCCGCCGCAGCCGACATAGGATGGCCACGCTACGGCCCTTATATTTGGGATCGAATTGTGTTGAACGGATCAAATAAGGATTACCTTGGCCCCACAACGCCCAACCTCTCTGAGCCGGAGGCCCCTCTGCTACGATTGTCGAGTGAAACGCCGGTTCCTCACCTTCCTCTCGGTTGCGGCTATCTTGCTGATGTTCG
Organism: Occallatibacter sp.; assembly: GCA_035529815.1. Lineage (GTDB taxonomy): Bacteria > Acidobacteriota > Terriglobia > Terriglobales > Acidobacteriaceae > Telmatobacter. Next base: position 3,841 of record DATKWA010000196.1, on the reverse strand, counting down.
CTCCGCAATTGTGTGAGGCTTTCGACCGCTGGGACAGCATTGCCGATTTTGGCAATGACACCGAATTCATGCTGATCGTGATTGGCTTTTGCATCGGACTGTGCCTCCATTCGGCATTGCTGATCGTTCAGTTAGTTGGGCTTGTCGTTTCAATTGTCATGCGGCGCACACGCGAAATGGCTCTTACTGCCGATTCGCACACCTACGGATCCGACCATCTGCGGCTGCTCTTCTCACCTCCTTTGAATCTCAGCTCCCTTCGCATCTAGAACTCTCCGCTTTTTCTCACGTGCGTTCGTCTGCGCCAGCACAATTGTGCGCGCATTTTTCGAACCATAAATTGCGGGAGTTCCTATGAGATCTTCTATAGCATTTGTGCTGCCGCTCCTGGCGCTGACCAGCGGCTGCGCTCCGTACAGGTACCAGGCTGCACCTGTTGCGCCCCTGGCGCTCGCCGCAAGTCTTGAGACGCGCAGCCTGGATGATCCCGGCCTGCGCGATTGGATGAAGCAAGCTTCGGGTTTCGGGCCGCCTGCGTGGCCGATGGCGGCGTGGGACCTGAACACGCTCACGCTCGCGGCCTACTACTTCAACCCAGATATGGATTTGGCGCGTGCCAACGCAGCAGTTGCAGACGCCGCCATCAAGACCGCCGCAATGAAGCCGAATCCCTCCGTGGGTGCTGACGCAGGCTATGAGACAGCGGTCGAAAGTCCCTATCTTCTGGGATTCGACTTTTCCCTGCCCATCGAGACCGCCGGGAAGCGCGGCTATCGCATCGCTGAAGCAGAACATCTGAGCGACGCGGGCCGAATCCGGGTGGCCGAGACGGCGTGGTCTGTACGGAGCCGGGTCCGCACGGCGCTAGTCGATCTGGTTTTTGCGCAGGAGATTGCAGCGACAGTGCGCAATCAAGAGTCCCTGCAAAGCAAGTACACTGACCTGCTTGAGGCTCGCTTTCATGCGGGCGAGATTCCGCTGCCGGAGGTGACCACGGCGCGCATTGACCTGACCAATCTGCGCCAGGCGCTGCGCGCTGCCTTGGGGCAGGTGGGAACGGCGCGTGCCGCTCTCGCAGCGGCCATCGGGATTCCTTTGAGTGGTCTTGCCGGCAAGACGGTGAACTGGGCAGCAGTTGATCAGCCGCTGCCGCCAACCGCACTTCCCGAACAGAGTATTCGCGCCACCGCGGTCGACAACCGGCTCGATGTGCAACGTGCTCTGGCGCAATACGAGGCGGCGCAATCTAGGTTGCAACTCGAAGTTGCGCGGCAGTATCCCGACATCGACCTTGGACCCGGCTATGCCTACGAAGAAGGTGTGCACCTCATCTCCCTCAAGCTGGGAACTGTGTTGCCGCTGCGCAATCGCAACGAAGGCCCCATCGCCGAAGCGGAAGCTCAACGCAAGGTGGCGGGCGCGCAACTGCTCGCAACTCAGAGCACAGTGATTGCCGAAAGCGACAAGGCGCTGGCGCAGTACGACGCGGCCTACGCGGTGGTGGAAGAAGCGCGGCGCTCGACCGAGCAAGCAGAACAGCAACGTCAAACCGCAAACCAATGGCTCAACGCTGGAGAGGCGGACCAACTGACCATGGTCTCCGCCGACATTCAGGCAGAGGTTGCCGAACACGCCCGCCTGGAGGCTTTACATCAAGCACAAATTGCACTCGGGGCGCTCGAAGAAGCACTGCAGCGAACCATCGATCCAGGAACGGCGCCCGTGCTACCCAAAAACGCGCCGCGGTAGGAGGAGTACCCGATGAAACCATTTCTTCGAGTCGTCATCGTTTGTATCTTTACGCTCGGCATCGCTGGCGGGCTGATCTGGGGATTTCTCTCTGGGCGCTCCGAACATGCGGCCGAGGCAGAGCGCGACGCGCCTGTTGAAGCGCCGTCGCGCATCTCTTCCTATGGCGGCCAGACGATTCTTAGCTTCGATGAGCAGGCACAGCGCGCTAACGCAATCGCGATTACCGCGCTCGCGTCAGACCGACGCACTGCCGAAACGCAAGCCACCGGCGTCGTCTTGCAATTGCAGCCGCTACTCGATCTCAAGACAAGCTATAACGCCGCGTTGATGGATATCGCCAAAGCCCGCGCCGCCGCACAGGCATCGCAAGCCGAATATGCGCGTCTGCAGCAACTGAATCAGGGCGGACAGAACGTATCGGCGAAGGCGGTGGAAGTTGCGCAGGCCTCGTCAGAGAGCGACGCTGCCGTATTGCAAAACGCCGAACAGTCACTCGACGTGCTCAAGAGTTCGATGGAATTGCACTGGGGACGAACCGTTGCCATGTGGCTGGAACAAGGCACGCCGCAGCTCGATGCATTGCTTTCGCAACGCACGTACCTGCTTCAGGTAACGGCAACGAGCACCGGCGGCGGGACCGCTCCTGCCGATGCGACAGTTCAGTTCCTCGACAACACACACACTGTTGCGCATCTGATCTCTGCACTTCCGCAGCTTGATCCGCGCCTGCAAGCGCCGAGTTTTCTCTACGTCGTCTCCGCGCGGGCGGGTATGGTTCCGGGAGTCAACCTTCCCGTCTTTCTGTCCGCCGGGCCATTGCGCGGCGGAGTCGTTGTGCCTTACGCCGCAGTCGTGTGGTGGCAGGGTCGTGCCTGGTGCTACGTCGAGGAATCGCCGTACAAATTCACTCGGTATGAAGTCTTCACGGCAAACCCTACAGCAGCGGGATGGTTTGTGAGCGAGGGCATCGCAGCGGGCGCGCGTGTGGTCACGGCAGGTGCGCAGACGCTGCTCTCTGAGGAGTTCCGCTCTCAAATTCAGGCCGACCAGGATTAACCGAAGCGAGGAAGGGATCTCATGCTCAATGCCATCGTTAGTTTCTCGCTTCGCTTCCGCGGCGTCGTTCTCGCGCTCGCGGTGGCCTTTCTCGGATACGGAATCTATTCGCTCACGCAGGCCAGCTTCAGCGTCTTTCCCGAATTCGCACCGCCGTTCATCACCATCCAGACCGAGTCTGCGGGGCTTTCTCCGGAACAGGTGGAACTGCTGGTGACACAGCCCGTCGAGAACGCCGTCAACGGCGTAACGGGCATTGAATCGCTAAGATCCACTTCCATTCAGGGCCTGTCGGTGATCACCGTGGTCTTCCTGAACGACAGCGACATTTACCGGGACCGCCAACTCGTCTCCGAGCGGCTTTCCACTGTTGCGGGCCAGTTGCCGCAGGGCGTCCATGCGCCCACCATGACGCCGCTCCATTCAACGACCGGAATGGTGCTGGTGATGGGCCTGACCTCAGACCGGCAATCGCTCATGGAGCTGCGCACGGTGGCAGACTGGACCCTGAAACCGCGCCTCTTGGCGGTGCCCGGAGTCGCCAACGTCACCATCTTTGGCGGTGAAGTGAAGCAACTGCAGGTACAGTTTCTTCCGGACAAACTCATGCAGTACGACCTCTCGCTGGACGATGTGGTCGCGGCAGCTCAGAAGGCAACCGCAGTCCTGGGAGCCGGATTCGTCGAAGGCGGAAATCAGCGCCTGATTCTTCGCTCGGAGGGGCAGCCTGTAACGGCGGAGCAGATTGCGGCGACCGTGCTGGTGCGCCGGAACGGCGCTAACGTGACGCTAGGCCAGGTTGCCGATGTGCGCGAAGGCGCGGCTCCTCCCTTTGGCGCCGCCTTGGTGCAAGGCAAAACGGGCGTCATCCTCAATGTCGATTCGCAATACGGGGCCAACCTTATTGAAGTCACCCGGCGGGTTGAGCAGGCGCTCCACGAACTGAATCCAGCTCTGCAGCGGGAAGGCATTGAGATGCAGCCGGACCTCTTCCGGCCGGTCAACTTCATCAACACCTCGATTCACAACATCC
>DATKWA010000195.1:0-8705 GCA_035529815.1 Occallatibacter sp. | reverse complement strand
CCCCATACGGCCCGGAATTACCGCACCCAGGCGGAGCGCCTGCTGCTCTGGGCGGTCCTCGAGAAGGGCAGGGCGCTGTCATCCCTCACGATCGAGGACTGCACTGAATATCGGGATTTCCTGTACTCGCTGGATGGCAGGGAGGACCGTGCTGGCTGCCAAGCCTGGCGGTGGCGCATTCCGCGAGAGGCCTGGATCGGCAAGCGCAATACGCCACGCTGGCATGAAGATTGGCGCCCCTTTGCGGGTCCCCTGTCGCCGGCCAGCCAGAAACAGGCGCTGACCGTTGTGAGCGCCATGTTCGAGTACCTGGCCCGGAACCGCTACTTCGACTTTAACCCGTGGAAGGAAGTCGACGAGATGCCGGTCGCCGATCGCCGCAAGCTCAAGATCGATCACGCCTTCACACCAAAGCAGTGGCAGTTTGTCATTCGCCACCTCGAAGAACGCGAACAAGACGAACGCTACTACCGGCTTCGCTTCATCCTTTGGTTTGCCGTCGGTACGGGACTGCGGATCGAGGAGTTGGTCGACGCCAAGGCAGGGCACATTGACGCGGACGGCAGCGGTGACGATTATGAAATCACTGTCATCGGCAAAGGGACAAAGGAGCGCCACACGACGTTTCCCAACGGCCTCATGCCCATCCTCGCCGACTATATGGAGGCACGGGGCCTTGGTCGTGATCTCAACATGTGGCCATCCAATGAACCGCTGATCGCCACCTTGGCCACCAGGAACAATGAGATCCGCCGGGAAGTATCGACCGCAACGCTTCATCAAATCTTGACCGGCTATTTTGCTGAAGTCGCTGAGGCGATTGACGCCGAAGATGCGAAGGCTGCCGAACGCTTGAGGTCAGCCACAACTCACTGGTTGCGCCATACCTTCGGGACCATGAATGCCAACCGGAATACGCCAGTACAGTTGATCCAAGCGGCATTGGGGCATGCCGATGTGGGGACGACCGGCATTTATCTGGCAGCAGAGAGACGGCAGCGAGCGCAGGTGATCAATCAGTTCTTTGATGAAATCGTACAATGAATGCCGCCTTATTCTACCGCCACGTAGGTTTGCGGTTATGGTGGCAGCGTTTTAACTGACCAGGCTCACGGGCAATGATTCGCAACCCTCTGCACCTCGCAACCGAAGCCCCCATGGATTTTGAGCTCCAGCGCCTGATCCTCATTGACTCCTACAGCCCGGGACGCGTCGTGGTTTTTCCACTTGGGGGTGGGGTTGTACTGACGGGGCGCAACGGAAGCGGCAAAACATCGTTATTGCAACTCTTGCCGGTGTTCTTCGGCGAGAATCCGAATCGCATTGCTGGCACGGAGACCAACCGCCTGAACTTCGCCGGCTATTACCTGCCTCGACTGACCTCGTACATCCTGTTTGAATACCGCCGGCGAGACGTCACCTGTCTGATGGTTATGCATGCCAGCGAAGGCGGCGAGGAGATACGCTACCGCTTCGTTCGCGCCGCCTACAAGCCGGAGTTATTTCTTCAGCCCGATGGCCGCAACATTATTCCGTCGCTGGATCTGTATGCCCACGTGAAGCGGCTGGGTCTCATCTGCACCGAGGTGATTTCCTCGGTGGCCGAGTACCGCAGCATTATCCAGGGCAAGGTCGGTACAGGGAGGGACCGCCAGCGGGCGCGCAGCCTGACAGCGGACTTCTCCTTCGTGGGCAACGGACACCACTTGACGCACATCGAGAAGATCGTCAGCGGCATGTTCTTGCGTAAGACGAACTTTGAGGATTTGCAACGCATGGTGGTGTCCTGCATCGCCGATGGCCCCGGCCAGATTGCATTGTCCACCGAACGAAAGAAAATTGAATCCTGGCCCGAGCATTTCGATGCCTACCGGGGGGTGATGCAGGAAGCGCCGCGCATGGACGAGATTCTGACCGCCGAGGCGCGTTTGCTGGCCAGCGAAGCGGAATTGGGTCGCATTCACGCCCGCCTGTGCCGCCTCCAGAATCATCTCGAAGAGGAAGGGCGGCGCAACCGAGACCAACGGGAGTCGCTGGAGGGGAGGGCCAAGGAGGCTGAAGCAGGCTATCGTCGAGCCGAAGAAATTCTCGAGAGCGAACGGGATGCCGCCCGGCGTGAGGCAGAAGATAGGGATGGGCGCCTTGCCACCCTGAAGGACCAAGAGCAGGACTACGCCCGGCGAGAGCTGCCGGCGAAGGCGGAACGGGTGGCTGCTGAAGCCCGAATGGTGGAAGAGCGAAGGCCCCTCGAAGGTCGCAAAGAAGCCCTATTGGGGCAACACGAAAAGATTTCCCTGCACTACGACCGCTTGCTGATGGAACAGCAGCAGCGATACAACGAAGAGCAGTTGCAGTCCCTGCAGGCGCGATCGGGCCTGCAGCAGGCCTTCGTCCCTCGATTCGGCATACTGGAAGCGACAAAGGATAAGGATCTGGCAACCTTGCGTGAAGCCTACCGCCAGGGCCGGGAGGAACTGGACCAACGGCTGCGGGTCGTGCTGCAAGACGAGGGGCGCTGGAAGGAAAAGGTTCGTTCACCCCAGCCGGCGATCGAATGCGAGGCCGCCCACCAGGCCAGCAGCGAAGCCCTCGCTCAAGCCCAGCAGGCCCTGGAGTCAGGTCAGGCGGAGCAGCGCCACCGGGAGCGGCTACGAAATGAAGCCCGCCAATCGTTCGAGGAACAGGACAAGCAGCTGCAGCAATTGCTCGCTCAGCGACGGGACCTGGCGAAGCGGCTGCAGGCTTTGCGTCTGCAGCAAACCCCGGGGCCAGACAGTCTCCTCTACTTCCTGCGCAGCGAGCACCCCGACTGGGTGTTCGATATCGCCAAGGTGATGAGGGAAGATCTCTTGGTGCGCGAAGACCTGGAGCCCGTTGTGCTGAGCGCGCTAACTGGCCTGTATGGCATCGGCCTGAACCTGGAGCCCTTGGATGCCCACTTGGCATCCGATGAACAGGCTTTGCAAAAGGAGGCTGCGGCGGTGGAGGAGCGCCTTCGGAGCGCGGATACCGCGATTGCCGAGGCTCAGCTGCACCTGGAGAAACGCGGTGAGCAGCGGAAGGAGGCACAACAGGCATTCTCGCAGCAGGAAACCGAAGTGCAGAACTTGGCCAGTCGGCGCCAGTTCGCTCAGGAAGCAGAAAAGTCCGCGCGCGTGCAAATGGAGAAAAGCCGCCGTGAAGCGGAAGCCCTGGCCCGGGAAGAGCTTGCCAAACTGGATCGAGAAAACCGGATTCTGCACGGCCACTTGCAGGCCCTGGAGCAACGCCTAGCGAGCGATGAAGGCGAACGGGCACGTCGTTACTCCGAGGAACGGCGTGCACTGGAAACCGAACAGGAGCATGTCCTGGCCGCACATGACCGACTTCAAGCGGAATCCAAGGTCGCATTCGAAAGGCTGCGACAAGAGATGCAGCTGGAAAAGGAACAAGCGCTGCAGAGCGCCGGCGTAGATGTAGCAACTCTAACCCGACTGGAAAAGGAGATCGCCGAACTGGATCGCCGCATCCGAGAGGCCCGAGCCTACCGCGAGGAGGTCGCTCAATGGCGATTGTGGCTGGAGCAGGAGTGGCCGCGGCGAGAAATGCTCGCCCGGGACGCCACTACTGCTCGGAAAGAGGAAGCCGCCAAGAAGGAGGCCCTGGCGAAATTGCTGGCGGAACGAAGCGCCGCGCGCGAACAACTGCAGGCGGAATTGACGCGACTGGAGAAAGACTTCAAACGCCGGGAGAATGCACAAAACACGGTCCAGCAAAGGCTGGCGCAAGTTGCCACGTACGGGCCGGATCCTGAGGTTCTGGGGCAGGACTTCGACACGGCCTGGACCCTGGAGCTGCTGGCGCTTCAGACTAACGAGCGGCGGCGGGAAGTGGAGCGGGAACTGGAAGGGATCCGGAAGAACATCGGCGAGATCAAGCGCGCCTTTGTCTCCCGGCGTGACACGCCCCCGGAGCAGTTCTACGACGCGCACCGGCAAGCCCTGGGGCCAGATGCCACGGATCGGCACTGGATCGCGCCCTTCAAATCCTGGTTCGGGAGCGACCACGACCAGTACCGACGTACCCTGAAGGTGGAGGCAAACCAGATCGCCGGCGCGATCGTGGCGTTCCACGCAGATATGGAGCGCTTCCATCGCAAGGTGCAGCAGTTTAGTCGGGAGCTGCAACAAAGCCTGGACGACAACATCGCCTTCGAGAGCATTTCGCGGGTGACCGTGGAAATTGTCTCGGTGATTCGCCAGCTAGAGTACTGGCAGGCGATAGACGGCATGGCGGAGGCTCACCGCGTATGGCTCGGGCAGGAGGGCAACGAGCTGCCGCCGCCGGAGTTTGCGGGAACACTGCGTCAGTTGCTATCGCACTGGGAAGTGAGGGAAGGCATTCGCGCGGAGCTGCCCAACCTCATCCGCATTCAGGGCGAGGTGGTGGAAAACGGACAGACGCGGATTTTTCGTAAGGCTGCAGACCTCGAGCGGGTGTCGTCCAACGGCCTCTCCTACTTGATCCTGTGCGTGATCTTCATCGCCTTCATTAATCGGATCCGTCGCCATGCCCGGGTGCAGATCGTGTGGGCCCTGGACGAACTGAAGGATCTCGACATCGGCAACATCGAGGCCCTGCTGGAAACCTTGAACCGGAACGACATCACGCTGGTATCTGCCTTCCCGGACCCGGATGTCGACGTATTGCGACTCTTTCCCCACCGCTTCAGCATCGAGGCGGGGCGCCGGCTGGTTGAGGTTCAAGTGATGGAGACCCACGACGCGATGCTCGTCAAGGAGCGCGCGCATGTTTGAACAGACTGTAACGCTGCTGCTCTCCGGTCAGTTCGTATGTGCCGTCAGCTACCCTGACGCCTTTCGCTTCCTGAATGCCGAGGAAAACCGCAAGGAGGTGGAGGCCTTTCTCGGACGCCTTGGGCGGAGTCTGGCCTGCACGCGACATGGCAGCGCCTGGTATGTATCCTTTGCCCGCCTGGACCCGGACGAGCGCAAGGGAATTCGGGAAGAGTTTGCCGAGATCAAGCACAGCCTACGGCTAGTGGTGGGCTTCTTTGTGCACGTTATGCAGGCCATGCGGCGGGAGGAATTTCTGTCCCCCGGCAGCGTTATTGAGACCAACCGACTCATCGCCGCCATCGATGAGAACCCCAGCTTGCGAAACGAATTGCAGACCCTGACCAACCTCGGCAAGGCCAGCAGCGATGGTACATTGCGCAGCGCTTTGGATCGATTGCTGAAGAAGCTGCGGGAGGAGGGCTACTTGGTGCTCGCCAACCCGGAACGGGAAATCTATGAAGTGACCGGCAAGGTGGAATACCTACAAGAGGTCGTGGATTTCCTTATGGTGCATGAGTCGGTACAGGAGGAGGTGGAGGAGAAGCAGGAGACGGGCAACTTGTTATGAGCCACGATCTCGTTATCAAGTACGTGGAGGTGCTGCATCGTCAGCGGGCTGTGCTGGCAGAGGCTTATCACCGGGGCAGTGTGGACAAAACGGATGACAACGCCCGGGCGATTTATGAGCTGCAGCAGCACCGCGCTTTGGTGCCATTTACCCAGGACACCTACCGGCTAGCTTCTTCTCTGGCTCGGCATCTGGACGAAGTGCTGCAGAAGGAACGCATGTATGCGGCCGTCGGCGCCAACATTGGCGAACTGGCGGGACGACTACCCTACCTCATCGACGAGACAGAGAAGGCTCACCTCGAAGGCCGGCAGGAGGACGCAGACGCCTATGCTGATAACTTCAACGCGGCCGTTTTCGACCTGGCTGACAGCATTACGGGCGCGCTGCAATACCTGCGAATGCTGGCGGACAACAGCTTCGCTAACGTCAGCACCCTGGCGGAAAAGAAGCGTCAGAACGAATACTACATAGGCCGGGCGGAGCGGATTAGCGATGCCCTGCGCGAACTGCAGATGGCTGGCATGGGTGAATCCCTGGAAGAACGGCCCGGTTGTGAGGGCCTTGCGATCGCCTTTCGCTCCCAGTTGGCGGATCGGCTGCCGCAGTGGCGTGCTTCGCTGCTGGATATCACGGACATCCTCAAGTCCTACCTTTATCGGCTGCGGCAGGTGGAACCTGCGGCGCGACGCCTGCGGGCCTTCGCGCTGTTCCTCAAACGTAACCCCGACTATGTGGCGCCCGACGTCGACGAGATCGCCGAGCCGCCCGCCTGGGCCCTTCGCGCTAGACCACTCCGGTTGAAGGCCCGGCCGGACTTGTCGGACTCCGCCACAAGCGACGCCCTGGCGGATCTGGCGCGGGCTCTCCCCCTGGCACGTGTGCTCGTCCGACGAGAACCGAAACTGGGCATGCTGACTGATGATGGCGCTGCTCCGCCCATCATCATTCCCATCGCTCCCAAACCATATCAAGTGGCCCTGGACCGATTCCTGGGCGCCGTCGCGACGGCGAACGCTCCTATCTCGGCCATCGCGTGGAAAGCTGCCGAGCAGGAATTTGACGCTTTGCCTGGGGACATCTGGTTGCACTGCGTACTGTACGAATACGCGATGGATCGTCGGCGGCTCGCCCGCTTCAGCTTCGAGCGAGTGGAGGCCACGCCGGACCATGCGCTGTCTGGCAATATCGTTGTGCGCGACGTGCTGGCACGGCGAGTGGAGTAAGCCTCATGGAAAAACAACTGGTCAAAGTCTTGTTGCGTGTCGTTCAGTCACCGGAGGAGCGCTTCGCTGGCTCAAAATCCTTGCGCGGGTTTCTCAACGACTACAATATCGGTTGGGTCAAGGGTGTGGCCTGCTGTTTCGATGGTCCGGCGAAGACCCGTATCCGCGAACTGTTGAAAGTCGAGGGCATTTCCCCGGACACGCCGCCGGATGCATGGGAAGGTCTCACTCGGGCTGAATGCCTCGCGCTCGGTCGTAACGAGAAATGGTCGGGAAGTCCGGCACGCCGTGATCGTTTAGCCATAAAAACGCTACCCGGCCGACCTCTGCGGGTGGGCAATCAGTCTCTCATACTGCCACCCCGCTGTCATCTCGAAGCCGATGCACTGGTAATCGGGGCGATTGTGGAACATGAAACGGTTCTGTTGGTGGAAAACTGGGAATGCTTCGACCGTATTCACGAAGTGCGGCTCGACTTTTCTTCCGCTGGACCCAATCCTTTGGTACTGTGGCGCGGCGGCAGCGGCGATGTGCGTGCCAATGCCTCGCAGGCATTCATGGGCCTGTTGAAGAAGCCAGTCTGGGCCTTCGTGGATTACGACCCGGCGGGCTTGCTTATCGCAGCAACTCTCCCGTGGTTAGAAGGAGTCATCGCTCCGGAACCGAACGTCCTTGCTGAACTACTGCAGAAGCATGGTTTGCATGATCGCTATCGTAGCCAGTTGCCCCAGGCCGCCGCCGCCCTGGATCAGGTCAGTCATCCCGCGGTAGCTTCCCTGTGGCCTTTGTTGCGGCAGGCCGGAAGGGCGTTACCGCAAGAAATATTCATTTGAATTGCCACATCACGCAATAAGGATCCTTGATCCTTACGAGGGGGTAGTCGCTCCACGGGGCATGCTCGTTCACTTTACAAAAAAAGTGACGAGACTACCCCGTCTATCCACACATCATTCTCCCGATCAGTCACGATGAGCGCGAAATCGCGGTCACGTTCTTGCGCAAATACATGGCCTGCAAACGAGCCATTGATCGTGACCCTGGCCACGAGGAACAACGAGAATCGCAGGGCAGTTTCAACAGCAACACTGCACCAGATCCTGACCGGGTGCTTCGCCCAGGTCGCGGAGGAAATCGACGCCGAAGATACCAAGGCGGCTGAAAGACTGAAGTCAGCAACGACCCATTGGATGCGCCACACCTTTGGTACCATGAACGCCAACCGGAACACGCCGGTGCAACTCATACAGGCGGCTTTGGGCCACGCCGACGTGGGGACGACTGGCATTTACCTGGCTGCCGAGCGGCGGCAGAGGGCGCAGGTGATGAACGAATTCTTCAATGAAATCGCGCGATGATGCATCGCTAAGTCGGGACACATCCAGGAATGGCCTGCGTATATGGGCTTTCCAAGAGTGCCTCGGTGGGTTCATCCAGCGCGATAATTAAGCCGTCGGGCAGGTCGTTGGCCAATCCGGACGCCCAAAGTTCGCTGGCCGGGGTAACCAGGATTATCGATTCGAGGGGCAGCTTCCGAAAAAGCTGGGTGGCCGGATCGTGCCCATTCCGGCCATCCAGCTTTCTCCAGAGCGGCCGATCAGCCAAACCCCGCTCTTTCGAACTTGAATGCTCCGAAGCCGCCGTTGACGAGCTCACCCAACCGGCCAGAAGTACTCACTGGCCTGTATTCTCTGAAGCAGTTATTCCGTTGCTGGTTGTATCCCAATGACATTATTTTAACTAGCGTCTGGAACGAATCGTGCCGAACATAACCGGTCTTTTTCCTCCAAACGACCAATCACGATTGCTGTCTTGTTGTCAGAAAGGCCAGATGGAGCTAAGCCTGTCGAAGATCAATTGGAAGCTCGAAAACGCGTCGGCGCCAAGCCCGGAAGCCCCGTCGGCGAAGCTCATCTTTTGACTCGGCGTCGCATCTTGTAGACGCTGACCGAAAACTGACCCACTTAGAGCGGATGTGCTGATCGAAAATTGACCCAGGTGTTCCACTAGTCCTGCCTAATTTTTAGGCAGGAGAAAAAAGGTGATCACCATGGAGATGTTGGGCAAGATTCGACG
>DATKWA010000194.1:0-13422 GCA_035529815.1 Occallatibacter sp. | reverse complement strand
GGTACGGTCACAGGCATCCTTTCGCTGCCATATATCGGGTACGCCACAAGAGTCTGGCTGCTGATCGCAATCTGTTTCATGCTTGGATACACGCTCTCTACGGTCGTGAATACAGTGGCCAACACCGTGGCCGGCGCAATCGGTGCGCTCTGGGGCGTTTTCACGGAAGGCAGACACCCCTACGAACACCAAGTTGCACCATGGCGAGATCAGACCTGGCGAGCCGCGTACATTTCCCGCTTTGGCCCGGAAGCACCGAAAAATCTGACGCTGGTCCTTCCAAGTAATGCTGCTGAGTTGCTGCGATTGAGTCAGCCTCTTCCACCCGGTTTGGCCGAACAGCGAAGGCTCGCTGAGCAGATCACTCTGCAAATCAACTCAGAATTGACGGCAGCAATCGATGCGATAACGAATGACACAAAATGGAGGATGTGCTACGAGCGCATGAAATTCAAGGTGCTGTTTGAGGGCCCCTTGGAACCTATTCAGGAGGTCTTTGGGCGACTCGACTCCGATTTTTCCCTCGCTTCCGCCGTTCTTATCGCGGGAGCTGTACTCTCTGCTCAGTTCCGTGTCTGGTGGCTTATGGTGCCGGCAACAGCTTGGATCGTCCTGGGCGTTCTCCGATTCTGCGTGAGGGCTTACCAAATCGCTGAACCGTGGAACACTCTTAGCGCGCAAATCGAAATGCTGAAATCTGGGAGGGAGTAGCTACTATTCCTCGAGAAATGTCTGCAGAGAATACAACAGAATTACGTGCCCTGAAGTCGGCATGTGGCACGGAATCTTCGGACAATGTACCACTTCGGGCGGTTGACCGCCCGCCCTTCAGTTACTCATCGGTAGACACTTCCGCACGCGTCCAGTGTGGATGATGCTGTTCAATCTCCAGATTTCCCGATGGCAGGATTCCAGGTTTTCCCAGGATTGCACCCGGGGCTATTTTCCTTCGCTCCCTGCGGGAGGAGCGGCTTGGCTGCTGGGGGGTACTCGGGCCGCCCGCCGGATGGTGATCGAAGACGGCGGGAGGCGGACTGGGGTAACTACAAGAAGGGGCCCGACTCCGGTAGACTCGTTTCGTTCCACGTATGGGGCGCGGGGGCGTTATGAATCGTCGCACATTCGGTCAATTGATCGGAGCAACCGCTTTGCAGGGAGCCTTGATTGGCGCAGGCGCCCAGCTACCGGCCAAGAGTGGTTCGCAGGCGCCCGCACCCTCCGGTCCGGCACCCGCGGCCGCGGCGCCAAGATTCTCCTGCGAGATTGCGGAGTTCAGGCTGGCATCTTTCGATGAGTGCGTCGATATTGTCTCCGCCGCGGGCTACCAGGGCGTGGAGCTGACCGGCTACTTTCAGAAGTGGACGCCCGAAGAGCGACGGCGCGTTCTGGCGATGATGCGCACGAAGAATGTGGTGATCGATATGATCAGTGGGCTGCACGCCAGCTTTGCCATCCCGGATCTGTCAGAGGACTTTATTAAGAAGTTGACGGCGCATTGCCAGATCGCGAAGGCGCTGGAGTGTCCGCAGATCAACGTGAAGTCGGGTAAGAAGCTGGAGGGCGTGGACCCAAGGGTGCAGTTTGCCGCGTCCATCGACACCCTGAAGCGTGCTTCCGATGTGGCGGAGAAGAACGGGATCAACCTGGTGATGGAGCCGATCGACACGATCGAAAATCCGACGATCTTCCTGACTTCGGTGAAGGATGGGTTTGAGATCGTGCGCACGGTGAATCGGCCCAACGTCAAGGTGTTGTACGACTTCTACCATGAGCAGCGGGGGAGCGGAAACCTGATCGAGAAGCTGGAAAAGAATATCGACTGGGTCGGCTTGGTGCATATCGCCGACGTACCCGGACGGCACGACCCCGGCACGGGCGAGATCAACTACACAAACATCTTTCGCGCGCTGGGCCGGCTCAACTATAGCCGCTTTATTGCGACGGAGTACGCGCCGATCGGCGACCGGGTCGCTTCGCTGCGCAAGTCGCGGATCGACGCACAGCAGGCGATGGCCGAGGGCCGCAAGGCCGGTTGATGCGGGGCTCGACTCCGGTGAGGATGTTGGGCAGCGTGAATTCCAAGACGTTTGCGCGGGAGTGGAGTTTGTCGTATCCCACCCTTCCCGCAGAAAAAAGCGGAAAGGGTGGGGCAACCACCGTTCTACTCTCCCATGTATCAAAAGCGATACATGGGCCACCCGGCAGTTTACGCGGGTCCAAACGTCGTGCAAAAGGGGGCAGGTAGGAATGGTATCGAATGAACACAGAGACGGATTGATCAGGTTGAGGACGAGGAAATTGCGTTTGTGCCTGCTGCAGATGCTTGCGATGCTGCTGATAACAGGCGTTGGATACTCGCAGGAAAAGCCGATTCCGGTTGGATACGATGCCTATCGGGCGTGGGATCAATGGGATCACCAGAAAATCGGAATGCGCGCGTACATGCGCAGCACCTACGATCGAAACGGTGGAAACGAAGGCGCTGACGCCTCGCACTTTCTGTATCAGCTTCGCGACGACTTTAATGTGACGCTGGACGTGACGGGTCCTGGAATCCTGGTATTCAGCCGTTACAACCACTGGCATGGCAGCCCTTGGCACTATGTTGTGGATGGCCGGGACGCGCTGGTTGAGGAGAGCAGCAGCAAAGATCCGCTTCATCCATCATCCAACCCTGTTTTCGAACCCTCCTCTGCGTTTCCGCCGGTGTTGAACGACACGTGGGCGACTACAAAGGGCGCAGACCTGATTCGCACTCCAATCGGATTTGAACGCAGTTTCCAGATGGCGTACAGCAGAACTCACTATGGGACTGGATATTACATCTACGATACGTTTGTGCCGGGCACGCCGCTCTCGCATCCGATCCGAAGTTGGACCAGCAGCGCTGTTCCACCACAAGACGTGCTCGATCTTTTATCGAAAGCGGGAACCGATCTATCGCCCAAAGGGGCGAGCGAGAAGAGCGGCACGCTCAGCATTCCTGAGAACAGCCCGGTGACGGTGGCAAACCTGAGAGGGAAGGCGACGATTCGTTCTTTGACTTTTTCGATTCCTCGCGATGAGGCTCTCGATTTCAAGAAAGTTCGCCTGCGCGTGACCTGGGACGGACGGAAGGAAGCATCGATCGACGCGCCGATTGCTCTCTTCTATGGCGCGGGCACCCTCTACAATCGCGACGATCGGGAATACCTGGTAAAAGCGCTTCCGATGAATATTCGCTTCACCAAGGAACGCGTGTACCTGGCGTGTTATTTTCCGATGCCGTTTTTCCGATCGGCCAAGATTGAACTCGTGGGTTCCGACACGGCGTTTCGTGACGTGGAATGGGCGGTGCGCACGGTGCCGATGCAGGATGCGCCGAACAAGCTGGCCTACTTTCATGCGACGTATGTTGACACTCCCCATCCGAAAGCTGGAGAAGATCTGGTGCTTCTAGACACCCGTGGGTTTGAGGGTTCGCGGGTCTGGTCTGGAAGTTTTGTGGGCACCTCGTTTATCTTTACGCACACTGCTTCAATGCAGACAGTGGAAGGCGATCCGCGATTCTTCTTCGACGACAGTCTCACGCCGCAGGCCCAGGGCACCGGAACTGAAGAGTGGGCGGGTGGAGGCGATTCGTGGGGCTTTGGCATGTACTCAAGTCTGCCGCTGATGGGCCACCCGGTGGGCAGCCTGGCCGCATGCGGGAACTGGGTACCGGAACGCCCGACGTGCCCTGAAGGCGCTCCTGCGGTAACCAGCGATGAAGACAAGATCGAATCGGAGTATCGGTATTTGTTAGCGGACCTTATGCCGTTTGGCAAGAACGCGCTGATCAGGCTGGAACATGGCGGCGTGGACGACTCCAAGGAACATTACGAAACGATTGCTTACTGGTATGGCTTACCGTCGCCCTCGTTGGTCCAGACCGATGTTCTGCAGATAGGCGATGCTCGGTCGGAACGCGATCATGGATATGACTCGCCGCAAGCGTCGCCGCCTTACACGATTTCCTCGCGTTACGAATGGGGCGTGGATTCATTAGATGGCAAGGAAGTTTATCCCGCGACGAAGGATACGGGCCGCACAACAACTACGTCGTCTGAGTTTCACGTGGACATTCTTCCCAACAATCTGGGCGTGCTGCTTCGGCGGAAGCTGGACTATTCCTATCCCGATCAGCGAGCGGAGGTATACGTCTCCGACCAGCCGAACGGCGATTGGAAGGACGCTGGCGTGTGGTATTTGGCGGGTTCGAATACGGTGGTCTATTCCAATCCGAAGGACGAGTTAGGGGCGACCCAACACGTGGTCGAGACGTCGAACCGCCGCTTTCGCGATGACGAGTTTCTGATTGGCCGCGATCTGACAAGGGGAAGAAAACGAATCTGGGTGCGGGTCAAGTTCACTCCGGTGAACAGGGCATTGTTCCCCGGCTATCCTGTCGCCAAGCAAGCGTGGAGCGAGATCAGATACACAGCTTATAGTTTTGTAACTCCACAGGCTCCGAACCAGGCTGTGTCGACGGATGGGGCGGACTGAACAGCCCCAAAGCTGAAAAGCGCTGGGGATTGAATCGAAGGATGACAGTCTCCTCACCTATCCAGTAGTTCCACGATTGCTGAATGCCGATACTGGCTAGTGCGAGTACTGCTTGAAGATCTGCTCGGCCAGGTAGTTGTTGACCTTGGCCTGGTCCTGGAGCATCTCGAAGTAGGCGGTCTGAAGCAGTTGAGCGCGGTTGTTGTGGAGCTGGGTGTGGATGGCCTGCTGGACGCGAGGGTCATTTAGCTGGCGCTGTCCGGCGGGGTCGCGGGAGAGCAGTTTGTAGATGGCGTAGCCGATGACCTTGTGGGTGTTGTCGAGGACGGGTAGGACGTCAGTGAACTGGCCGGGCTTGAGATTGCTGAGCGCGCCGTAGACCTGCGGGTCAGTCTTGAGGGCGGATTCGGCGACGAAGCCCATGTCGCCGCCGTTGGATGCGGTGTTTGGATCTTCAGAGAAGTTCATGGCGACGGAGCTGAAATCTTCTCCGCTCTCGAGCCGGTTGTGGAGGATCTGAATTTTCTTTTTGGCGTCAGCGTCCCCGGAGGCCTTGTTGTTCTGGAGGTTTCCGGGTTGCTGGGAAGGCGCGCTGGTAGTGACGATCTGGGCGAGGTGGTATGTCGGCTCGATGAGATTGAACTCGGCCTTGTGGGCGTTGTAGTAGTCAGTGATCTCGGCGTCTGTGATATTGATTTTAGACTCGATCTCTTTGTTGATGAGCTTTGTCCTGGTCAGCGAGCGGCGGATGTCGCGCTTGAAGTCGTCGAGGGTGATGTTGCGCTGCTTGAGCTGGTTGTCGAATTCCTCTTGCGTGTAGGGGGCCTTGATCTCGGTGAGCTTGGCGTTGACGTCTTCATCGCTGGCGGCGAGGTTGAGCTTGGCGGCGCGCTGCTGGAGGATTTCATCGGCGATCATCTGGTGGAGGACGTTGAGACGCCGGATGTCGGATTCCTCGGGGGAGAGCTTCTGCGGCGCGTCTCCGAGGCTGGCCTGGTAGTTGCGGTCCAGTTCGGCGCGCATGATGTCCTTGCCATTGACCGAGGCGACAACGTCGGCGGCGGGGGAGCGATGGCATCCGGCGACAGTGGCCAGCATGGTTGCGGCGAGGAGAATGAGGACGGCGGAACGAGAAGGCATCCGGTGGTTCGATTGAACTTGCAACCTGTTTTCTCCTGTGGGGTCTAGGGCGGCCCCGGCACACAAGGGTATAGCTCTCAAGGATATATTGGTGAACCGGTCGAGCGATAGCATGGGCGGCACCTAATTTCCGGCTCCAGATTTTGGGGGTGTGGGTTGGGCGGTGTCGGCCGGGGGCTGCTCGCCGACGGCGCGGAGAGCTCGGTCGATGGCCATCCAGACCTGCTCTTTGGGGACTGCGCCGTTGATTTTCTCGCCGTTGACGAAGAGGGCCGGCGCGCCTTCGAGGCCCAACGCCATGGCTTCCTTGAGCGATTCGTTGACTTCGGACTCATCCTGTTTGGCGAGGCAGGCGTCGAGTTTGGCGGAGTCGAGCTTGCCGACAGAGCCCTCCTGGCGGGCGATGCGGTCGAGAGCGGCAAAGCTCTTGGCTGGATTGCGGTCGGAGCCTGAGACCTCTTCGCCGTGGGTGTGGAGGTAATCGACGTAGGACCAATAGACATTGCCGCTTTGCGCGGCCAGGCAGTTGGCATCCACAGCGGCATGCATTGCCCAGGGATGAATTTCGAGGAGCGGAAAATCCTTGTAGATGAAGCGGACCTGGTCCTTGTAGTGGTCCAGGGTGGCGGGAAAGAGGGTTTGGTGCATGCGGGCGCAGTAAGGGCACTCGAGGTCGTCGAAGTTGATGACGGTGACCTTGGCGTTGGGGTTGCCGCGGATGGGTCGGCCGGCGATGTCGATGTCGGAGCCGGGATCTTTGCTCAGGTCGTAGGTGTCGAGGCGGGCGAGCTTTTTGCCGTCAGCGGAGATGAGGAACTGGATGACCTGGGACTTGCCGGCGCGGGACAGAGTGATGGGCAGATTGTCATAGCCGGCTAAAGCGCTTGGCGTGCGCGTTCCGATGGCGACGTCGTAATCCTGGGGGATGCCGAATTGAGAACGGACGGTGACCTCGATGCGGCGATTGAGCGCGGCACTGGGCTGGTCTTGCGGGGCGGATTGGGCTTTGCAGCCGGCGGTGAGGCCCAGGACCAGCAAAACCGCCAGAAAACGTAAGTGCGACAAGATGGATTCCTCTAGGAAAAGGATACTCCAGCGGGGGGATTGCAGCCCGCAGGGCGGAGACGATTTTCGAGGTCTTAGTGAGTGGACGCGGGAGGGCGGGAAAGGTCTGCTGGAGTTGGCAAGGGAGAGGGGTTTGCCGTTTCCCACTCATCGTGAAAGGGCCGCGATGAATGGGCACATAGTTGAATGGGACACTCAGGGCACGCAGATCAATAGGCTGGGGGGAGGGCGGGGTCGCGGAAGATGGAGTTGGAGCGGCGGATGTCGCCGACGGAGCCGAAGTTGGCGAGGGTGAAGCTGTAGAGGTACTGGGTTTCGTCGCGGACGGAGCCGAGCTGGAAGCGGCGGTAGCCGACGGTGAGGCCGCAGCAGTTCCAGTTGTAGGTGGATTGCACGCCGGCGTACTGCAACTGGCCGTGTACGAAGTCGTAGCCGCCGTTGGCGGCGAAGTTGAAGCCGACGCCGCTCTGCTTTCCGTAGTAGATGAATGGCTGCAACTGCTGGCTCTTGATGGTGGAGGCAGCGCCGCGGCTTTCGTCGACGGCGTTGAGCAGGGCGTGGCCGAGGCCGATGGTGGTGCGGCCCCAGCTGTAGCCGGCGTAAAGGTTGTCTGCGTTGAACTGGCCCTGTTTGGGGTCGTAGTCCAGATCCCACTGGATGCGCAGGTTGTCGATGGCTTCAAAGCGCATACGGGAGGTGATGGGGGCCAGGTTGCGCGGGGAGGTGAGGAAGGCGACGGCGCTCATGTCGAGCGTGGCGTCAAAGACGTTGCGGCGGCCTGGAATGAGAGCGCCGCCGAAGTCTGGATCGATGAAGACGTTTTGCGCGATCTGCCAACTGGCCCACTCGCGGGGTTGGGCGGGGCACTTGCCTGCTGGATCGGGGTTGGCGTCAGGATTGTCTTTGGGGCAGGGCTTCGGATTTCTGGGGCGCAGATAGATGCGCTGGGTGAGGGAGAAGCCGGCTTGGTTGGTGTTGGTCGCGATGTCGTGGGTATCGACGAGGAGGACGTTGCGTGCCTGTGCGCCGATGCCGCCGACGTAGCGATAGGTCAACTCCGGCTCGATGACATGGCGCATGACGCGGTTCCAGCGGGCGAGGACATAGTCGCGCTCGATGGCGGGCGGGCGGATGTCGATGGATGCCTCGGCATCGATGCGGTGGAGTGGATCGTGGCTGATGGCGGGAACGCCGTTGCGCAGATCGGTGAGGTTAGGGATCTGGCTGATGGTGTACGAGGTGAGGCGGAATGCGCCTTCGGGGACGATGCTCCATCCACCGGCGTTGAAGGGAAGAGAAAGATGCGGATAGAAGTCGATGCGGCCGACGTTGCGGGCGTGGAAATGGGGCTCAGAGCGGCTGAGGTAGCTGATGGAGGAGTCCAGCGACCAGTAAAAGGGCGAGTTGGCGAGTGGCCTGGAGAGCACGTCGTAGCGCAGGCTGGGCAGATGGAGGATTCTGGCCTCGTCGCCGTTGGATGAGCTGGCGAAGGTCTCAAAACGGCCCATGGAAACGGAGGGAATGCGTCCGTTGCGGGCGTGGGTGAGGGCAACGGTGCTGGCAACCTGGGAGCTGATGGCCTGGGAGAAGTTGTCGTTGAAGACCAGCCTGTAGACATAGCTGGAAAGGTATTCCATGTTGCCGGCGGCATAGGTATTGGTGGTGAAGTCCTTGCGTCCCTCGGCAACCAGATCGACGCCGCCCTGGTTGACCAGTTCCATGCCAGTAGGTCCGGGAATGGTGGCGGCGGGCCGGGCAGAGGTTGCCAGGGCACTGGTGTTGCCGACCTGCTGCTCGACGCCGCGATCGAACAGGCCATTCCAGCGGACGATGAGGTGATCGAGGTTGCGGCCCTTGTATCGGAAGTCGCCATTGGGCGCCCAGCCGCGCTTGCTGTAGAGTTCTGCGCCGACGACCATGTCCATGCTGCGGTTGATGGCGTAGTAGACCTGCTCGCCGACGATGAAGCCCTTGATGGACGAGTTGCTGAGGACGGGAATGAGCAGGCCGCTCTCGCGGCCGGTCTCGTCGACCGCATGGCGCAGGTAGGGGAGATAGAAGACGGGGACGCCGAGGAACTCGAAATAGGAGCTGGAGGTGGAGGCGGTTTTGTCGTCGAGATTGATGGCGCGGGAGATGATGCGCCAGTCTGGCCTGGGCAGGCGGCAGTTGGTCATGGTGCCGTCGATGAGGCGGTAGCGGTCGTCGCTGAGCTGGAGCAGGACGCGGGCGGTGAACTGGAATGGGGTGGGAGTGGAATAGACGCCGCTGCGCCCGGAGGTGTGGAGTCCCTGAGTACCGCTCACGTTGTAAAAGCGTGCGGTGTGCATGTCGAGGCGCATGTCGCCATGGGAGGCGTTGATGAGCACGTCGTTGGGGCCGCCGGAGACCTGGAGATGGCCTTCAGCCTCGAGCGCGGAGGTGGACTGATGGTAGACGACCTTGTCTGCGCGGAGGATGTAGCCGCGGTAGCGGATGACGACGTGGCCCTCGAGGGTGAAGACATCTCCGACGCGGGTCTGGCGGTCGGCGTCGAGCTGAACGGGGAGACCGGTGGGGGGAATGGGCTCGGGCTGGGCGACGGGCAGCATCTCTTGGCTGGGGTCGTCTGGAAGCAGCGCGGAGGCGCTGTTTGTGGGGCTCAGTGCGATGGTTGGAGGTGTCTGGGAGTCCTCCGGTAACGCATTGGTCAACGCCTGCCCGGAAAGTTCCACGTGACAGAGAGCCAACAGCGTGATAATTACTAAGTTACGAGGATTCATTCCAGAACCAAGGACCGGTGCAAGGGTCAGGATAGCAAAACCGGGTTCCCTTGGATGGGACGCAGTTCTCGCAGCTCTGGCAGCAGGAAAATTCGGGTTGCCCGTACCGGCCACGCATCGAACGATGCGGACCGCACCCGTGTTTATCCGCGCGCCTTCTTTTCTCAATAGCACGACCTGTTCGCGATGCCTTGGTTCGATACCTGAGCTGTTCGCGGGCCGGCTTGTCGGCGAACTCTTGAATCCGGGGACGAATCCGGACCGGGAGCCGCAACAGAAGGGACACGAGAGCATTGAGCACACTACCGAATCAGGTGAGCCCATCACCGGCGTGGAAGCAGGAAGTGAACCGGCGTCTTGCGGAGCACAAGAACCGCAAGGTTTCGTCTTCAGCGGCGGCAGACTGGCTTGAGGAAGCGCATCCAAACGCCAGCGTCCGGGCCGCGGCGGCAGCGGCACGCGTAGCCGCGCGCTATGCCAAGGCGCCCAGCTACAGCGAGGTTCTGGCCGATGAGGCACGGGCAGCGGTGCGGGCGGCCGAGGCTGCTTCGCGGGCAGCGATTGAGGCGCAGGCTGCGGCTGAGTCCGTGCTGGCGGGCCTTGAAGCTGCCCGTGCAGCCGAGCCTGTTTGGGAGGTGCACAGCTCTGTGGCCGAGCCCGAGGGGCGGACGGAAAAGCAGGGCGAGAAAGCCAAGCGGGAGACTGCAGCGCCGGAGCCGGCGGCTGCGGAGCCGGCGCGGGACAGGCAGGAGTACGAGATTCGCTGGGAGCGGGCTATGCCGGTGCGGCCGGCAGAGCCCCTGGTGGCTCACACGATGCGCGGGGCCGTTTCGCAGGAGGCTGAGATGGAACCGGGCAAGGCGCAGGTCTGGCGTGCGCAGGAATCGCTGGAGGGCGCGCCGATTGAAGTAGTGGAGCCGGCGCAGCCGATTCACGCGAATCTTATCGAGTTTCCACGCGAGATTGTGGCTACGCGCAAGGTGCGGCCACGGCTGGCCGAGGGTCCGCTGAGCGAGGCGTCGGCGTTTGGCGCGCAGTTGAGCATCTTCGAGGTTGATCCGAGGGCTGTCTCGACAGAACCTATGGCAGCCGGCGGCATGGATGAAGCGGCGGCGACGGTGTGGACGGGGCCGGAGTGGTCTGGGATCGAACTGGATGAGCAGCCCAGACGCGAGTACCTGGATCAGGGGCGGGCGGAAGCGCTGGAAGAGCTGAATCTGGAAGAAGAAGAAGCGCAGGCTGGGGCTCCGGTGCTGGAACTTGCGCCGATGAGCCGGCGGCTGATGGCCGTGGTTGTGAATGTGTCGCTGATTGCGGGGGTAACGCTCGGGGCATGCGTGATTGTGGCCGAGAAGCTGAAGACGACGCCTTCGCTGCGCGGGGTTGAGGTGGGCGCGGCCGTGGCGCTGGTGGTTGTGGGCGCGCTGTACGAGATGCTGTTTCATGCGCTGGCCGAGGGTACGCCGGGCACGAAGTACGCGCAGATCTCGCTGAGCACTTTTGACGGCGCGCGGCCGACGCGGGGGCAGCGGCTGGGGCGGCTGGCGGCGCTGGCGCTTTCAGTGCTGCCGGTGGGACTGGGGTTGGTTTGGGCGCTGTTCGACGAGGACCGCCTGAGCTGGCACGACCGGTTGTCGGGGACTTATTTGCGGAAAAGCTAGAGGGGCGGGAACTCGGGGCTCAACGTGAAAAACTGGACCCAAGGGTAGTTCCATACGCACGAAGGACTGGTCGGCTTATTTGACTTCCGGCGCCGTTGCGTCGGCTGAGTTTATGGAGAACGTTGATTGCTGGATACAGTCTTATGCTGCCACTCAGGCTTTTACGCAATATGCTAAATTTGCGGGCCAGCTCAGAAGCGTTCTTATTTCCGCTATGCTGTTTACTCATATATAACTTCCGGTTGGCCGACTATTCGCCTGGGATGCGAAATTTCCGATGGACAAGTGTAGTTCTCGTCGATTGTTGCTGTTACAGCACAGTGACTCGGGGTTGCTTTCTCCACATTTGAAAGCGACCGATTGACGTAAGGCACTTCCTCCCACAGAAACACGCTCAGCATGGAATTTGAGCGCAAGAACCTATGAAGAGAAGGGTCTGAATGTTGCGGGCGGCTCAAGTTCACCCGGCAAGCGGATGAGCGACTGCCGGTTGGAAGTGACCTAGAATATGGCCCAGAGACGAATATGAAGAGTGCTCGTTGAGGGTGAGCACAGTTCGCGCCGATTCTAGCAGGCTGCTGAAGAATTGATAGGACACAGGTACAGAAAGGTACAATGATGGCCATTTTGAAGGTCAAAGAAGATCGCGGCTAGAAGATGGACAGGGCACGAAACGAGGCAGATCGGCGTAGCTTTCATCAAATTTGGCGTTGGGGCGCGGTGTGGGCTGGTGCACTCGTCATGATGTGGCCCGCGCTCTATAACAAATTCCCGCTGCTCTATCCAGATTCGATGTCGTACCTCGAAGATGGCCCTCTGGTCGCGCGTGCACTCTTCCTGCATAAATTCTCGGCCGATTATGGCGGGCGGTCATTCATCTATTGTCTTGGGATCCTGCCGTTGCACTGGAATGTAACGTCCTGGCCCATCATCGGCTTCAATGCCCTTCTGACCTCATATTTCATCTGGCTTGTCATGCGATCAATCCTGCGGCCGCAACCGGCAAAGGATTTTCTCCTTCTTATCGTCTTGCTGAGCCTGCTGACAAGTTTGCCTTGGTTCGTCAGCCTGATCATGCCGGACATTCTTGGTCCCGTGGCTTATCTTGGCATCTATTTGCTGGTGTTTGCTCGAGAAACCCTTTCCCGCATTGAGCGCTTGATCGTAATTGTTTTCTCCTGGTGGGCGATCGCATCGCATGCTACACACCTGATGTTGGCCACCGGGATATGCTTCCTGTTGGCTTTGCTCTTTGTTCTTCGACGTCCGGTAATGCACTGCCGCTTGAGAGCAGTAGGCGAAGTGGCGGTTATCGTCTCACTTGCGGCAGTCGCTCACTTAGCTCTTCACGATTATCTGTACGGTAAGCCCTCCCTGAACGGTAAGCGTCTACCCTTTCTCATGGCCCGGGTTATTGCCGACGGGCCGGGATACTGGTATTTGAAGCACAATTGCGGGCAGGTGAAACTGACCGTCTGTGACTATCTCGATCTGCTCCCA
Source organism: Occallatibacter sp. (assembly GCA_035529815.1). Taxonomy (GTDB): domain Bacteria; phylum Acidobacteriota; class Terriglobia; order Terriglobales; family Acidobacteriaceae; genus Telmatobacter. Next base: position 770 of record DATKWA010000194.1, on the reverse strand, counting down.
ATGGACACTGACGATTTTCTCTGGGCACCGGACGGAATTTGGCAGCGCGCATCCGAACAGACAAAGGCACGATTGCGGCAGGAGGAAACTGCGTTCGTCCTGGCCACCCTGCGCGCTTATCCCCGCGAGCAGTTGTCCAGGTCGGCTTCAAACTTTTGGCATCAACTGATGACCTTCGACTTGAGCCTCTTCCACCCGAACGAATGGGTATTGCATGAATTCGAAACAGTACTCCCCGCCGAACGATCGAACTATTTGCAGAGCCGACAAGCGCGGGACGCTCTGCCCTATGAACTGTTCACATCCATCCAAGATTTTACGGTCATCGTGTCACTCTTGCTGATCGCTGTTTTCACACCTCGCATGTGGAGCCACCGGTCTCCTCGGCTTGCCGGACTCGGCCTGGTGATCGTTTCCACTGTGGTTGCCAATGCGTTTGTTACGGGCATCTTGTCGATGGTCGAGAATCGCTTCCAGAGTCGTGTGATCTGGCTACTACCACTCCTCGCGGGCATTTTGGTGCTCGATTGGTATGATCGGCTGGAAAAGAAGCGATCCCGCTCATTCACTTTCGCCGCGCCACTGGAGTGGCGGAACAGCACAAACCGAAGCCGCCCCGAGAGTCCTCAGGCACAATAGTCCGCGAGCATCCGTAATAGAGAGAGATCGGAGGGGCCTTGAAGGAGATAAGCTGAAGGCTTTGAGTTCGGCCTCGGGTGGCGCGGGAAAAATTGCTGGGATTTCATCGTGCCGGTCGGATAACCGGCTAT
>DATKWA010000193.1:0-20437 GCA_035529815.1 Occallatibacter sp. | reverse complement strand
TGCGCCGTCCTCGTCCGGCGGCTCCTCGATCGCTGTGGTGACCTTTAAGGTACGCCAGCGGGCAATATGCCGGTCTTCGTTTTCACCGAAGACGCCATTCATGAGGCCGGAAGTGCATAGGAGGCCAACATGACCGCCATGCAGCGGGGTCAGAGGTCGGCCGCCGGTAAATGCGGCTTCCGGCAGGAGCGCATGCCTGGTCTGTTGCCATGCGTTGGACTGGGGCAACAGGTCCTCGAGGAGATCGAAGTCAATGCCCTGGTGGGTAAACGCAGCAGGTCCAGAGCCTGGCACGATGTATGACCAGACGCCATCGCCGGGGTCCGGCAGCGGGTCGATGCCGAGGCGCCCCCAGGACAGGCCATTGAGGAAGGTATGGGTACGCTCGGCGGCTCTGTCGGTCTGGTCCTTGCGCACGCCAAACAGAACCACCTGGTCGTACTTGACCGAATCCGGGTGGGTCAGATGATATACCCGGATGTCGGCAAATCTGCCAGCCAATGTGCGCGAGCAGTAAGCGAGGGCCTTCTCCGGTATGACAAAGACGAGGATGCCGCCCGGGACAAGCCAGCGGTAGCAGTGTTGGAGAAACACCTGCTCCAGGCGCTTGTTGTCCGAGGTGCCTGTCTCGAAGTCGTAGGGCGGATTGAGGTAGAGCAGGGACACCTGCTGGACCTTGCCGGCAACCTCGATGGTATTGCCATGGATGGTGGTGATCCCGGCCGCGGCACATGCCTCGGCGCGGTCGGTGTCAAGCTCGATAGCGTAGCGGGCGACGGGGGCGTTCGCCGTCACGGCCAGTAGTGCGGCGCCGGTTCCGGCGCACGGGTCGAGTACGCTAGCTTGCTGGGGAAAAGTAAGCCGCGCGCGAATGCGCGGCCCTTCTGGGCCGGGAAGAGGAAAATATCCCAAGCGCAGTCTGCCTGCTGTTCTCACTTTTTGTGCTCCTTTTCAACCGGACTGGCGGGGTAAAAAATAGAGCATAATCTTGCCATTTATTAGGCAAAGTTATGTCTGATTTGGCAGTGTCCGGCTTTTGCGGAATGGTAGGGCGGGGAAGCGATGGTTACGGCAAGGGCGTGCAGGCCAAATCCTCTGCGATGCGTTTGAAAATGTCCCACCAAATCGGTGGCAATCAGAGGCGGCCAGGCATCGGCGGAAAACACCCGGACAGGGTGGGTAGCCTGCGATCCGGCGCTTGTGGCGAAAGAAAACGCCGAATCGTAGATGAGTGTCGAATCGAATGCGGGAGCGGACCCGGCAAAATAGCCTCAAAAAAACCTCATTCTAGACGTTCCCCCAGATTGACCATTCACGGTACGCTCAAGGCGCTGCGGGAGTCTGCGGCATGGAGGAGAAAGTGGGAACGACAATCAATATTGGCAAGGACGTTCTTACGTTCCTACTGGTCATGCCAGGGATCGCTTTTGGGCTGGGCATACTTACGATGGTGCATTTCTCTGACTCCAGCAGCCGGCGTACTAAGGACCGGAACACCGTTGAAGAAGAGAGAACCCAACTATAAGGGAAGGCTATCCCACTCGGAATCCAGGCCCTGACCTGCATCAGTTTGCGGCAAGCTGGGTGGCTGCGTCATAGAAGCATGCGGCGCAACTTTCGCGGGCATTTGCGGGGCCTGGAGAAGGATGACGCTGGATGCGACCACCCGGGTACGGGAGATGGCCTTGCCGCTGTCGCGGTCCTGATATACCTCGGGATACAACACCCCTTCGATATAAACGCGACATCCCTTGGTAACGTTGTTGCGGATATCCTCGGCCTGGGGACCAAAGGCAACCACGCAATGCCAGATGGTTCGCTCAATGTACCGCGAAACGGTAGGGTCGAATATGTCCACGGAAGTGGCAATGTTGATCGAGGCAGTGGCAGTCCCGTTGGAGAGGGTGGAGAGGATCGGGTCAGCTCCAGTAAATCCGAGGATCTGAGTCTTGCAGAACGATTTTGACATGGTCGACTCCGATGGAGAGGGGCCGTGGGTCTGGTGTGGACGTACCACCTTACGCGGATGGCAGGATAGCGGAAGGCAAAAAGGCGCTGCACGTAGACGGGCTGCGTGACTGCATGTCGCCGGATATTCAAGACGGGAAAAAGAGGGTTAACGCGCTGACGTCGCCGCCGGGGTAGCAGCTGCGCCGTGTGTAGTGGCCCGTTTCTTCAGGGGCAACTGGGCCCGCTGGACAGCGGGGAGCATGTTACGAAACCGCTCGAACACCGCTTTCCTGACAAGGATGGCTGGTTGGAGCTTGTCGGAAGTATCGACGAGTTTGACCATGGCCGTGTGGCGAGTCGAGAAGAGCTGGTATTGGTCCTCCACCTGATAAGCGCATGCGGGTCCAGTGCGGGCAAGAAACCAGGTGCGCAAGTCTTCTGCAGACATAGAGGAATCTCCGGATTTGATATGTCAGAAAGGAAAGCAAGACTACAGCCGGTCGCGGCCGTCAGTTGGCAGGACGCACGATGGGTGCATATTGCCTCATGTGCTCCGACAGGGCGGCGATGTCTTCCTCGATGCAAAGCAACTGGCCTTCGGGAATGCGGAACGTAGCACTGCCGGAGAACTCGCGGAGGATGGCCGCGAGGCGGTCAAGAAGGGCGAGCGCGTAACGGTCCGCGTCGGGCGAGTGTCGAACGAGCTCGCAGTATTCCAGGTCGCTCGCAAGGTCCTTGAGCTGGGCGTACTGCGGGGAGGAGGTCAAATGGAATGCCTCCATGAGGGCAACCGCGTAGTGAAGGTCATTGGTCAACTGCTCGATTTGCATCCGGCGCCTCCCCGCGACTTCACAACGTCGAGACAACTCAACAGTAGGAATCCATCGATTGAAGTGGAGTGGGGGGTGGGACGCGGCGTCTTGAACAGTTTTTGAAGACGCCGCGCTGTGGAGGTAGGGTGACGGGCGGGGTGCTGTGTCTGGAGCAATTTCTCTTGACACGGCACTGTCATTGAAAGGGAAAACGTACAGCACTTGGGAACGGTCGACAAAGCAGGCCTCGGAATGGGAAAGTAGATTTTCCGCGTCCCTCAGCAGCGAAGAAGTCGTCCCTGGTGACAGGTTGCCGTGAAGAGTCCAGGAACGCAAGTCTACGCGCGAAAATAATGCAGCTCGGATGTGGAAAAAATGTCATGTGGCGCGAGGGATTCGCGCCGCATGGGTGGAGCTGGGACTTACGCCCTGGCAGGCATGACGAGCACTCGGTAATCGAGCGAGGCGTCATCCGTGTGCGGGCGCAACTGGACGGCGGTAGTCGCGTTGAGAAGTTCCAGTCGAACTTCTGCTGCCGCCATCACTGTGAGAGCGTTCAGCAGGTACAAGGCGTTGAGTCCCATGGCGATCGGTTCACGCTCATACGGAGTGGCCAAAATTTCCTCCGATTCGCCGGATTCGGTCGAAGACGACGAGATGAGAAGTTGGTTGGCGCCCAGAGAGAAGCGGATGAGCGAACTGCGGTCGTCCGCGAACTGCGCGACGCGCTTCAGAGTTTCGACAAGTTCCTTGACCGATAGGATCACGATGCGGTCGTTGCGAGTGGGCATGACCGCCTGGTAGTTCGGAAACTTGCCAGGCATCTTCCGCACGGAGTAAATACGCGGGCCGACCCGGAAAAACAACGTGGTGTCGTTCGCTGCGAAGTCGACAAACTCTTCCTGAGTGTTGGCAAGCAGGGCAGTGAGTTGCTGAACACCCTTGAGCGAGAGCAAGTATTCCGTGGGCGTCGTGACGGTATCGAGACATTCCAACGCCTTGGCGAACGCGAGCCGGTGGCCGTCGGTAGCGACCAAGGTGATCGAGTCGGACGCCAGTTGCACCAGTGCGGCGGAGAGTGTGTAGCGGCTTTCCTGGGTGGAAATGGCGAAAGCAACACGCTCAAGCAGGGAGCGGAAAAGATGCACCGGCAGCCGGACGGCGGGCTTCTCGGGAAACTCAGGTACGGCCGGGAAATTTGCCGAACTCATGCCGACCATCTTTGTCTTCGACCGGCCGCAGCGAATCTGGACCCAGTTGTTGTCGAGCAGCGTGAAGGCAACATCTTCTCCCTCGAGGAGGCGCACGTAGTCGAACAGCTTGCGGGCCGGCAGGAGTAGTGCTCCGCCGCTTACAACGCGCGCAGAGCAGGTTGTGAAGAGGGCGTGGTCCAAATCGGTGCCTACGATGGACAGGTAGCCGGACACATCAGCGCGGAGCATCAGACAGGACAGGACCTGGATCGTGGTCTTTGGCTCACGTACAGATTGGGCGAGCGCGAGTTCCTGCATGAACTCCTTCCTGTTGACCAGGAATTGGGCGCGCGCGGGGGCCGGTGCGGGGGTGGGCAGTGTAATGACAGCAGGCGATGCCATAGGGAGAACCTCGGTGGGTAATGGTGGAAGTCGTAGAGGCGGCGGCAACAGCCTCCAGGATGACGCGGAAACCAGTGCAGACCTCGCCAAAAGGTCGGGCGCCGGCAGGGCGAACGCCTTTGCTATGGTCTCAGCCCTCACAAGGGTGTGGGCACCAGCCATTGTCATTGGCAAGCCGTGGTTACGCAAGACTAACTCGGGCTATTTTGCGATGTTGCTGGCGTACCTGCCGGACCCATTCTCATGTTCGGGAGAGGCTACCGCCTCTCGAAGTGCCGTCGGCACCCGCTCGCCATCTGCGGCAGGCGTCGGGAATGTGTGTGTGAATTCGGCTGGGCACGGGGATGATCCCAGATGCTTGCTTGGACTTACCGGCTTATTTGTCGTCTTCGTCGGCGTCTGGCACGGGGAACGAACCATCCGGATTCGGGTCGATCTGCTCCATGTCAAGCCAGCCGTTGGCTTCGTCGCAGCCGTACAGAAAGGCATTCAACTCTTCGACGGAGGCAAACTCGTAATCGCTCACCGGCTTCTCGTCGCCTCCCATGCTGGAACCCCATTTCATGCGGACCTTGTGTGGCTTCGGGTCTGCGGGCGCGGCCTCGGCGCCCGGCGTGCCGGCCACGGCGCTGTCGGCCTGGGCCGGACGGGATTGCATGAGGGTGTTGAGCGCAGCCGCGATAGAGTCTTCCGCAAGGGCTATGCAGTCAACCTCTTCGGTGTCTTTGTAAGTCTGGATGTGACCGAGGGCAGAGGTGAGGAGTGCGGCGGCGCCGGCCGGCAGGGTGGCAGGAGTGGAATACCAGGCCTCGTCGGTCGTAAACGGTCCGATGAGGCTGGTCAACAGCTCGCGGGCGGACTCTTCGGTATCGCGGTCGGCGATGGCGTGCTCGGTTCGGACACCGCTTTCTTCTGGGTTGACGCCGTAGAGGGTCCAAATGATCGTCTTGCCCTCGCGCCCACTGACGGAGCGGCGGGCCTCAAACTGTGCGGAATCGCGTTCGACAGCGGCGAGGGTAGCGAATGCCTCACAGGTTACTTCGCCATTCTCGTCCAGCGATTCGACGACAGGACGGATTCTGAAAGCTTTGAACATTGCTCAGGCACCTTTCGTGTGAGGAGGGTGGGGATAAGCGTCGGGAACGAACGCGCTGGATCACCGTGCAATGCAGCCGGGCCGGAGGTGGTCACGCGAGCACGGGAGCTATTTGGCCCCTGCGCTGGGTCTGTGATTAGGGCTGGGCATCCCTGGCTGTCTCCAGGGCGAGCCGGACATTGTTCAGTGCCTCCAGAGAAGGGACGGTGGCGAAGGTCTGGACATTGTAGGTTTCCAGAATCTGGTCGACAATCTGGGGAGACACTTCGGCGGCGAGCTGCCGGGTATTGGTTAACAGCGCGCACACCTCGTTGAGCGAATGGACGATCTGGTTGGCGGTGTCGACGGGTGTGGTGCCAGGGGCGATTGCGCTCCTGGCCTTGGCCGTGGCATCTGTGTAGAGTGACTCACCCAGAGCCGCAATGTACTCGGCTTTCTTTGCCAGCAGGTCGTCGCGCAGTGAAGTCTGAGCTGCAGTGCGGGAAGTCGTGCTCTGTGCCGGAGTCTGCGACCACGCAGCGTTGCCGGTAGCCGGAGAGCTGTTATGGTTTCCGCGGGTTGCATGCGACGCCCGCTCTACGAGGCTCGTAGTACCGGTGCGCCGGAGCGCGGCAGCCAGCCTCTCGGCGGCAGGAGGGGCGAACTTCTCCATATTTACGGGCTTCCCGTACGAGTCGATGTCCCACCAGAATTTCTCGACAAGCCTGAGGTACAGGCCGATCCCAAAGCATTCGGCGGCTCGTTTGAATGCTTGCGTGTCGGCGGAGGTAAAGGCGTTGGGGTCGTCGGACCACGCCTCACCCGTACCTGAGTTTCTTCCCACTCCCGGCACGTCAATGTCGCAGATGAGCGCTACTTTGCCTTTGATAACGGTCTTGTTGTTCTCCGTGACGGGGATGTTGTCGATGGTGCGGTGTTGGTAGGTGCGGCTCCAGCAGCCTTCGCCCAGCACAGAGTTCAGTCGGTCAATAAGGACGCCGACCTTGACGTAGGGGGTGACGAGTCCCCTCTTCTTATCCTTGGTGCGCTCGACCACGCGCCAGCAAATGTCTTTGAAGGGGAATGGTTCGCCGAGTCGGGCGATGATGCGCTTTCTCTCGTCGGTGGCCGGGGTGGCGGCCGGTGCCGGGGCGGGAGAATCCGGCAGGCTAACCGCATTACCACGCAGGTCGACCAAAAGTGATGTTGCCATGTGAACCTCGGGGCCGGACAGTTGTCCGGCAGGAAATCGGATCTGTGCGCGGGGAACGCGCTCGGATCGGGTTAGGTGTGCGTAGCTACGGGACCTTGGCCGGATCGATATCCCTTATGCGGTCGCGAACTGTTAGCATCGTTGCCGCGTGGTCGGCGCCAATTGCCCTCCAGCTTCCATAAAGGTCGCCCTTCTGGTGAGGTGCATTCCGCTGATCTGAACATTCCCGAAATCCACTTGGGGAGGACTGTCAGGGTGTCTTTTCCAATTGAGGAGGCATGGGACACACAGAAAAGAAGTGGCCGGTCCACATTTTCAGACCAAAACCGATTTGCGAGAACAAATCCTTGAGTTCACGGCTCCAAATGGTCGAGCAGAAGCCGTCTGGGCGACCTCCAGATCGACGGCATGTACATCCGAAGGCATAGGTTCATGCCTGTTGTCGCCATTCGAGTCTCAACTGGCTAATATCTTGGATTCGCGGGTGCCCAAGGCATAAGGATTATCGGGCTGCCTGAGACGGAGCCAACGACGGCTCGGGGCGATGGTCGGCTTGGAGGTAGCGTTGCCGCAGCGATTTCGTCGGTTAAATCGCGAGTCAAGTCGAGCCGAACGACTCTTCATACAAGTCCGCCAGACGATAGCGCCGCGCTTTTTTTGAGGCATTCGTGATGACCAGAAACCCCTCACTGACCCATCTCTGGCAGAGTGCGGTCGCAGTTCGTGGCTGAAAACCAAACAGACTTGCAATCTCTCTTGCGCCCACCTCGCGCGATCCCTCGAAGAGTGTTAGCGCCTTCCTCTTTTTCGTGTCGAGATTGCGAAGGAGACGAGATTGATCGCGGCTTCCCCTGCCCGCTTCGCGCATTGCCTCGTCCCGAACTTTTTCAAACGAGATTGCCATGCCCTCGATGAAGTACGCAACCCATTTAGTGATATCAGCCTCTGCGCGCCCCATATAGTAGTTGTGTGATGGGCCAACGGTGAGCGCCTTGTAGTATGCGGACAGATCCCTAGCGTAGTATTCCTCCAGCGCATACAGACCTTTGAGCCCATAGCCGCCCCAATGAAGGATGAACGTGGTCAAGAGGCGCGCGGTTCTTCCGTTGCCGTCATAATACGGATGCACTGTCGCGAACTGATAGTGCGCCACAGCAGCCTTGAGCGGCACAGGCAAATCGTCTTTCGCAACGATCCAGGCGACTAAGTCCTTCATCAGAAGTGGAACGTCCGCCGCCTCTGGCGGCAGGTAGACGATGCCCTGTCTGCCGCTGTCCTTAATAACATTCTGGCCGTCGCGGTACGGCGTAGGCTTGATGCGGGTTTTGCCCGAACCCATTACCAGTGCATGAAGTCTCCGTAGCGCGGCTTCGGTAAGTTCGACTCGATCTCTGGCTAGCTCTTCCGCCTCGTCCAGTGCAGCATAGTACCCTCGTACCTCAGCTTGATCGCGCTCTCGACCGGGGAAGTGCTGATCCTCGTTAATCACCTGCGCCACCTGCTCTTGCGTGAGCATATTGCCCTCGATCATGGTCGAGTAGTGAGTCGAGAAAAGCCGTGCAGTCTTCCTCAGATTGGCGAGCACCCGTGGCGTAACAGGGAGAGCATCAATTGCATGCTTCACGGCCTCGATTCGCATCAGCCCTTGAGCGATCATTGGTGTGATCGTGAACCGCGGTGAGAAGCCGGGTTGTTTCTTGGTTGCCATTTCGGTCATTCCTCGTGGGGCAGGCACCGATAACATGCGTGTATCATGCCGTTATTATACCGATAACGAGCCGAGAAGTGGCTTGATTCCGCAAGGTCGTGGACATTTTCCGCACACGTCCTCTTGTTCAAAGACAGTTCCGCCGCGGGCTTCGGTGATCCGGATGTCGTGCTGTGACATGGCAGTATCCTTCGGCTGTTTTGAAAAGGGCTACAGCAGGGAACTGAGGGCTCGTCGGCGAGAACTCGCAAGGTCCGGTAGATGGGAACAAGCGAGCGCTTGCACGGGGAGACTGCGGGAGGGTTATCGCGGGAGTGAAAGGCGGCGAGGATGAAGGGCCTAGCCTGAATAATTCGTGAAGGCAGTGACACGAAAGGCCTCATGTGCTACAAACACGTTGACTAGACGATGTTTATGCAGCACAAAAGGCCTTTACGTGACAGAGAATAGCACGACAGAGTGTTTGCTGTTCCCCGGTTATTTCGCTAGGCCGGTGACGATGCAGTTTGACCAGCGGCAAGGCAGTTCCGACGGCGGCGCTCTGCTCCTGAAGGGCGCCGAACGTCGTTATGGATTGGTGGATCGGCTGACTGGATGCCTGGTCGATGGGCGGCAGGCAGGCAAGGTCGATCATCAACTGCCTGAACTGATGTCGCAGCGTATCTATTCGATCGCCTGCGGTTATGCCGATGCCAACGACGCGGCCCGGCTCAAAGCCGATCCGATCCACAAGATGCTGTTAGGTCGCGATCCGATTGCGGGACTCAATTTAGCCTCGCAACCGTCGTTGTCTCGGTTTGAGAACGTCGCTGGACCACGGCAACTCTATCGCATGGGCGAGGAGTTGGCCGCGAGCGTGATCGAGCGTCATAGCAAGCGGTTGGGCGGCCACGCCAGGCGTGTCACCATCGATCTGGACCCGACCGACGATCCCACGCATGGCGCCCAGCAATTATCTTTCTTCAACAGCCACTACGATAACTCGTGCTACCTGCCGGTGATGGGTTTTGTCAGCTTCGACGACGAGGCCGATCAGTATCTCTGCGCCGCGGTGTTGCGTCCAGGCAACGTGACGGCCACGGCGGGCGCGGTGGGGATTCTGCGTCGACTGATGGCGCTGATCCGCAAGCACTTTGGCAAAGCGCGTATCCGCGTGCGGCTGGATGGCGGCTTCGCGAGTCCTGCGCTATTCGGCTTTTTGGACAACGAGCCGGGTGTCGAATATGTGGTGGCGATGGCCAGCAATGCAGTCTTGAATCGCCATGCCGAAGAAGGGATGCAATATGCCCGCGCCCTCTCCGGCCTCTTAGAACAGACCGAACATGTCTACGGCGAAACGCGCTATGCGGCTGGAAGCTGGGAGCGGGAGCGCCGCGTGATTTTCAAAGCCGAAGTGGTTTACGGCGAGGGCAAGGCTCCCAGGGATAACCCGCGCTTCGTGGTGACGAACATGAAGCAAACTCCGCAGTGGCTTTACGAAGAGGTCTACTGTCAGCGCGGCGAAATCGAGAACCGGATCAAGGAACTGCACGCGTTGGAGATCGACCGCACCAGCTGTACGAGCTTCTGGGCCAATCAGTTCCGCGTGCTGCTGACCGCCGCCGCGTATGTCCTGATGCAGGAGTTGCGCCTGCAGGCCGCGCTAACCGACTGCGCCCGTGCTCAAGTCTGGACGCTACGCGAGCGCCTGCTGAAACTGGGAGCGCATGTGGTGAGCTCGACGCGGCGTATGGTCGTGCATCTGCCGGAATCGTTTCCGTTCCTGAAAACCTTCCAAACTGTGGCTCTGGAGCTGGGCGCGGCGGCTACATAGACCGCTGCTGAAACCACTACACAGCTGAACTGCAACCGATTCGCGACGGACCCCAGGGAAAGCCCTGTCGGGAATAGCGGCTCTGCACACGTCGGCTCCCCAGTATTCCAACAGAACACCGCCATCAGAGAGCAATCACGCTGCTATCCGCTTTGCCGAGTGCAAAACTGCCCCAGCAACGGAGCTTTCAATGGCTTCACGAATAATGCAGGCTAGTCGGGGAGAAAATGCAGTGGAAGCGGAATAATAGTGAGCGCAGACTGAAGGCCGTCTGGACGTAGCGGCTTTGGGGCGAGATTCTGCGCAAGGCCGCGCCACGAAAGAGTGTTCATTGAGGCAACGGCAGAGGCTATTGCACGTAGCGCAGTGCGGCGGCGACATCGGGCATTTCTGCGAACGAGAAAGCCTGAACCAGGGAATCTGGCTGGACCGGGCTGCCTTCCACTACAAAGAGGGAACCAACGGCGAGGGGCAGCAATTTGACGGGCAAGCAGACAAAAACTACACTTCGCACACCCCCCACACACATAGCTCACCATTCGGCCTGTCCCCGGGAGTTAAGCGGTGCCTTGACCCTTCCTGCGGGCGCCCGAGCGGCTAGTTGGAGTGCGGACCGCTAATGCGGCGCTCGCCGTCCACCTTAAACGTAGCCGGTAGGCGGGACAGGTCGTAGTGGCAGGGCAGAACCAGAGCCCCGCAGACGTGGCCCAAGATTGGCAGCGTGATGGCCGGCGAACAGCCGGTGAGGTCCAGGTCGCCACCTACAAACAGGTTCTCGCCGATGCAAGCAAGTGCCCGGCAATCGACCAGGACACAGTTGCGGACCACATAAAGGTAGCTGCCGATCATCTTGAGAGCGGAGCACCCGCTCAACAGGAGCGACCCATCCACGCGCAAGCGATCGTGAATCGTCGTAAGATTCGGATGACCACTGCAGTCGAGGCGGCCTTGGACATGCATGCCTTCCGGAAGCGCGTGGAGAGGCACCTGGTCAACCACGCGAAGGCCCGCAAGAACAACACAGTTCTCAGGCATAGTGTCATGGATCAACAACGTTCGTGCATGAGCTGGGGAGCACATAATGTGCGAATCTCCTTTGTTGAGGGCGTTTTCATCGAAGGTGGTTGAGTTCGCTTGGCCAGCGCAATATTCCGCAGGACCGCGATCTCTACGAGCCCACGCTTATCGTGAAAATTCTCTTGAATTAACAAGCGGACGGCAGGTAAGTGCGTGAAGAAAAGTATAGCCAGAGCGCAGTGGAGTGTCTATATGGTTTCGCAGGCTGGCAGCAAGCAAGAATCCCCTCAGCGGCCATGAGCGGAGTTGATCTGGCCGACTGTGGGTTCGAAAGTCGGAGCGGCATCGCCTAATGGAAGATAGGCCGGATAGCGCGCGCCCACTCCAGGTCGCGGCATGGTGTTCGCAGTGTCGTCCTGCGGGCTTTGTGCGTTGCAATTGCGCGTCCCGCGGGTTCGGCCAGCTGACCGTTCGCGACCAGTTCAAAAGTGATGGGGAGCTTCGTCTCGGATTCTTCGTATGCGCGCATTGAGACATAATCCTGAAGCATTTCCCTGACGGTCATCCCCTGCGGGATGGCGGCCGAACAAGTCATCTTAGTTGTCATTTCGCGAACAACCAATACACGGGAGCTGAGGTCCTTATGCTCACCGTCCTGCCAATTGGGCAGCCCAGTTGTTAGAGTGACTTGGGAAACGGGTGGTGGAGCGGATCGAGGGCCTTTCTTCCCTAACATGAAACATTCCTCCGTGCATTGGCCATGCCCAGCGCGGAGCTAGTTTCTGGAAAGGCCATTTGCCGCTTTGAGCGGTAACCATTTAAGTGCCCACGAATATACAGAGTTGAGGTTTGTAAGGCAAGGGGGAGGGGTAAGCAGGTAACACAGTAACACAAAAGGTAATTATGCGATGCAGGCGCGCAACTCTGGCGGAATGCGGAAAAGTATCGCAGAGCCGCAGGAATACAGGGTTCGCCAGCGCCACACTATAGGATGTCTAAAGTAACCAGCAGTAACCATTTATCATGGGAAAGAGTACCCAACGAACAAGTGCGCGCGTGCCGCTTACGCGGCGACCTGATTATGGACGGCCTCGTTCTTCATTTGCCGGACTGTAAGGAAGAGACCAGCGATATCGAGTCCAAAAACTGCCCCGATGCGCTCGATCGTGAGGACCGAGGGGATGACCACACCCCGTTCGACCGTGGAGATGTAGGTGCGCTTGGTGTTCAACGCAGCGGCCAACTGAGCCTGAGTGAGGCCGTACTTGAGACGGAGCATCCGGATGCCGAGGCCAATGTATTTCGCGTAGGCGGGTGGGAGCGTAGAAGGTTCGAGGACCTGTCGGCATCGACGGCAAAGGCCATTCTTTGTGGAAAACTGTAGCAGGCGGCAGTGCGGGCAGCGCAATACGTTTGTGCGGGGAGAGGGCATAAGGGCTCCAAGAGACAAAGGGTAGGGTCGTGGCGCCCGGAGACCCCGCGACTATTGGATGACCTGGTTGTCGGGCCGGGCCCACATCGCCTGGAAGTTGGTCTCGAAGGCGCGGATGGTGTCGGAATCGGCTGTAAGAGTCAAGGTGTTGTCTTGTTTGATTTCGCCGCTGGGACTCCAGTTGGCGCTTCCTTCGCGGAGCATGCAGCCATCGGACCAGGCTTTGTCATGCATTAGGATCATGGAACCTTTAACGCGAATAGCAATGTTGCGATTTCCGTGGAACAGATTGGCGACGTAGGAACTGCGGCGACTCTCCTGCTCGTACTGGTCGCGGTCGCGATAGATGCGAACGCGGCGGCCTTTCGCGGCGAAACGTGTGACGGCCTGTGCCAGCTCCCAGTCCGTGAAGCTGTACATCGCTATGTCCAGATGGTCGCAGCGAGAGTTGACGATGGCCGCAACATCAACCACTTCGAGATTTTCTCCTGGGCCATAGTGGACCGCGCCATGGTAGTTCGCGGCCGGCACTGCTCGGGAGAGTGGCGGCGTCTGGGCCGCGAAGGCCGCAAAGGCATGACGGGCGCCAGTCCGTATCAGACCGGTCAGCGTAGGTGCAGTGTCGTGGCCGCCGCGAAGCTGAGAAGCGCCTGCGTCGTCGCGAAGAGTTTGCTGGTATAGCCGGTAGCCTGCAAATGCAAGGCCCACGAGAACAACGAGCGTCAGGAGGAAGCGCATCTTATTTCTCCGCAGTGGTAGGGTGGGACGCCGGAATGCGCAGGGCTTTGAGCAAGCCCGGCGGAAGAACGATGGGCGCCACCTTCTCGAGGTGGCTGCGATGGCGGCATGTGCGGCAACGGCTGCCGTTGAGAGCCTGCTGGAAGCCTTCGGTCAGAAAGCCCGGTACAGGCAGCGGTTCGCCAGCGGGCGAGAGGAAGGTGGGGGTATTGTCCTCGGCTATCTCGCCGAAGCGCGCCTCAAAAAGCACTCGCCGAACATGGGTGTCCGGTCCGTGCTGTGTCGGGTTGGCAGATGTGGAGACCGTATGTAGCGAAATTTGGGTATGAATCTGATTCGCACTATAGCGGAAAACCTCGAAGCGTACCAGGGCGGTGCCGAAGACGCGCCGGTGCTGCGCGCCGGGCGCGAGGGCGGCCACGGGCTGGACAACTTGGAAGGGATAGCCGTCGAGCGGGGCGTAGCCGACATAGTGGCCTACAGTGGGACCGGCGCCGCCGGATTCCTCGCCGCGCAGCAGTTGGCGTCCGCTGGATTGGCGCACGGTGACAACGCGGCTGTTGGTAAAGATGGCGTTGTTCTTGAGGGCTGCCAACTCATAAGGCGCCAGGCCCAAACCGAAGCCGGGCGGCGCGGTCCGGGTAGTGGGCCGGGCGGCGGTAGAAAGAGGAGGCATGGCTACTCCGATCTGCGGCCGGAGTAGGTGCCGGCGCGCCGGTGACAGGCTGCAATGATGTCGAGGCCGCTGCATCGGGCAAAGCAGTAAAACACCGGCGGACCAGCGGCCTGCTCGGTAACGTGAAGGTTGTCGCGGCCTTTATCGAGACCGGCGGCGGCGCACGAGGGACACTGGACGTGATATGAGGGCCCGTCTTTAGTCCTGTACTTGCGGCGTGGGGCATCAATGTAAAAGCGGATATCGAACTGTCCCTTTGGAGGCGGCCCGATGCGCACTGGGATGGGTGCGGGAATCAGGTCTTCCGGCATATCCATGCCATAGGTGAGCGTGTCGATCATCCGGCGCGAACACCTGGGCAACCGCCGCAGGTAGGCAAACTGCGTTTCGATCTCCGGCTCGGCATCACGAAACCAGAACCGTTGCATGACCTTGCGGTGCACGCCGAGCGGTCCGCGCATCCCGTTGCCTACCTGCCCTGGTGCGAGAACTTCCTGCTTGGGAAAAATCTCGAGTCCTTCCTTGAAGCCGCGCGCTCCTTGAATAGCGTAGCCTAAGCGGTCGAGGAGCGAATAGAGGTAGATGCGGCTGAGACGAGCGGGGATTGGGTCACTCGAAAGCACCCAGAGGTGGCCGCCGCGCCGCGACTGTTCGAGCGCGGGGGACAGGCCATCCTCTTTCATTTCCCTGGCGATCGTTTCGAGGTGTTCTTCTGCACCGGGGTAGTCGCCGTCGAGGGCAAACCACTTGCCGCAACTGGAGTCGGGGTTCAGCGCGTAGATGCCAATCGTGTTCTGGCCACCCAGGTGGCGCTCAATGTGGACGGGCGAGAGAGGAACCTTGACGCGCAAATAGTGGCATGCGTCACGGTCTGCAGGCAACAGAAAGGAATTTTGCAGACAAAAGTCCGCGCTGTTCACGAACCACAGCATGTACTCGGCAACCATCAGCGGGGTAATGCGCGCGGGGTCTAGCAGCTGTGTGGTGGGGACGGACTCTGTCGTCGCACAGTGCATTGAGCCAACGGTAGCGCGGCTCAGTCTGAGAAGGAAGTCTAGAAAAGCAAAAAACGCACAAAGTTGCAAAAAATACTGTACCTTTGTGCGGGGCAACTGCAGGGGGAACCCCGAGGATGCGGCTGGGGCAGCCGTTTAGTCGATATCCTCGGGGACGAACGCGTGGTTGGGGTCGTAGGGGTCGACCACAATATCTTGGTCTCGGGTCGCGTCGAGAGCCGTGACCACTTCGTAGGTAAGGACCTCATCCTCGGGCTCGGCTACAGGTTGCAGAATGCTGTAATCCGCGACGATCTGCTCCATGGGAACGTCGAACTCTGCCGGCTGTAGTATTGCTTCCATCGTGCCTCCTCTCCCCCGCCTTGGCCGGAAGTCTACGCCAGCAGTATGGCACGGCTTACAAGTGAGTAAAGGGAGTAAAGGACAGAGGGAACAAAGTTAGATGCGCGCCACATCATTTTGTTGGTGGTTCCGGCCTCCAGGCAATGCATTCTTCCTGCCGCTGGTAGGCGGTGGCCTTTGTTGTCCTGAAGTGTAAGTGCAAGGGCGGACGGACTGTGCCCGCCCTGGCTGAGTTGTATTGGGGAATCGGTCGGCTGCTTTCAGGCCGCGTCGACAGAGATCGTTTCGCCAAACGGGGCGACTTGTGAACTGGTACACACCCAGATGACAGGGTAGTGTGGTTCCCGGTCCGGGACTGGGCCGTACAGGTCGGTGAGGATGACCAGCGCGTGCGGGATGAGTCCGTTCTGGTCGATGTGCTCGAAGATCGGGGCGAACTCCGTGCCGCCGCCGCCCACCGGCATGAGTACCACCTGCTCGCCGCAGGAATAGATGTCATGGCGGTGGATGAGCGTGTCGAAGTAGAGCAGGTGGACCTTCTCGGGCCTGTGCTCTTCAATCAGGGCATTGACCTCGCCCGCAAACTGGCCCAGCTGCCGCTCGCTGATGGATCCGGAGCAGTCGATGGACACCACCAATTCGCCGACGCCTTCCCGGCTGATGCCGGGCAGGTAGAGACCGGCGTGAATGAAGCGGCGATTGGGGCGCATCCATGAGTAATCGTTTGGGATCGTGGCCGAGACCGAGCGCTTGAACCGGTCCCTCCAATCGACCGTGGCCGCCGCCGTCTGTTCGAGAGCGCGGTCCACGCCGGCTGGCATCTTGCCTGCCATGCGTGCGACGGCCGCGGCCTGATGCACCGCGGCGCGCCATTCAGTCTCGGCAGCGGTACGCTGGGCATCGGACAGGGGCTGGCCGGGAGCCTCAGGATTCGGGGCGTCCAGAATCTGGCCGAATCCGCCCGGCGTCCTGGGCGGCTGAGGGATCTGGTTCCCGCCGGGATCTGGCAGGCTCGATTGGCTCCCACTGGACGAGTCTGAGTCACCTGTCGATCCCGACGATTGAGGGGCGCCGGAGTTCGACGAATTCTCAGACGCTTCCTCTTCGAGCCTGTTGTAGATCTGCTCTGCACTGAGGTTGTGGTAGCGGTAATCGTCCAGAACGTCTTTCGGCAGCGCCAGGCCGGCCTTGAGTACCAGGGAATTGATGGCGTAGTCGGCCGCCTCATTCCATCGTCCGGGGTTGCGGTTGCCGCGCCGGGTGTGATGCTGGAGGGCGGGGTGCATGACTTCGTGGGCCAGCACGCCTACCAGTTGGTCGGGCGGCAACTCCTCTACAAAGGCTGGATTGTAGAAGAGGCTCTTGCCGTCAGTCGCCATGGTGGGGATGCTGGGAGCGGAGACCGGTGCGAGCCGGAAAATGAGTGCTCCGAAGAAGGGATGGTCGAGCAGAAGCACGGTTCTGGCTTTCCGGATTAGGTCAAGTGCTTTCAGTTTCACGGGTGACACTCCCTGCGGCATGCCCTGCGAGTAGGTGCCAACTACTTGAATTGGCGCTCCGTCGAACTCGCCGCCGCACGATACTGTGGTCGAAGCGGCGGCGAACGGCTGTTGGGGTCAGGCTGGAACGCCCATGTACGCGGCCATGTGGTCCAGAATCGAGGAGGTCTCGTTCTCGATGGACTCCTCGGTGCTGGCGGGAGTTTCGAAAAGCGGCGCCGAGCCGGCCGCCTCGGTCTGCGGCGGCTCCGCGGGCGTTTGCTCGATGGCCAGGACGCCGGCGATGGTGCGCGCGATCGCAGCGGCGCTGGCAGCGGTCTCGAGCCGGGTTGTCGGGCTGTTGCGCAGCAAGTCAGCGGAATGTTGGCACAGCTGCTTACGCACCTGCTCGGTAAGGGAGGCCAGGTGCGGGTCGCCAACGATGTTGAGCCGAGGCAACAGCTCTACGAGGTCGCTGACATTCGAGACCAGCGTGCCGTGGAAGCGGGCCTCCGGATCGGCCAGCCGGCTTGCCATGTGATTTGTCACGACATAGAGACGTGTCCAGAGGTCGCGCATGCCGTCTCCGATCGCCGTGCGGGTAGAAGCGTCGATATCGCGGGCAATGCGAGCTTGTTCGTCCTCCGACAAGTTGACGCGGAAATCGTCGCCGGTCGGGATCGGGAGAATCTCCGGCCGGAAAGCAAATTTCTCCTTCAACTTCTCGGCGGATGGATAGTCCTTGAGGCGGAACAAGTTCCCGAGCATGGGCTGCGCCTCCTTGACATAGGAGTCGTAGGCATCCAGAAACTCGTCGACGGCATAACGGAACTCGGTCGCGAAGTCGCGCATCTGCGCCTGAAACTCAAAGTAGAGCTCCGCAGGCAGGATGCGTAGTCCCTCGTCGCTCCAGGGAAGGGTGACGCGGTAGAAGTAGTTGCGAATGCGGCCGGCGATGGTCTGAATTTCGTCGAGCTTGGGCGCTTCGCAGAACAGACGCTTGTTGTAGCGCCCGGCCTGTTCGTTGGCGTTGTTCAGAGTGGCAACGTCGCGGCTGGCCTTGCGGTCGTGCTTGCGGGCGGCCCAGAGGCTGATGTGGACGGCAGCAAGCATTGCCTTGGTGGAAAGGTCCATGGCTATAACTCCTTGGCGGATGCCGGGTAGCGGCCTTCAGGCCACCACACCGGCAAACCGGACACTGAAATCGATAAAGGTTGACGTCTTGGTGATGGCGCTATCGCGCAATGCGGCGTCGCGCATGGCGAGTACGCAGTACTCGGGCTCCATCCGAAAGAGATACTGGCCAGCCTGGCCAATATTCCGGTCGTTGATGACCCGGCCCAGGGCGGTAGCGACGGCAATGGATGCGGATGGGTCATCCGGAATCTTTGTCGTCGTGGGGTTGAGCAGAATCTCATCGGTGGAGGGAAGGTCATGCAGCAAGTGCAGGAAGGAAAAGAACTCTGCGGCGGCGCCGTCTCCCAGCACTCCGTTGAGCATGTGGAGGAGTAGGTCGTCGAGGGTGGTATGACGGGCAAACCACCCTTGGAGGATGCGCGAGGTCATGGCCCAGGCGCGCGGATTCGGCCAGGCGTATGCATCGGCGGAGCGGTCGGGGACCAGCAGCAGATTGGGTCGGAAGCGCAGGAAGGCGATGACCTGGGCCAGGATCTTGTGGACAATGGCCCAGCTGCACCAGTCCGGCATTGTAGGTTCCAAAAAGAGGTGCTGGAAGCGAGCACGAAGGGGGTAGGGCATTGCGAAGTGGACCCCGCGCTCGGAGGGTGGATTGCCGGCCGCCATGATGTCCCAGCCATTGGGCAGGACATAGTCGCCCAACCGCCGGTCGAGCACCAGCTGGTAGCAAGCGGCCTGGACCATCTGCGGCGCCGAGGTCAACTCGTCGAGGAAGAGGATGCCCTTTCCCTCACGGGGCAGGAAGTTGGGCACGAGCCACCTGGTGGTGTCACCGTCGATGCAGGGAAGGCCGCGCAGGTCGACGGGGTCGAGCAGAACGGCGCGCAGGTCAATGAAGTTGACGTTCCGCGCAACGGCCAGGTCGCGGACAATGTCGGATTTGCCGACGCCGGGTGCGCCCCAAATGTGCACGGGGATGTGTTCGCAAAGCGCGCAGTTGAGCGCTTCGATAAGGTCAGAAGGGGTCATGGATTACTCGCGTTTCGAAGGTGGGGGAAGAAGGTCGGTTTAGAGGAGTGCCGGGCCAGGGCATCGACGACTGGTGCAGCAGTAGCGGTGGAGGTAGATCGAGGCCGGAGGCCCGGTGCCTGTGTCCTGGGGGCAGGCCACGGGGCTGCTACTCATCCAGCTTGGCTCTGACCCAATCCTGATAGCCGCAGACCGTGTCTTCGTTGGCAACCTCGTACCGCCAGTCGGACATCGGGTAGCCGGGGTGTTCTTCCCACGGATCGGCCAGTTGAGGGGCCACGCTCACGTGCTTACTGAGAGCAGCGATCTCCTCCGCGCGCTGGCGATAGTCGGCTGGGTAATAGGGGCTGCGTGTGAGAATTGCTTCAACGCGGCTCACAAAGTCCAACGCCACCTGCCGGGCTGGAAGCCGCTGTGACTCCGCAACTTCAACGCGCTCGTCGGAGCGGAAGAACGCGACAATCTTCCGCTCGGGGATGAACTGGACTCCCGGACGGTCCAGGTCATACACGTCGACTTGGTCGACGCCCACAGTTTCGCTCTCTTCAATGTTTTTGGCGAGAGACTGGAGCGTATCGGCTTCGTATACCCACATGATGTCGCCGCTCGACCTCTCAACGGCGAAGAAGCGCAGCGGTTGCTCCGGCACCTTATAGCCGTTTTCAAGAAGCCAGCCGGCAGCCTTGAGGATTGTGTCGGCCAAGTATGTGCGGCGGCCATTACGGGTCGCTGGATTTTCCATTGGGATCTC
The DNA here is from genome assembly GCA_035529815.1 of Occallatibacter sp. GTDB lineage: Bacteria > Acidobacteriota > Terriglobia > Terriglobales > Acidobacteriaceae > Telmatobacter. The sequence goes on along the minus strand of DATKWA010000193.1, from coordinate 655 downwards.
CTACTTTCTGGCTCCGGTGGGCTGGGTATAGGTCGAACCAGTCGATTCTGGATCGGGGCGGAGAGCACCGTTCTGATAGGGGTCGATGAACTCGCAAGCCATCACCGCAAACGCGGACAATAGAACTGGCTCACCGTTGATGGTGCATAGACTGGGCTCGGGCAGGTCTGTTGCGCTCAGTGGAGAGTTCCAGTTTCTGGCGCAAGAATCACAGATGCCACAATCCGGAATGTTGCAGCCCGCGGTGGCGCGGGTGTAGGCTGCGCCGACCAGGAGATGGCCGCAAGCGGAGCAGAACAGAATCGGAGCGTTGACCGGAGGCTCAAGCAGCAGACAGTCCGGGGAATGAAAGGGATGCCCTCCGCAGAATCTGCAGACCATACATCTCTCCTTATTCAGAGAAGACAGCGTTGACATTCAAGGCGGCGGCGATCTTCTTGGCCGTTTCCTTAGTGAAGTTCCAATACACGTTCTGATGGATCACGTTGATGCCTCTCGGCCGCAGGTGGCCGGAGTGGATGGAAAGTGTCTGGCCGTGGTGTTGGAAGCGCACCGGAGTGGCCTGGGAGTACGGCACCATCTCGGCGCGCAGGGCTTCAATCTGCTCGGGGGAGTACGCGTCGGAGAGTTTGGGACCGAGGGTTTCCATGGTCAG
>DATKWA010000192.1:0-5752 GCA_035529815.1 Occallatibacter sp. | reverse complement strand
TGCAGGACTTGCTGCTTGGCCACTAATGCCTGCCGCTTGGCGGCTAAGTTGGCCTGCTCGGCCCGGTAGGAGCGTTCGGCATCATCCCGAACCTGCAACGATACGTATTGCTGTTTTGCCAGGGTCTGCTGGCGGCGATAGAGCAGCTCTGCATGCGTCACATTGGCTTGTGCAGCGGCGACATCTGCCTGCGCAGCTGCCACATCCGCCCGTGCTCGTGTAATCTCCTCTGGACGGCTCCCAGCCATAAGGCGCGCAACAACCTGCTGTTGAGCTGCCACAGTCGACTGGCTTTGCAACTGCGCATCCAGAAATCGCTGTGGAACCAGTTGGGCTACAAGCTGCCCGATATGAACAGCACTGCCTTCATCCACGAGCAGCTTTTCAACACGCTCACTGTCGTTGAAGGCAAGTTGTACTTGGCGAATGTCTACGTTGCCATAGAGCGTGATGGCATCACTGGGAGCATGTGTCTTCTGAAGCCAGCGCCAACCGAGGAAACCCGCGACAATAAGAAGAACCAGAACTGTCAGAGTGAAAATGCGTTTTTTGACTGAAACCATGGATCTTCTCCCAACGAAACCTTCGAATTGCTTACTGTGAAGGACTGCTATCGAGCAGCGTATTGATGGCCTCAATGTCCGCCGGAGTCAGAACTCCCGCTGCTGCCTTCAGTTGTGTTCGTGCGACCAGTTGTGTGTAGAGAGCAAGATAGTAATTGCGCTGTGCGGCGGCATAGTTCGTCGTTGCCGTCAGCAAGTCAATGATGGAGCGGCTCCCGATTTCATAGCCCTTTCGCGTGCCATCCATGGATACCTTGGCGGAAGTGACGAATTGCTGCGCGGCGCGGAACTGTGCGACGCTGTTTTGCAGATCGAGGAATGCTGTTTGCGTATCCAGTTTGATCTGGTCCTGAATATTGGCGACGCTTGCGCGACTTGCCTTGGAAAGGGCCTCTGCCTGATGAATTCCCGCTCGCGTGCGTCCACCTTCATAAATCGGAATGGACAAGTTCAGTGAGGCGCCAACCTGGTCGATCGCCACAGGCGGAACGAGCATCCCCGCAGCGTGCTGGCCGATTCCGCTTAGAGTCAACGTGGGCCATCGCGCCCGCTTGGCATACTGCACCTGTTGCTCAGAAACTTTCCATGTGGCCTGGGCCTGCTGAAGAAGCGGCTGGTTCTTGAGCGCCGCCTCAAGCCACGGCCCTATCGTGTCCGGTTGCGGACCAGTTGGCTGCAAAGTTGTGATGTCCTGCAGTGCTTCCACCGGCTGGTGCGTCAGGCGCTCCAACTGGCTCTTCGCTATCGTGACAGCATTCTTCGCCGTGATCAGGTCGGCCCCTGCGGCGTCCAACTGCGCCTGCACCTCCTGTACGGAGATAATGTCTCCGCTGCCAACTTGCAGGCTTGCTCTGGTCTGCTTGTCGATGCTTTGTAGCAGGTCCATTTGCTGCTGGGCCACACGCTGGTTGGCCTGCGCCTGCAAGACGCCAAAGTACGCCTGCGTGACCTCCAGCGCGACCACCTGTTGCGCATACGCAAGAGCAGCTTTGCTGGCCAGAATGCGGCTGTCCGACTGCTTCATCGCCGTGTACGCCTGGCCGTCGAAGATGGATTCTGTCAGGCTGGCGCTGAAGACGTCTGAATGATACCCGGTGGAAATTGTTTGAGAGCCAAAGCCTGTTACGCGGGCTGTGTTCATGCCTCCACTCGCATCGGCATTGATGTGGGGAAGCAGCGCCGCGCGCGCCAGAGGTTTGCCTGCCAAGTCTGCATCTAACTGAGCGCGCGCCTGGGCAATCGCCGGAGACGTAGAAGCCGCCTGTTGGTAGACTGCTTGCAAATCCTCGGCCATCGAGGGCACTGCATTGAGAGTCACTCCCCCACAAATCACGAGCAGGGATATGGAGAGCGCCAGGGAGCGGAACGTCAAGTGAACGGCAACCTGTTTACTCGTCGGGCTATCAGGGTTTCTCTTGACTGGAAGCATTGTCGTTTTACTCCACCGGTACAAATCATTTCCCCTTGCGGCATCGGATAACCCGCGCGACAAGCGGATGTCGTCACAATGCAAAATCGTTCTGATCGCTTCCGCAGCGCCTCGAATCATGGCGCGTTCCTTTCAAGCGAGAATGGTCTTGATTTCCTCGACACTCGGCACACGTCCATAGAGTTTTAGCTGGCCGTCCACGATCAATGCCGGAGTCTTCATCACGCCTGCGCGCGCAATCGCCTGAAAGTCCGTCACCTTTTCAATCGTGAATTCCATGCCCAGTTCCTTGGCCGCTGCTTCAGTGTTGTGTGCAAGCCGCACGCAGTTTGCGCATCCTGGTCCGAGTATTTGAAATGTCTTCATGTTTTCTTCTCCGATCCTTGCCTTTACATCAAAAGGTTGAACAGATAGCCGACGATCAGAATTCCTACCGCCACGACGCCCACAAAAGCCACGATCAACTGCGGACGAAGCACCTTGCGCAGGATGATGGTCTCTGGGAATGACAGACCGATGACGGACATCATGAAGGCAAGCACTGTGCCGAGCGCCGCACCCTTCTGCAGCAGCGCCTGTACGATGGGAATGATTCCTGCGGCATTCGAGTACATGGGAATGCCGATCAGCACCGCTAGCGGGACCGACCACCACGTGCCCTTGCCCATGATGTGCGCCATGAAGTTCCGCGGCACGTAGCCATGGATGCCCGCGCCGACGGCGATTCCTGCGATCACGTAAGGCCACACCTTGCCGACAATGTCACGCACCGCCTCGCGGCCAAGATGGATTCGCTCAGCCCAGTTAAGCTGCAATTCCTCGTCCGCGCTGTCGCCCATCTGCGCCGCGTAGACCCACGGTTCGACATAGCGTTCCATCTTCAGGCGGCCAATCGTCCAGCCGGCGATCATCGCAATCAGCAGCCCCGTACCGGCGTAAATGACGGCCACCTGCCAGCCGAAGAGCCCGAAGAGCAGCACGAGTGCAACCTCATTGATCATTGGAGCCGCAATGAGAAAGGAGAAGGTGACGCCCAGCGGTACGCCGGTGGTCACAAAACCGATGAACAAGGGCACCGCAGAGCAGGAGCAGAAGGGTGTGACGACGCCGAGCAAGGCCGCAAGCACGTTGCCCACCGACTCGCGCTTACCGGCAAGAATGGCGCGCGTGTGCTGCGGAGTGAAGAACGACCGGACAATCCCCACGCCAAAGACCACCAGTAGCAGCAGCATCAAAACTTTCGGCGTTTCAAAGACCATGAACTGGACCGCGGAGCCCAGATGCGAGAGCGGGGAAAAGTGAAGAACTGAAAATGCGAACCAGTCAGCGAATGCGCTCAGCCGTTGGTAGATGGTCCACCACGCCACGAGGCCGAACGCGATCAAAACAGCGCTGCGAAGGACGGAATCCCGCGTCCCCTTCTGCCTCTTCCCGGCCTTCATGTCACACGGGGCGCTTGCCTGGATTGCCATTGCTCACCTTCACCTGCAAAACCTGCATTGGATTCGTCTGGTTTATCGCTATTTTGTCCCGTCATCCGCGCCGGTGCTGCTACGCGGCGCGGCGCGGTTGATGATGTCACTGCGTGGCGATAGCGGGTTTTGGCTACGGTCAGGGAAGTGGTAGCCGGTGAGTCGTTCCACGAGCAAAGCCCGCTCTGGCGGCGTGTTCAGCAGCTTGCGGCTGTATTCATTGGCGTCATGCTCGAAACGGTCGATATCAGCGGGCGCAACGGCTTCGCCGCGCGCGCGGCGGGAGCGAATCGACTGCTCCAGCGTCGCAAGATTCGCGGGATAGACGCCCGGCTGCAGGGAAACCCGCACTGCGGCGCCCGTCGAGATGCGCTGCACAATGAAGCCGTCGCCAACCGAATTATCAAGGATCAGCGTCCCTTGATTGACGCGCGCGCCCGTCATCCACGCGCCCGCATCGGCCCAGCAGGGTCCATTCTTCGAAACCGTTCTTACATCCGTCCGGTCCACAACACCATCAGGAAACAACTGCCGCAATGCAGCACTCAACTCCACCCACGCCGTCACGAGCCCATCGCAAAGATGACCGTGCATCCGCGCCATATCTTTCAGCGTGATCGGCTTGGAATAGAGATTGCGCCTGCCCAGTGCGCTGTCGGTATCCAAAACCATAAGTGGTTGAAGATAGCGCGCCTGAGCAGCCCAAGCAGGATAAAAGTCCTCCTCCTGCACCCGCTGCTGCGCTAGCGAGGCCTGCGTAGCACTCAGGGATGCAACAACGAAAAAGACCGCGAGCCGCGCGGCAAAGCGGCGGATCGGTCGGCTTATCGCCCGATCGTTCAGTGTGGATCTGCAATCGCAGCTCAACGCTTCTGCTTGCGCGATCATCTCGTTCTCTCCTTTAGAACCTGCGTTGCGCAAGTGAAGAAGTTGCAGACACAAGGCGTCAAAAGCCGGTAATAAACCGTAGTTCCCTCGCGTCTGTCCTCAACGATGCCATGGGCGCGAAGCAATGCCAGGTGTTTCGAAACGGTCGACAGATCCCCGCCGGTAAGATCTCTCAGTTCTCCAACCGAGCACTCCCCCCGGCTCAGCCGATCCACAATCATGAGGCGGGATTCATGGGCAAGAGCCTTGAGCATCTTTGCCTGTTTCACGAAGGTGTTGCGATTTCCCATGAGTTAATATGATTTCCTTATTGGCCATGTTGCCATGTAGGGACAGGAAACACTGTGATCGCTGTCACGGGAGTTGTAAAGAATGCTTGGATCATCGTCTGCCCGTTGGAGGCGTTGGGTATGGATGCCAGGCCGGTCGGAGTTTGAAGACTCTACTCGTGCAAGCATCTTGGCTCGGCACAGATATGGATTGAGATTGGTCAGCGAAGAACCGACGTACATGCCCAACCAGTCACAACTCCATTCACACCAGCCGTTTATACCAAACTGTCTGGATTAATCCCCTGAAGTCATAGAACTTATCCGCAAATAGTAATAGTTTGCCTCCAGCAGGTCAGGGCAGCGGCCAATTGCAATAGGGTTGTGTAACTGGATTCCGTCCTTTCGAAGCTGACCAGCAATTTGCGGTAGCGGTTGAGCCAGGAGTGGGGTCGTTTCACCACCCAGCGACGGGGTTTCGAATCTGGGTGCCGATACTTGATCAGCCGCTCCTCGGTGCGCGATTTCACACGCAGGTAATAGCCGTGTTTGCGAGCGATTTTGCTGACGGATAACCCACATAGCCTGCGTCCAGGCAGAGATACTGCTGGTTACTCCACGTGGCCTGAGGACGTGGCGCCACGATCTGAGCCAGGGTCCGATCCAGAAGCTTCGAGTCGTGCACGTTGGCGCCGCTGACGGCGATCGACAGCGGGACTCTACGCCCGTCCACAAGCAGACTGCGCTTGCGCCTTTTTTTTCCTGTCGGTCGGAACCCGACCGACGCTTCGGTTGCCAGCGGAGCTTTTCCCATCGTCCCGTCGGCTGCCTGCCACTGCCAGGCAATGCCATGCATGCCGTCATACTCGGCCAGGCCAGCCTCCCAGAGTTTATGGAAAATCCAGCCCCGTGCCACATCTGAAAAGTACTTATGCACCGCACTGGCAGAACCGTACTGGCGTGGAAGAGCTTTCCACTGGCAGCCGGTGCGAAGAACATACACAATCGCGGCAAATACCTGTCGCGCCGGCATCGGCTGGCGCCCCGCTCCCGGCTTGCGCTTGTAGCGGCGGACAGGCTGCCGCCCAGGCTGGGGAATCAGCCCCTCAATCTTGCTCCACAACTCATCCG
>DATKWA010000191.1:0-8250 GCA_035529815.1 Occallatibacter sp. | reverse complement strand
CTACGAAGGCAGCCCGGTCAGCGGTAATTACCACGCTTTTGATCTCAAGACGGGTCGCGAACTATGGAGTGTCCACCTGGGCAGCCAGATACGTGCCGGTGCGGCAATCCTTAACGGAGTTGCGTATCTTCCCTATCACACCGGGGATATCGCGGCGATCCGCGTCTCCGATGGAAAACTGCTTGGCCAGAAGCACATAGGCGGCTCGTTCGGCCCATCGTCGCCAGTCATCGTCGGCGGTACCCTATACGTCTCGAATGTGTACGGCTGGGTAAATGCAATTCCGGTAGACCAGATAGTCTCCAGCAATTCCAGCAAGTAGAACAGAACCATAGAGGACTCATGGGGAGCGAAATGACTCAAGCGATAAAAGCTAGCCCTCGGGCCACGCTATGGTATCGAGTACTCAACCAATGGCTCACCAGGGTGCTGCTGTTTGCCGCTCTGATTCTCATTGTCCTGCGAGTTGCGCCTTTGTTTAGAGGGCAACCGATCAAGAGGATTGAGTTACAGAGGCTCAATTTAGTGCAACTGGACGGAACGCCTGTCCAGTCGAGCATGCTCAAAGGGAAATCTGCGCTCGTCAATTTCTGGGCCCCATGGTGTCCTCCGTGCCGTCTCGAAATTCCCTGGCTGCAGAGAGTTCAAGATCGCGAAGCGGGGAACCTTGTCGTCCTCGGCGTGGTAGCCGATCCGAGCGAGGATGAGAATGCCTTGCGGTTCATGCAGCGTCGCGGCGTCACATATCTGCTTGTTCGAGATTCACCGGCGCTTGATGCCGCCTTTGGTGGAGTATCCGTGCTTCCAACTTCGTTTTACATTGCGGCCTCGGGCACGGTGATTCACCGAACCCAGGGTATTGTTCCTGAGCCACTGATGCTCTTCTACGCTCATCAAGCGATGCATCATGAATAGTTTTGCAGAACATGCTTTCCATAGAAGAGGTGGGAACTCCATGCCAGGATTTCTGAAAGGGGATTATGAACGACGCGTGCGTCGAGCTTCGCCGGCTCATACCGAGTCGTTCCGTGGAGTACCGGCAACTTCCTTGGAAGAGGTTGCCGGTCAGAAATTCTCGGCGCTTCTGAACATGTCGCCGATGAGTCCTCGTGATGGGGCCAAGTCTGGCGTTCTGGCCCTATGGCGGAAAGCGACCGTGGTGCCTGGCTTTCCGAACAACCGGGACCACCTCTCCTTCACGGGACCCGGGTTCGCGGATATCGATCTGTCCGGAGAGAAGGACACGAAGGTCCTTGAAGGGCTCACCTTCATTCTGCGCGCCGATGCGTTCGACATTCTCAACCACTCCAACTTCGGCCAGCCGCCGGGCAATGTTCAGTCGTCGACCTTTGGCCAGATATCCTCAACCCGCTTCGCCACCAGCGACGGTGGCTCCTCGCGGCAACTGCAGATCAGCGCCAAGTTTGTCTTCTAGCCGCCAAGCGCATTCGCAGGCGCGCGTTCCAAGGAAGTGCTATTTCGGGGGGACGCGCGCTCTGTCGATTTTCCATCGATGCGCTTGTTTGTTTTGTCTAAAAATGACGATGGCGATGTCTCTCTCGCAATGTAGAATTCCTGCAGATTACGCTATGTTGAAGATCCCCAAATACCCCAACCTGACCGAACTCGCCTACCTCCACGTCAAGCAAAGCATTCTCGATGGCTCGCTCGGCGAGGGCTCGAAATTGACAGAGGAGATTCTTGCAACCCAACTCGGCATCAGCAAGTCGCCGGTTCGCGAAGCATTGAACCGTCTCGAGAGCGAAGGTCTTGTCTCGATCGAGTCGCGGCGCGGCGCGCATGTGCGCAGATTCTCCCTCAAAGATGCCGAGGATCTGTTTACTGTCCGCGAACTTCTCGAAGTTCACGCCGTAGGCCTTGCCAGGATCACGCCAGCTTTTCTTGACGAACTTGCGGAGAGCATCGATCGCACGCGGCGCAACCTCGATTCCGATTGTTTGATGGCTTATATCGAGGAGGACATCCGGTTCCATAACCTCATTGCCGCGGCAACCGCCAACGACGAGCTCCGCCGCATCATTGAGAACATCAACCAGAAGAGCATTCTGTGCCGGTCGAAGACGTATCGAATTTCGGCTTCGATCTCTCCCGACAGCCACAGCAGAATTTACTGCGCTCTGAGAGACGGAAATCGAGAGCGGGCCCAGGAAGCCATGCGCGATCACATTCTGCTTGTCCGCGATTCATTGCTGCAGTCTCTGCAGGCCGAAACATCGAGGGCCGTGTAGAAAAGAGAAGCCTTTTTTCAACCATCAACGCAACTGGAGTTAGCCTAGGTCAGGATGGACTGAACGGGAAAGACTCCACGATCCGAAGGAGATTGCCATGCGCCGTCGCACGTTTCTTCAAACACTTCCCCTGGCCGCAGCGGGCTCCGCTGTTTCGGCCCAGACGCCGGCTAGCGCGCCCACCTCGAATCTTCCCAAGTTTCAGGCTCCAAGCGACGATCGGTTCCTTCGCCCCGATGTGCATGCGGGAGACAGGCCGGCGGGATCGAGCTTTGCGACACGCTCGCCTGCGCTGGGGTGTTCCGGAGCTGCCGGCACTGCGCATCCACTCGCCACGCAGACCGCCATTGAAATGCTCAAGCGCGGCGGTTCGGCCGTAGACGCCGCCATTGCCGCCAACGCCCTTCTCGGCTTCGTCGAACCAGTCAGCTCTGGACTCGGCGGCGACTGCTTCGCCTTTGTCTGGGACCCCAAAGCCGGCAAACTGGAAGGCATGGCGAGTTCGGGCCGTTCCCCCAAATCACTTTCACTCGTCACGGTGCGTTCGCGCGCAAAGAACGGAGTCATTCCGCCGCTGGGAGCGATTTCAGTCTCTACGCCGGGCGCCCTCGACGGTTGGTGGACGCTGCATCAGCGCTACGGGAAGCTGAAGTGGGCAGAGCTCTTTGAGCCTGCCATTCATTACTGCGAGGCCGGCGATCCTGCGCCTCAGATCATTGGGTACTACATCAAACGCAACATGGCGGCGTTTCTGCGCCCTGGGAACGGCGTGGAGGAGACGGCCAACGCCATGGCAACCTACATGCCGGGCGGAAAAATGCCCGGCGAATACGACGTGCGGCGCAATCCCGATCTGGCGCGCACCTATCGCATGATCGCCGAGGGCGGCCGCGACGCCTTTTACGACGGGCCAATAGCCAAAACCATCGACGCGTATTTCAAGCGCATCGGCGGCTGGCTTTCCGCGCAGGATCTCCACGACCATCACGCCGAGTGGGTCGAGCCGCTGGTCACAAAATATCGCGGCGTCGACGTATACGCCATGGGCGCCAACACGCAGGGCCTAGCTACCTTGCAAATGCTGAATATCATCGAGCAATTCGATTTGCGTGAATTTGGCTTTCAGTCTGTGCAGTCGCTGCATGTCCAGATCGAGGCCAAGCGGCTGGCCTACGAGGACCGCGCCCACTTCTATGCCGATCCGCATTTTGCAGAGATTCCCATTGACTGGCTCAACTCGAAGGAATACGCCAAACAGCGCGCGCAGCTTATTCGTCTGGATCGCATCCTGGAGACGGTGTATCCAGGCCAGGCTCCAAGCCACGGCGACACAACGTATTTTTCCATGGCCGACAAGGACGGCATGATGGTGTCGATGATTCAGTCAAACTTCCGCGGCATGGGCTCGGGCCTGGTAGCCGACGGTCTCGGCTTCATGTTTCAGGATCGAGGCGAGCTGTTCTCCCTGCAGGACGGACACCCCAACATCTACGCTCCAGGCAAGCGTCCATTCCAGACCATCATTCCCGGCTTCGCGTCGAGGGATGGTGTGCCGTGGCTCTCGTTCGGCGTAATGGGCGGAGATATGCAACCGCAGGGTCAGACCCAGATCGTTGTGAATCGAGTGGACTACGGGCTGGATGTGCAGGCGGCCGCCGATAGCCCACGCTGGCATCACGAGGGATCGTCGCAGACCATGGGAGAAGATCCGCCGCATCTTACGCCGCGAGGCATTCTTCGTCTTGAAACCGGCGTTCCCGCGGACACCCACAAAGCCCTCGCCGATATGGGTTGGCCGATGGCTGCAAGCGATGGCGGATTCGGACGTTACGAATGTATCGAAAACAGGATGCAGGGCACGGATCGCGTCTACGCCGCGGGCAGCGAAATGCGCGCCGATGCAGTCGCGCTTGCCTATTGAGCCCAGCTGGGGTTTTCGATCCCGACGTTGCAAAGCTCACAGATACGAAAGGAACGATCATGGCACGGTCACGCAGAGAATTCTTGACTTATGGCTCCATCGGATTGTTGGGCGCAGCAATAGATGCCCACGCCCAAACCCCAGCGGGGCAGAGTTCCGATTTGCCTCCCGGCGCTCCGCCAGCCTTTGGCACGGCCTCGCCCGTTGGGCCGGAGGTGTCGCCTGCAACCTTTGTTGAGGCGGAAAAGCTGGTAGACGTGGAAATGACCAGCGCACATTGCGCCGAGGCCGCAAGCAACTGGCGCATACAGATAGCTCCCGTCTATGAGCGGCGCACAGGTCCGCGCAAGCTCGCACTCGAGTCGACCCTGCCGCCGGCAACACAGTGGAATCCTTCGCTCCCAGAAGCTTTGGCGCAAAAATCCAACCGCCCTGCGCGAAACGAATTTGTGCGCAGCCCGAATCTCGACCTGCCCCTGCCTTCCAGCGACGAGGGCATCGCCTTCGCCCCCGTTACAAGGCTTTCGCGCTGGATCCAGGGCCGTCAGCTCACATCGGAGCGGTTAACGCAGATCTATCTCGATCGCATCGAACGCTTCAATCCCCAGTTGCGCTGCGTCATCACACCCACTCGAGACCATGGGCTGGAACAGGCACGCAAGGCCGATGCGGAAATTGCGGCAGGAAAGTATCGCGGTTCCCTGCACGGGATTCCATGGGGCGCCAAGGATCTGCTCGATACCAAAAATATCCCCACAACTTACGGTGCGGAGCCGTTCAGAAACCGCGTTCCTGAAACAGACAGCGTGGTCGTCGAACGGCTCAACGCCGCCGGAGCCGTGCTGGTGGCCAAGCTGAGCATGGGCGCGCTGGCGCTCAACGATATCTGGTTCGGCGGTCAGACGATGAATCCGTGGCTTCTCGAAGAGGGCTCTTCCGGTTCAAGCGCCGGACCGGGCGCGGCCACTGCGGCTGGGCTTGTCGGTTTCGCCATCGGAAGCGAGACGGGAGGCAGTATTGTCAGCCCGTCCATGCGATGCGGCGTAACCGGTCTCCGTCCAACCTACGGACGTGTCCCGCGCACTGGAGCGATGACACTCTGCTGGTCTCTCGACAAGCTCGGCCCCATGGCGCGCAGTGTCGAAGATACGATGCTGGTGCTCGAAAAGATCTCCGGCCCCGATCCGGGCGACATTGCCAGCGTTCCCAGCACGCTCGACTTCCACGCCTACGCCAATGTGGCAGGTCTGCGCGTCGGATACTTCCCCGCCTGGATGAAAGAGAGTCCTGCAACCGATGTGGATCGCGCTGCTCTGGAGACGGTCAAGAAGCTCGGCATGATCCCCACTTCCGTCTCCATTCCCGACTGGCCCTATGACTCGCTCGATCTCATCCTGTTTGCTGAGGCCGCTGCCGCCTTTGAAGGGCTGACCATCAGCCATCGGCTGGACGAATTGAAGATGCAGGTGCCCGACGCCTGGCCCAATATCTTCCGTCAGTCCAGATTTCTCTCCGCGGTCGATTTTGTGCAAACCGACCGTATGCGGCGCAAGGTCGCGCAAGAGATGGCCCGTGTCTTCTCGGAGGTCGATCTCCTTCTGGTGCCCTCTCTTCGCGATGAGATGCTGGTGATTACAAATTTCACCGGACATCCATCCCTCACTCTCCGCGCTGGCTTCGTTGAAGTTTCCGAAGCACGCAGCGACTGGGCTCCGGATCCCCAACATCCCCTGCCAAGGTTTTCTCCGCCGCGCCGGGTGCCGCATGGCGTCACGCTCATCGGCCGCCACTTTGACGAAGCCACACTGACGCAGGCCGGGATGGCATTGGAGCGGGCATCCGCAGTTGCCGGGGAAAATCCCCCTGGGTTCTAAGCGCAAGGTCGTTCCGTGTGAGTGCCGAATTCGGATCCCGATCTTCCTGCCACTGTTGTGAAGAGTTTGAAGCTGGATACCAGAGCGTTTTCGATTTAAGCGTTACATATCCGCATGCGGCGAAGTAGTTTGAACACTCGACTGGCGTAACGGCATTGAGCAGGTCTCCGATTTCCTTCCATAGAGCGTCGATGGATCGTTTGGTGGCTTTGCGGAGCAGTGCTTTGAGTTGGGAAAAGAGCTTCTCTATGGGGTTGAAGTCAGGAGAGTAGGGCGACGGCATTTCACGCGGCCCGGTTGGCTGATGCCGGATCAGCGACCCAAATCGGCCTGGCGACTCGAATCTCGTGAACAATCTCTGTTGTAGATCGCAGTTGCCTAAGGCGTATTTCAGGACCAATCCAAGGCCGGGGTGGATCCGTACGATCGCAGGTTTACGAGGACTAATCTTGAAAATCGAGCGTAACCCGCTCTCAATGAGTGCTTTGAAGTCAACAGTTTACAGTTAAGACTACGGAAGGTTGGTGATCTCAAGCAGCAACTCGCTGACGCGGATATGATCGATCGCTGGATGCGCAGGATCGAACCGAATTCTCAGATTCGAGACTATGGGCAGCTTGGATCTTTCAATCTACGGCTATTGAATTGGGAGCTCGATGTGCCGATCCACATCAGCGCTTGCTACTTGCGTGGCCAAAACATTACACCCGCGGCGCTCAGGCAGGCCCACGGGGCAGCGAACAAAACAGCTTGCAGACAAAAAAAGGCAAGTGCAATCAGCCTCCTTCCGGCAGTTGAACTGTTGAAAACATCCCGAACGATAGACTGGGAGCAGGTTTAATCGTCACGGGGGTGTCACCCGATGGGTGAGTCGCAGAAGGCAGAGATTTCCGTCTACAGTCCCGAGTTGGAATCGTTTTCTGTCGAGACGCCTGGTGGCCGGATCCATATCCGCTGGGATAACGAAGCCAGCGCGACAGCGAATGCGCAACTGGCCTTTTTCGCGGAGTTTCTTGCCACCGCTGGTTTGTATGAGTCTTGGGTTAGCAGTTGCCCGCTGACCTACAGCAGCGGCAACGCGTCTCAGAAGCGGGACGTATTGGGTACCTGGTTTTTGTCGATTCTCGCCGGTCACCATCGCTACTCACATATCACCGGCTTGCGGGGCGACGGGGTGAGCCCACAGATTCTTGGGATGAGCAAGATCGTCAGTGAAGACTCACTGCGCAGAGCGCTGGCACGGATGAGCGCGGAGCAGAGCCAGAACTGGCTTCGACCACAGCTTCTGGTCAGCGTGCAGGGTGCGCTCGACACCCCGTGGATATTGGACATCGATACGACTGTAAAGACCTTGTATGGCAAGCAGAGCGGCGCGGAGGTAAGTTATAACCCGCACAAGCCGGGCCGCCCCAGCCACGCCTTGCACACTTACTTCGTGAGTCACTTGCGGATGGTCCTCGATGTCGTCGTTTGCCCTGGGAAGCAGCACTCCTCCGCCCACGCGCGTCCTGGATTGAGCGCCGTTCTGGATAGCCTGAACAAGGAGCAGCTTCCCGCATTGGTGCGTGGGGACTGCGGGTTTGGCAACGAGCCGTTCATCGTCGAGCTGGAAGAGCGCGTCCAGTCTTATCTTTTCAAACTGCGCCAGACCAGCGGCGTAAAGAAAATGCTGATGCGCCAGTTTGCCCGCAAGGACTGGACGATACCTGGCCCTTCGGATCAAGGCTGGAGTGCAGTGGAAGATACCTTGCGACTGGCCGGATGGGATAAGTCGCGGCGGGTCGTGATCCTGCACCGGGCAGCCAAGTCCGATGTGGCACTTACAAGGAACTCCGCCGAAGGCCAGATGGAGTTACTGCTTCCGGACCAGGACGTGGAACTATGGGAGTACGCGGTTCTGGTGACCAACAGTAGTTATCCCCTGGAAGCCATGGCACAGTTATACCGCGACCGGGCCGATGCCGAGAACGGCTTCGACGAGTTGAAGAACCAGTGGGGTTGGGGCGGATTTACCACCCAGGACATCGAACGCTGCCAGACCAGCGCTCGTGCCGTGGCGTTGGTTTACAACTGGTGGAGTTGGTACTGCCGTGCGGCCAAGCCAGAAGCCAGAATGGAAGCCATTACCAGCCGGGCGTTGCTGCTGGCCGCCGTGGGCCGAGCCACCAAGCATGCAGGGCAAACGACGCTCTACCTGACGCCGATG